>JBKBKV010000030.1:0-11426 GCA_046294495.1 Dehalococcoidia bacterium | reverse complement strand
GCTGGGGCTGGGCTGGATGTGTTCTCCCGGGAGCCAATAAACCCAGATAACCCCCTTCTGCGTATGCCCAATGTGGTGCTTACGCCTCACACGGCTGGGACGGCTTATGAAGGGTGGGCGCGCCGAGCGAAGTTCGCCTTCTACAACATCCAGCGGGTGTGGGCCGGGAAGCCCCCGGTGTCTCTGGTAGAGCCAGAAGACCTGTAGGGTGTCGGTGTTTCCTTTGGGCACGCAAAAGGTCTCTCCTGGGTGGTGGGTTTCCAGGGGGTGGGTAGTCAGGTTCCTCCTGTGCTGGGTGGTGCTGGTTAGCCCGCTTCTGCTGGCTGGATGTGGCCCTCCCCTGGAGAAGGTGGTGGCCACGGTAGTGGCACGCGTTCCATCCCCCACACCTGTCCCGGTGGAGGCTATCGTGGCTACGGCTATCGCTGGTGTGCCTACACCCACCCCTCAGCCTACCCCCACGCCGGTGCCTTTGGCCAATGTGTTGGCCACTGCCATCGCTCGTTTGCCTACGCCTACGCCCCACCCATCCCCTACTCCCTTCCCCCTGGAGAGCATCGTGGCGACGGTCATGGCCCGCCTGCCCACGCCTACACCCACCCCGCGCCTTACCCCCACCCTCTTCCCCGTGCCGTCTCCTACCGCGACGCCCACCATTGGGCGAGTGCTCCAAAAGGTAGCCCCATCGGTGGCCTATATTGAGACCCTGGGCGGGCAGGGGACGGGGTGGGCCGTTGGGAGCGATCTGGTCCTTACCAACGCCCATGTGGTGGGTAGCGCTCGGCGGGTTATCGTGCGCTGGCCCAGCGCTGCCCCAGTGGAGGGAAGTGTCATCGCCACCGACCCAGCGCGCGACCTGGCCCTGATTCGTTTGCCTACCACTGCCCGGGCACTGTCCCCTCTCCCCACCCGTGGGGTGGGGGAGGAAGACCTGGGTGCCCCTGTGCTTGTGATAGGCTACTCCCTACACTCGCCCTCGGCAGATGGAACGGTAGGGCTGCCGGCGGTAAAGGTGGGCGTCCTTTCGGCCATTTTGCGTCGGGGTGGGGTATCGCTTCTGCGGGTGGATGCGGTGATGGACCCCGGCGATAGCGGAGGCCCCCTTCTGGACAGGGATGGGGTGGTGATAGGTGTGAGCCAGGTGCAGGTTACGGAGACGCGGGGTGGGCAAAGGGTGGTGGGGGTCTTCTACGCTATTTCGGTGGGGGAGGTGGAAGGTTTCCTAAGGGACTGGGGGATACGCCCGTAGGGGTGCATCTAAACAGGAAAGCGCTTTCGCCGAACCGTCGCGGCGGTTTCCTTCGCTGTATGGAAGGTTTTCCCCGCCAACACCCTATTGGTCCTTCTTTTTGCCTCTTTTGCGGGCCTGGTCTAAGGTGGTGCTAAAAGTTGCCGACAATGGCCCTGGTGTCCCACCCTATCTGCAGGAGAAGGTCTTTGAGCCTTTCTTTACTACTAAGCCGGCAGGAAAGGGCACTGGCCTGGGCCTCGCCATCTGCCGGAGCATTGTCCGAAGGCACGGAGGGAGCATAACCCTGAGTTGCACACCTGGCGGGGGCGCCACCTTTACCATAATCTTGCCTGTTGGGGAGCCCGCCTTTGGCAAAGGCGAGAGAACGCTGGCTGCTTTGGCCGAGCCGCAGAGGGGCGATTAGGGCTTGTCAGATGTCTAGGATTACCTGCACCCGCCACCCGCCGTCTTGCGGCTGGATGGAGAGGGCGTGGTAGGTGGCCGACTTCACCAGGCACTGGATGCGGTGGCGGGAGCGGTCCAGGGTCTCGCCCCAGCCGATGGCGCGCATGCGCGTGTCGGTCAATGCCACAACCTCAATGCGCTTGAAGAGGAACCCCCTGGCCTCAAACAGGAAGTTCAGTTCGTTCAGGAAGGCCACCAGGAGCGCCTCCCGGTCAGGGGCAGTAACCTCTACCTCCTGGCTCTCCCGCTCTTCCACTGTGGATAGGTCGGCGATGAAGGCGAACATCCCCATAGCGGCCCAAGCGAAGGCCTCCTGCAGGTCTCGCCCTTCTGCCACGATGCCCACATCGGCGGTGTGCTCCAGGAAAGTGAAGCCTCCCATGCCCCCTTCCTAGGCGACGCCTGCCAACCCCTGCCCGGCGTCCAGCAAGGCCTCTACTCGTTGGGGGGAATCGGCCTCGGCATAGATGCGCAAGAGAGGCTCGGTGCCCGAGAACCTGATGGCAAGCCACCACTGCCCTTCCAGCACCCAGCGCCACCCGTCGGTGGTGTCCTTGCGCCTTACCGGGATGCCGGCAAGGGCTTGCGGGTGGGCTTCCTCCAGATGGCGGCGTATGGCCTCCCGCTGTTCGGGGGGGAAAGGGAAGTCGCGGCGGGCGTAGAAATGAGGGCCAACGGCCTGGTGGAGCGTAGAGAGCAGCTGAGAGGGGGTCTTCTGGGTGCGGGCCATAAACTCCAGAAAGAGCAAGCCGCTGAGGATGCCGTCCCGTTCAGGCAGATGGCCCTGGAAGGCGAAGCCCCCACTCTCCTCTCCCCCAATAAGGGCGTTGTGCTGGAGCATCAGGGGGGCGACATATTTGAAGCCCACAGGCGTTTCAAACACCGGGACGCCGTATCGTTCTGCGAGGCGCAGGAGCATGCGTGAGGAAGTGAGGGTCTTCACCAGGGGCGCCCGCAGGCCACGCACCTCCAACAGAAAGAAAGCCAGGAGGGAGAAGGTGTCCAGGGCGGTGAGCACATTCCCATGCTGGTCCACCACTCCAAGGCGGTCGGCGTCGCCATCAAAGGCCAGGCCCACCTGTGCCCCATGGCTACGCACCGCCTCCGTCAGGGGTAACAGGTTGGGGGCGATAGGCTCTGGGTTGTGCATCCCGGGGAAGAGGGGGTTGCGCTCTCCCCGGATTTCTATTACCTGCGTAGTGCCTCCAGCCAGCAGGCGGGGCACATACCCGGCCCCTGCCCCGTGCATGGCGTCCACTACCACAGTGAAGCCTGCCTTGCGTAGTAGGTGGAGGTCTACTATGCGGGCTATCTGGGCATCGTAGGAGGGGACTGGGTCTATGGTGTGCAGGAGGCCCTGGGTGGAGGCCTGCTCCTTGGGGAGCCGGCGCACCGCCTGGTGCCCCAGGCTATTGATGATGTCTTCCAGTTGGGTTACTTGGTCTGGGGGGGCGCTGGCGCCTTGGGGCGTCTTCACCTTGAAGCCGTTCCAGCGGGCGGGGTTGTGGCTGGCGGTGATGACCACACCCCCGGCCCCGCGACGGGCGACAATGTTCCAGGCTACTACAGGGGTGGGGGCTGGGCGGTTGCACAGGAGCACTGGGAGGCCGTTACCGGTAAGCACCTCGGCGCAGGCATCGGCGAAGTCTTCCGAGGCGAAGCGGCAGTCGTAGCCCACTATCCAGGGGCCGGGGGGGGCGTTCCCGCGCGCCCACACGGCCAGCCCCTGCGACACTAGGCGGAGATTAGCGAAGGTGAAATCTTCGGCTATGATGCCTCGCCAGCCGTCGGTGCCGAAACGAATGGGCACGCTTGCTCCTTGCAGGGCCTAATACTCGTTCAGCATCCCTACTCCACGAGGGGGTAGGCATACACCTGGGGCGAGGGCAATGCCGCGCTCCAGGCGGTTCCCCTCGCCCACGATAACTCCGTCGGCTAGCACACACCCTTTGCCCACCACCGCTCCCATACCCAGGCACACCCCTTTCCCCAGGATACATCCCTCGGCGCGAGCCTGGGGATGGAGCACCACCTCCTCCCACAGAATGGCCTCCCTCACCTGGCTCCCCTCCTCCAGGCGGCACCACGGCCCCAGCACAGCAGGGCCGATGACCTGGGCCTCCGGCCCTATGGAACACCCTTCGCCCAACAGAACTGGGCCTTTTACCTGGGCGGTCTTGTGGATGCGCACACCGGGGCCGACCTTTACAGCCGGTTGCCATTCGGTTATTGAGTCGTTGCGCAGGGGCGAAGATACCATTCCGAGGAGCATATCCCTGTGCAAACGCAGGTAGTTCTTGGGGGTGCCCATATCCAGCCAGTAAGCACGGGAACGGAAGGCGTAGACGGGCAGGCCGGCGCTTACCAGGTCTGGGAAGAGGCCGTGCTCCACCATGTATTTCTGGCCTGGGGGCACCCTCTGGAGGGCCTCCGGCTCCAGGATGTAGGTGCCTGCGTTGACCCACAGAGTGGTTACTTCCGATGGGGGTGGTTTCTCCTTGAAACGGAGCACGCGACCGTCGGGGGCGGTCTCCACCATCCCGTAGGGGGAGGGGTCATCCACAGGGGTAAGGACGATGGTGGCAATGGCATTGTGTTGGCGATGGAAAGCCAGGGTGGCCGTGAGGTCCAGGTCGGTAAAGATGTCCCCGTTGCAGACGATGAAAGTGCCCTTCAGGTGCTGGGCCACCAACCTGAGGGGGCCGGCGGTGCCCAAGGGGAAAGGCTCCACCGAGTAGTGGAGGCGGATGCCCCACTGCAACCCATCCCCGAAGTGGGAGCGAATGGCCTGTGGGAGGTAGTGCAGTGCCAGGATGACCTCGTCCATGCCGCTCTGGTGTAGGTGGGCCAGCAAGTGCTCCAGGAAAGGACGATTGAGGACTGGGAGCATAGACTTGGGACGGGTAAAGGTAAGGGGACGCAGGCGCGTGCCTTCGCCCCCTACGAGGATCACTGCCTGCATGGCCGCTCCTCCGAAAGGGGGGTTGAGCCTATCGGTGTATCAGATGGGCGCTGACTAGGTCTCGGAGGGCTTCTACCTTGTCTGTCTGCTCCCAGGGCAGGGGGAGGTCATCACGTCCGAAGTGGCCGTAGGCGGCCAGGGGCAGATAGATGGGGCGGCGCAGGTCCAGGTTCTGGATAAGGGCCAGTGGGCGCAGGTCAAAAAGGCGGCGCACCGCCTCCTCCAGAACGGCATCGGGCACCTTGGCGGTATGAAATGTCTCCACGGAAATGGAGACCGGGTCGGCCCGCCCAATGGCATAGGAGACCTGCACCTCGCACCGCTCGGCCAAGCCGGCGGCCACAATGTTCTTGGCCACATAGCGGGCACCATAGGCCCCGGAGCGGTCTACCTTGGTGGGGTCTTTGCCGGAGAAGGAGCCTCCCCCGTGGCGGGCCGAGCCCCCGTAGGTGTCCACCAGGATCTTGCGCCCCGTAAGCCCGCTGTCGGCCGCCGGGCCGCCAAGGACAAAACTGCCGGAGGAGTTAATCAGGTAGCAGGTGTCTTTGTCCATCAGGGTCTCTATCCCCATCTCCTTGGCCAGGGCATCGATAACTACCTCTTGGATGTCCTGGCGGATACGCTCTATGGGGATGTTTGGCTCATGCTGTGCCGAGACTATGATGGTGTGGATGCGTTTGACCTTCCCAAAGGCGTATTCCACGGTTACCTGGGACTTTCCGTCGGGGCGCAGGTAGGGGAGGATACCCTTCTTGCGCACCTCGGCCAGACGACGGCAGAGGCGGTGGGACAAGTAGATAGGGAGGGGCATATACTGGGTGTTCACGGTCTCGGGCCTTCCTGCGTTCAGGACATACTCCTGGCAGGCGAAGCCTACCATCATGCCCTGGTCGCCGGCGCCCACTTTGGCGGGGTCGGTCTCTTCATGGGCACCCACGGCGGCGGCGATTTCGGGGGCCTGCTTCTGCAAGGCCACCAGGACGGCGCAGTCGTCGCATCCAATGCCAATCTCGGCGCGGGTATAGCCGATCCGGCGCAGGGTCTGGCGCACCGTAGTGGGCACATCTACCACGCCTTTAGAGGTAATCTCTCCCATCACAAGGACCACGCCCCTCGTAGTGATGGCTTCACAGGCTACACGGGCGAAGGGGTCCTGGGCCAGATAGGCATCTAAGATGGCATCGGATATCTGGTCGCATATCTTGTCCGGGTGCCCCTCTGTTACCGACTCGGAGGTGAAGAGATAAGAAGGGGATGTGAAGAAACTCATCGGCATGCCCTACCCTCCATTGGCAGTGTAGTGTGCATCAGACGGTTCCCGCCTCCCAGGACTGCAAATAGCGCTTCTGCTCCTCGGTTAGTGTGTCTATATGTATGCCCATACTGGCCAGTTTCAGCGCCGCCACCTGGTGGTCAATCTCCTGGGGCACTTTGTATACCTCCGGGCGGAGGTCTCGTCCGTGTTTTACCAGGTATTCTACACTAAGGGCCTGGTTAGCGAAACTCATGTCCATCACGCTGGAGGGGTGGCCTTCGGCGGCGGCCAGGTTGATGAGGCGTCCCTCCCCCAGCAGATAAAGGCGTCGCCCATCCTCCAGAGTATACTCGTCAACAAAGGGGCGGATGCGCCGCTTGCCCTTGGTGGCCATCTTCTCCAGGGCAGGGATGTTCACCTCCACATTGAAGTGCCCGCTGTTGGCCAGGATGGCGCCATCCTTCATCACTGCGAAGTGGGTGGCATCCAAGACATGGACATCCCCTGTCAGGGTGATGAAGAGGTCCCCCTCTCGCGCCGCCTCTAGAAGGGGCATAACCTGATACCCGTCCATAACGGCTTCCAGGGCGCGGAGGGGATCCACCTCGCAGACGATGACCTGTGCACCCATTCCACGGGCGCGCATGGCTACTCCCCGTCCGCACCAGCCGTAGCCTACCACCACCACCTTTTTCCCCGCCCAGAGGATGTTAGTGGCGCGGGTGATGCCGTCTATAGTGCTCTGACCGGTGCCGTAGCGGTTGTCAAAGAGGTATTTGGTGTTGGCGTCGTTGACGGCGATGACGGGGTAACGCAAGCGCCCCTCTTTAGCCATAGCGCGGAGGCGAATAACACCGGTGGTGGTCTCCTCGGTGCCCCCGATTAGGGTGGGCAAGAGTTCCTGGCGCTCCTTGTGCAGGGTGCTCACCAGGTCTGCGCCGTCGTCCAGGGTGATCTGGGGGCGGTGCTCCAGGGCCTGGTGGATATGGCGGTAGTAGGTGGAGGTGTCTTCTCCCTTGATGGCGAAGGTGGGGATGCCATACTCGGTAACTAGGGCGGCGGCCACCTCGTCCTGGGTAGAGAGGGGGTTGCTGGCGCAGAGGGCTACCTGGGCGCCCCCAGCCTGAAGGGTAAGGGCTAGGTTGGCCGTTTCGCTGGTAATGTGAAGGCAAGCGGAGACGCGAACGCCCTGGAGGGGTTTTTCGTGGGCAAAACGTTCCCGAATAAGGCGCAGGACGGGCATCTCCCGCCCTGCCCACTCGGTCTTCAGGACGCCTTGCGGGGCAAGGGAGAGGTCGCGCACGTGGCCGTGGGCGGTCTGTTGGGACAAGGTGCCTCCTATAGGCAAAAGGATTAGCCGGAACAACTACTATAGTTTACCATACCCCTCTAGCCACACAAGGGAACGCGTTACTTCTCCACCCCCATAGACCCTCATGTCTGCATCCCCGCCGGGGAATGGGAGGTGGGCAATGCCAGGCGAAACAACCCCTTCAAAGCCTGGAAGGCCGACTCCCGAGGCGAGGGGGAGGTATCCACCCGCACATAGCGCTCCGGGGGGATGTCGGTGAGGGGTTCAAAGTGCTCCCGAAAGGCGGGGAGTAGCTCCAGACGGCCGTCGCTGGGGCCTTCCCGACGCTCCTGGCGGCGCAGGAGGCGTTCCCTTATCACCTCCTGGGGAGCGGTTGCCTCTACGACGAAAAAGGGCACCTCCCGTTCCACGGCCAGGGCTATCGCCTCCTGGCGGCGCTGGGCGGAACGGTAAGAGGCATCCAGAATGACTATCTTGCATCGTTCCAGGAGGGGACGGGCCTGCTCCAGCATAGCGTGGTAGGTGCGCAGGTCCATCTGAGGGGAGTAGATGCCCGCGCCCCAGGGCTCCCATCGTCGTTCCGTGGGGGGGATGCCTGCCAGGGCCTTGCGCACCGTGTCTGAGGAGATAACTTCCCCTTGAAGCAATGCCCCCAGGTTACGCGCCAGGGTGGTTTTGCCTGTGCCAATCAGCCCTGCCACCAGCACCAGGGCCGGCCCCTGAATTACACGGGCATACTGAACCGCAAGGGCGAAGTAGCGGGCCGCCCGCTGGAGCACCACCCTGCGCTCCTCTGGTGAAAGGGTTGGCACGTCAAGGCGGAAACTCTCCACCTTCCCCCGCACATAGGCGCGGTATACCTTGTAGAAGTCCAGGAGGGCCAGGAGGCCCTTGTCCCCCGACGCCTGACAGTATTCCTCTACCAGGTTGCGGGAGAGGTCGGGGCGCCCGTGGTAGTCCAGGTCCATGGCCAGGAAGGCGAGGTCGGCGCACACATCGGCCCAGCGGAAGCGCTCGTTGAACTCAATGCAGTCCAGGAAGAAGATGTCGCCGCTTACCAGGTAGATCTGGCCCGCGTGCAGGTCGCCGTGCCCGTCGCGGATGCGCCCCTGGGCCTGGCGCTGGGCAAATAGGTGAGCGTGGACCTCCATAAAGGCTTCGCTGTAGGCCCGCAGGAGGTCGTAGGCTTCTGGGGTGATGCTTATCCCCTGGTAGCGTTCGGTCTGGGTGAAGTTCTCCTGGATATTGCGGCGCACCGTCTCTAACCCCCCGGTCTGTGTAATGGCGTCGCTGGTATGGGCGGTGGCGTGAAAGGCGGCGATGCGCCGGGCCACCTCTCGTATCTCTGCCTCGCTCACTTTGCCCCTCTGGAGCAGAGCAGAGAGGGTGCGCTCCCGGGGGAGTTGGAGCATCTTCACAGCGTAGTCCACCACCTGACCAGGCCCTCCGAAGGTGTGGTGGGAGCCATCCCACCGCACCTCCACGACCCCCAGATATACGGGAGGGGATAGGCGGCGGTTCAGGCGCACCTCTTCGTGACAGAAGTAACGGCGCTTCTCCAGGGTGGTGAAGTCCAGGAAGCCGAAATCTACCGGCTTTTTGACTTTGTATACATACCGCCCGGTGAGGAAGAGCCAGGAGATATGGGTCTCCACCAACTCCACAGCGCTGGGCCGTTCCTCTGGGGGATAGGCCTCTGGGCGCAGGAGGTCTTGCACCAGGGCGGGATGTGGCATGGCCTGCTTCTAGGGCGAGGGGGATGGGGCAGCGGGCTGCTCGGCCGGCGGTTGTGGGGTCGTTTCACTGGCTTTGGTAGGTCGGACTGCGGGTCGGGGTGGACGGGGCTGCCGAGGGGCACCGGCTCGTGGCGGGCGGGGCAAACGCGGCCCAGCAGGGGGGGTCGGGCCAGCGGGGGCAGGCGCCGGCCTGGCCACCAGGGTGAGGGGTTTGCCTCCCGGAGGGGTAAGGGCGGCCAGGCTCCGCGTGATAGCGGTGGCGATGGAAGGGCTTGCGGGAGGCTCCTGTGCACTCAAATCCACGGCGGCACGAAGCACAGCGGGGAAAGCCTCTTTGGCCTGGGCACGAACCTCCTCAAGGGACAGGCTCCCTCGCAGAAGCAGACGGGCCAATCGGCGACGGAGCCAGCGTTTCTGATCTTTGGCGCGGTGTTTTGCGGCGGCGCGTTTCTTGCGTAGATAAGGCATCATTATCTCCTTCGGCTAGAGTTGTGCTAACGGGTGAGTAGCAAAGGGCTGTTTTCTGCTGCAAAGGCGTGAGCCAGGCTTTGGAGCCACTCCACCACTTCCTGGAACACCTTCTCCCGAGTGGCTAGTAGCACTTCCAACACTCGCACCTCCGGCGCAGACTTTACTCGGTCGGCAATGGGATGGGGTTTCTGCATAATAGTGCCTAGTATGGGGATGCCCCCCTTCAAGGCCTCCTCCAGCACTTGAATGAAAGCGGGGGAGCACATCTCCATCCGCCCTATTTCATCCACTACGGCCAGGGAGCGCGTTTTCACCGCTTCTCGCAGAGCGGCCACCCCTATCTTCTCAAGGGTCTCCTTGTCCACGCCGTAGCGCCCCACGCGCCAGGGGGAGGAGAGCCCGGCGCGCGCCAGGGGGGCGCGGCGGCCGTCAAGGGTAACCATGTCAAAGCCTATGCGCACCCCCCTCTCCCGCACCTCTTGGGTATAGAAGCCTGCCGCTGGCACCTGGCAATGCCCCAGAGCCCGCCGAAGAAGGGTTGTTTTCCCTACTCCGGGGCGCCCTGTTAGGAGCAAGGCACGGGGGTACATTGGGGCCTCATACGGCGTCCCCGTAACTGGTTGGGTAGTTGCGCTCTATCCAGGCTGGGGTGCCGTCTTCCACATTGTAAAGGTCCTCGGGGGGGAAACCCATGGCAGCCGCCATTTCCGCTGCCAGGGCGCTGCGCTGGCCAGCCTGGCAGATGAAAAGGAGCTTCTTCCCTCTGGGCAGTTCCCCTATGCGCTCCAGCACTTGGTCTACGGGGATCAGTTGCGCCCCCTTCACATGGCCCTTCTGGTATTCCTCCGGGGTGCGCACATCAACAATCGCGACCCTATCTCGCTCCTGCTGAAGCATCTGGTAAGCCTCGTCCACACTGATGCGGGCAAAGGGTTCGCCCGGCTCACGCCGAATCATGTGTTACTACCTCCCCAGGTCTGCGGTCTCTTGGTGATAAGGGTGTGCCTCCTTTTTTCTATGATAGCAGGGAGATTTCGGGATGGGGCTTAGGGGGGCAGATACTTGGACAGCAGGGGGGCAAGGCGCTGGCGCAACTCCGGGGGGACGAAGCGGGGGTCGGTGGCGATGGCGTTCTGAAGTGCGGTGGCACAGGGGCACGAACGCTCTTGGGGGATGCTGGGGAGGATGCGGCGCAGCGCAGCCTGGGCCGTGCTAGTGCCACGCTGGAGGTTCCGGAGCACCACCTCCACTGATACCTGGTCATAGGTAGGGTGCCAGACATCGTAATCGGTTACAACGGCCAGAATGGCGTAGCATATCTCAGCTTCACGGGCCAGTTTGGCCTCTGGCAAGGCAGTCATCCCAATGATGTGGGCCCCCCAAGAGCGGTATAGAGCGCTCTCGGCCTTGGTGGAGAGGGCTGGGCCTTCAATGCAGATGTAAGTGCCCCCTCGGTGCACCCTGGCCCCTGCGTCCTCGGCTCCCTGGGCCACTATCCTGGAGAGCACCGGGCAGAAGGGGTCGGCAAAGGCGATGTGCACAACAGGCTCCCCTTCAAAGAAGGTGGAGGGGCGCCCCTGGGTGCGGTCAATCACCTGGTCAGGCACTGCAAGGTCGAGGGGATGGATGTCTTCCCGCAGGCTTCCCACGGCGCTAATACCTATGACACGCTCCACGCCCAGGGTTTTCAGGGCGAAGAGGTTGGCACGGACAGGGATGGTGGAGGGGGAGAAGCGATGACCACGCCCATGTCGGGGGAGAAAGGCCACCCGCGTTCCCTCCAGTTCCCCTATTATGATAGCATCGCTGGGGTCGCCGAAGGGGGTGGAGGGCTTGACCTCCTCCAGCACTCGCAGGCCCTCCATACGGTAGAGGCCACTGCCTCCGATAACGGCCAGGGGCACGGGTGCGGGCATAGTGCCTCCTATAAGATGGCTCCCTGCTCCTTCAGTTTCAGGATATCGTCCCAGGTGTAGCCCAGGGCCAAGAGGATC
>JBKBKV010000029.1:0-21586 GCA_046294495.1 Dehalococcoidia bacterium | reverse complement strand
TTTCCCAGGCTACAATGGCCTTGCTGAGGAGGCCTTGGGTGGTGCTCAGCGACAGGGACATTCGCGCAGCCCTGCGGGAGGGGCGGCTGGTCATCCGCCCGCTGGATGAGGCGTGTGTGCAACCCTCCAGTGTGGATGTGCATCTGGACCGGCGCATCCTGGTCTTCCGCAACAACCGCCGCCCATACATTGATGTGCGCAAGCCTATGGACGACCTTATGGATATGGAGGAGATAGAGGGCGACTCCCCCTTCATCCTGCACCCGGGGGAGTTCGTGCTGGGGAGCACGGTGGAATACCTGGAGATCCCCGACGACCTGGTGGCCCGCTTGGAGGGGAAGAGTTCCCTGGGTCGTCTGGGCCTTCTCATTCACTCCACGGCCGGGTATGTAGACCCAGGCTGGAAGGGCCACCTAACCCTGGAACTGAGCAATGTTTCCCGCCTCCCCATCACCCTCTACTATGGGATGCGCATTGGGCAGGTCTCTTTCCTCCGCCTCTCCTCGCCGGCGGAGCGCCTCTATGGCTCCCCAGGGCTGGGGAGCAAATACCAGGGGCAACAGATGCCCACCCCGAGCCGCGCCTACCAGGACTTCCTTCAGCGTAGCGAGAACCCCTAGTCTATGACCTCTGCAAAGCATCCCATCTACCATAAGAGCCCCCCTCCTTCTGGTAACTTTATGGCACAGGCCATCGCACTGGCCCGTGCCCACCAGGGGCAGGCCAGCCCCAACCCCACCGTGGCGGCCCTAGTGGTCAAAGATGGACGGGTTATCGCCCAGGGGGTTACCGAGCCAGGGGGCGGACGCCACGCCGAGGTGGTGGCCCTTCAGCAGGCCGGGGCCGAAGCCAGGGGGAGCACCCTCTACACCACTCTGGAGCCTTGCGGCCCTCACCGCTGGGAGGGGAAACGCAACGAGCCGTGCGCCGTGGCTATCCTGCGCGCCGGGGTGCAGGAGGTGCATATCGCCATCCTGGACCCCAACCCTCGGGTGAACGGGGGGGCAGTCCGCTTCCTGCAGGAGGCTGGCGTGCGCGTGGTGGTGGGGGAGCAACAGGAGGAGGCGCAGGAACTGGTGGAGGCCCACGCCAAGTGGCTAAAGACGGGCCTCCCATTCATCACCATCAAGTGGGCTATGAGCCTAGATGGGAAGGCCGCTACATCTACTGGCGACTCTCGCTGGATATCCAGTGCAGAGGCCCGCGACCAGGTGCACCGCCTGCGAGCCTCTAGCGATGCTGTCCTTGTAGGCATCGGCACCGTTCTGGCCGACGACCCCATCCTCTCGGCCCGCCGCCCCGATGGCACCCTTCTACCCCGCCAGCCCCTGCGGATCATCGTGGACAGCTACGCCCGCACCCCCGCATCGGCCCGCTGCATCACCTCCCCCGGGGGCAAGACCCTAATTGCCGTGGCCCACGCCCTGTCCGAACGGGTCGCCGCCCTGGAGGCTGCCGGAGCGGAGGTGGTGGCCCTGCCCAGCCCTGATGGGGGGGTTGACCTGTCTGCCCTGTGCCGTCTACTGGGCCAGCGCTCCGTTACAAGCCTGCTGGTAGAGGGTGGGGGCACCCTGGCCGCCTCGCTAGTGGAAAAGGGCCTGGCCGATAAGGTGCTGGCCTTCATCGCCCCTCGCATTATAGGGGGGAAGTCGTCCCCCTCGCCTGTTGAAGGGACAGGCGTGGCTCGGGTTGCCGACGCTATCCCCCTGGAGCGGGTGCGGGTGGAGCAGGTTGGCACCGATGTGCTGGTGGTGGGCTATCTCCCAAGGGGGTAGAAGTTGTTCACTGGCATTGTGGAGGAGGTAGGGCGTGTGCTTCGGCGGGAAGGCCATCTGCTGGAGATAGGGGCGTCCACCGTGCTGGAGGGGCTGCGTCAGGGGGACAGTATAGCCGTCAACGGGGCGTGCCTTACGGTAACGCGCCTTTACACTGGGGGCTTCGCCGTTGACCTCTCTCCGGAGACCCTGCGCCGCACCAACCTGGGCGCGCTGGCCCCCGGCGCCCCCGTAAACTTGGAGCGTCCCCTCGTCTATGGGGGAAGGGTGGGGGGGCACCTGGTGCAGGGGCATGTGGACGCTGTGGGGGAGATACTCTCCGTTGCGCCCGAGGGCAACAGCCATCTCTTCACCATCTCTGCACCCCAAGCCCTGATGCGGTATATTGTAGAAAAGGGCTTCATCGCCGTGGACGGCATTAGCCTCACGGTTGTAGGGGTGCAAGGGAGCACCTTTTCGGTGTCCATCATCCCCTATACTTTCCAGCACACGGTGCTGGGCTACCGCAAGGTAGGGGATGCTGTGAACCTGGAGGTGGATATTTTGGCCAAATACTTGGAGCGCCTTCTGGAGGGCGCCCTTCAGGGGAGGATGTAGGGCTTGCCTTTCGCTACGATAGAGGAGGCCATCGCCGATATCCGCGCCGGCCGCTTCGTTATCATCGTGGACGATGAGGACCGGGAGAACGAGGGCGACCTGGTAGTGGCCGCCGAAAAGGTTACCCCGGAGCATATCAACTTTATGGCGCGCGAGGCCCGGGGCCTTATTTGCACGCCCATTATCGGGCGCCGCCTAGACGAACTGAAAATCCCCATGATGGTGCAGGACAACACCTCCTCCCACGGCACCGCCTTCACCGTTTCGGTGGACTACAAGGTGGGCACCACCACAGGCATCTCTGCCCACGACAGGGCGGCTACCATACGAGCCCTCATTGACCCCAAGGCGCGCTCAGAGGACTTCGCCCGCCCGGGCCACATCTTCCCCCTGCGCTATCAGGAGGGGGGTGTTTTGGTGCGGGCAGGGCACACCGAGGCGGCTGTGGACCTGGCCCGCCTGGCGGGCCTTTATCCTGCGGGTGTGATTTGCGAAGTGATGAACGAGGACGGCAGCATGGCCCGCCTTCCCCAGTTGGAGGTGTTCGCCCAGAGGCACGGCATAAAAATCGTTACCATCGCCCAACTCATCGCTTATCGCCACCAGCACGAGCGCCTGGTGCAGAGGGTGGCCACTGCTCGCTTGCCTACCCAATGGGGCGAGTTCACTATTCACGCCTACCGCTCGGTAGTAGACCCCAATGAGCACTTGGCCCTGGTTATGGGCGAGGTCTCGCCTGCCGAGCCTGTCCTGGTGCGCATGCACAGCCAATGCCTCACAGGTGATGTGTTTGGGAGCCAGCGGTGCGACTGCGGGTGGCAAATTCATCGGGCGTTAGCCATGATCGCCAAAGAGGGGAGAGGGGTCTTCGTTTACCTGCGCCAGGAGGGGCGAGGCATAGGCCTGCACAACAAGATACGAGCCTATGCCCTGCAAGACCAGGGCCTGGATACGGTGGAGGCCAATAAGGTCCTGGGCTTCCCTCCTGACCTGCGCCACTATGGTGTGGGGGCGCAAATTCTCGTGGACCTGGGGGTTCGCAAACTGCGCCTGCTCACAAACAACCCCCGCAAGGTGGTGGGCCTGCACGGGTATGGGCTGGAGATCGTGGAACGCCTGCCCATTATCGCCCCAGCCACTCCAGAGAACAGCCATTATCTGGAGACCAAGAGGGTGAAACTGGGCCACCTGCTGGATGCCCCTAATTCTGGGGGGCAGACGCCGTGAGAGAGGTGCACGGTTCCCTGGACGGCGCTGGGCTGCGTATAGCCATCGTGGCGTCCCGCTTCAATGAACTGGTTACCTCACGCCTGGTGGAGGGGGCGATAGTGGCCCTGCGGGGGGCCAGGGTGAGGGAGGAAGACACCCTGCTGGCCTGGGTGCCCGGCTCCTTTGAAATCCCCGTCGTGGCCAAGCGCCTGGCTACAAGCGGGCGTTTTCACGCCATCATCTGCCTGGGGGCGGTTATTCGCGGGGAAACAGCCCACTTTGAGTATGTGGCCGGCGAGGCCGCCAGAGGCGTCGCCCAGGTGGCGCGGGAGACGGGCGTTCCATGTATCTTTGGGGTGCTCACTACGGATGACACTGCCCAGGCCCTGGAGCGTGCCGGTGGCAAGATGGGCAACAAGGGCTACGATGCGGCTCTGGCGGCTGTGCAGATGGCCACCCTGCTACGGGCACTGGAAGCGGATCCCACGCCCTAGCCTCCCCCTTACGGCACTACCTTGTAGACACGGTCCCCGGGGCGCACACGCTCCGGCACCTTCACCCCCACCTCCTGCCCTGTCCCTGCCTCTTGCACGGGCTGATTGTGGATCTGCATAGACTCCACAGTGCAGGTCAGGTCGGTGGTGTGCCCTTTGATGTGGATGGTGTCGCCCACCTTTAGTGTGCTGGTCAAAGCGATGCCTGCCACCACCGGGCGAGCGAAAAAGGCCGTAACCCTTCCCACTTCCACTTCCGGCATATGGGGCCTCCTGGCGTCTCTAGAGGCAGTATGGAGGAGGCGGGACGGCGCCGTCAAGGCCCCATACAGTAATGGGCTTATCACCACCCCTTCGCCCTTACCTGTGGATCGCACACGAACAAGTAGACCCCTCTTGAAGGTATCAGGGAAGCGTGCTACCATCTTGTGCTAGTTAGGGCTTTCACGAGGTGGGCAGGTGTCCATTGATGCCTTGCGCCAGCGCATCCGCGAGGCCATTGTTGGCCAGCCCCAGCCCACTGTTACCATCCTCTCCTCCCTCCTGGCGGTGCAGGATAGGGTGGGGTGGCTCCCCCCTGAGGCGATAGAGGAGGTAGCACGCCACACGGGGGCCACTATCAATGATGTATGGGCGGTGGCCTCTTTCTACACCAACTTCCGCTTCTCCCCGCCGGGTGCCCATACGGTGGAGGTGTGTTGGGGGCCTACCTGCCACCTGCTGGGTGCCCAGGCCGTCCTGCGCGCCGTCCGGGAGGCCCTGGGTCTACCGGGGGAGGGGGATACTCCCGACGGGCGTGTCTCCCTGAAACTGAACACCTGCCTTGGGGCGTGCGCCCAGGGGCCAGCCCTGGCCCTGGACCACCGCATCTATGGGCACATCTCCCCCGAGGGAGCGCGCCGCCTGGTGCAGGGGCTTGACCACACCCCACCCCACAGGGAGCCGGCATGAGCACATTCAACACCTTGGCCCAGGAGGCCAGCGCCCAATGGGAGGCCCTCCAGAGCCGGCCCTGGATACGGGTGGGCATGGCCATCTGCGGGAAGGCGGCAGGGGCGGAGGAGGTGTTCCGCGCCCTAAGGCGCGCCTTGGATGGCAAGGGTGTGGAGGCCACACTTACCCCTGTGGGGTGCATCGGCCTCTGTTTCGCCGAGCCTTTGATAGACATTCAACTGCCTGGCCATCCCCGGATCTTCTACCAGCACCTGACCCCCACCCTGGCCGAGGCCCTGGTAGAGGACTACTTGGTGAAGGGCAACCCCCGCCCCGACCTGGCCCTGGGCACCCTGGGTGGAAGGGTGGAGGGCATTCCCCCACTGGACGAGCATCCCGCCTGGAAGCCCCAGGTGCGCATCGCCACCCGCAACTGCGGGAGGGTGGAACCTGCCAATCTGTCCCACTATATCGCCAACGGAGGCTACCGGGGGCTGGCCAAAGCCCTGGCCGAGATGAAGCCCCCTCAGGTTATAGAGGAGGTTACCAAGTCGGGCCTGCGGGGGCGTGGGGGGGCCGCCTTCCCCACGGGCACCAAGTGGAACTTCCTGGCCCGCGCCCCAGGCCCTGTCAAATACATCCTGGTGAACTGTGAAGAGGGCGACCCCGGCGCCTTCAACGACAAGGGTATCCTGGAGAGCGACCCCTTCACCCTTATTGAAGGGTGCACCATCGCAGGCTACGCCACCGGGGCCAGCAAGGGCTATGTCTTCATCCGCCACGGGCACGAAGGCCCCATCGCCATCACACGCAAGGCTATCGCCGAGGCCTACAAGGCCGGCCTGCTGGGACAGAACATCTTGGAGAGCGGCTTCTCCTTTGATATGGAAGTGGCCCTCACCGGCGAGTCCTATGTATCCGGAGAAGAGACAGCCCTGATGGAGGCCATAGAAGGAAAACGGGCTATGCCCCGCTCTCGCCCTCCCTTCCCCGCCCAGGTGGGCCTGTGGGGGAAGCCCAGCAACATCAACAATGTGAAGACCCTCTCCTATGTGCCGGAGATCGTCGCCCGCGGGGGAGCCTGGTTCGGGGGCATCGGCACCGAGAAGAGCAAAGGCACTGCCATAGTTTGCCTCTCGGGGCATGTGAACCGCCCGGGCTGGTATGAGGTGCCCTTCGGTCTGACGCTGCGCCAGGTGATAGAGGAGATAGGCGGGGGCACCAACACCGGACGCCCGGTGAAACTCCTCCAGACGGGTGGGCCGCTAGGTGGGGTGCTAGGGGCCGAGCGCATGGACATCGCCCTGGACTTTGACGGCATGGCCCAGGCTGGGGCTATCTTCGGCTCGGGTGGCGTTATCGTGGCCGACGATACCACTTGTGCCGTAGACCTGGTGCGCAATCTGGTCGCCTTCTGCCAGTTCGAGTCCTGCGGTAAGTGTTTTCCATGCCGTTTGGGCTTCACCCATATGCTGGAGGTGCTGGACCGCATCGCCGCCGGGCACGGAAGCCCCAGCGACCTGGATGCTATGCGCTCTATCGGCCAGGCGATGAGCCTCGGCTCCCTGTGCGGACACGGCCAGTTGGGGTTCAACCCCGTCCAATCGGCCCTGCGCTTCTGCGCCGAGGACTTCCGTGTCCACATAGAGGAGCGCCGCTGCCCCACCGGGGTTTGCCAACCCACCCTTTCCCTTCCCCAGCGGACGCTCCCCGAGCCTGTAGGGGGATGGTATGCCCGTAGGACACCGGCGGCTAATCCATGAACCGCCCCAGCGCCATTGCAAGGGCTGAAGGCGACGCTGGGATGCGTGGGCTATGTCTAGTTGCTATGTTAGGCGGAGCCAGATTGGAATAGAGATACCACGCCGCAGGGGATAGAACGATGACCCAACAGCTAACCATCACCATAGATGGCAAGGAGGTCAAGGCTCGCCCCGGCCAGACCATACTGCAGGCCGCCCTGGACAACGGCATCTACATCCCCTACCTGTGCTACTTCCCGGGGATGAAGCCCTGGGGTGCTTGCCGCATGTGCCTGGTGGAGATAGAGGGGGCGCGCGGCACCCCGGCCTCATGCACCACACCCGTTGCCGACAAGATGGTGGTGAAGACCACTACCCCCCTTCTCCATTCCCTGCGCCAGGGTATCCTGGAACTCCTTCTCTCCGAGCACCCCCACGGGTGCCTAACCTGCCATCGCATTGAACTGTGCGGGCCAACGGATATTTGTCTGCGCCATATCCGCGTTACCGACCGGTGCGTGGTGTGCCCCAAGAACGAGCGGTGCGAACTGAAGGACACGGTGCGCTTCGTGGGCGTCCCCATGGAGACACCCCTCCCCTACAACTATCGCAACCTCCCAATGGAGGTGCGTGACCCCTTCTATGACCGGGACTATAACCTGTGCATTGTGTGTGCCCGGTGCGTGCGCGCCTGCGATGAACTGCGCGGCGACAGCGCCATCTGCATGGTGGAGCGCTCGGGCAAAGTGCTGGTGGGCACCTCCCGAGGCACATCCCTGCTGGAATCAGGGTGCGAATTCTGCGGGGCGTGCATTGATGTATGCCCCGTGGGTGCTCTGGTGGAGCGCCAATGGAAGTGGGAGAAGGCCGCCACCACAGCCTTCACCACCTGCCCCAACTGCCCCGTTGGATGTCAGATGAAGGTGGAGGTGGATAAGCGGGGACGCCTTATCCGTGCCATAGGCGACTGGAATGCCCACAACGGGGGGATGCTCTGCTATAAGGGCAAATTTGGCCTGGAGTTTGTGAACGCCTCAAGCCCCTTGCGCAAGCCACTGCTGCGCAAGGACGGCCACCTGCAGGAGGTATCTTGGGAGGAGGCTCTTGACTACACCGCCAAGCGCCTGGCCAACTACAAAGGCTCTTATGCCGTCCTGTTAGGCCTGCGGGCCACCAACGAGGACGCCTACCTGGCCCAGAAGTTCGCTCGCCTGGCTATGGCCTCCAACGCCATAGACGCTTGCTACGACACCCGCCCCTTCCTGCTCAGCCCTCTTCGGGAGGCCTTGGGCATCCACGCCCCCACGGGAAGCCTTACGGCCCTCAAGAACGCCCGCTGTTTCCTGGTGGTAAACAGCAACATCACGGAAGAGCACAATGTGGGGGCGGTGCCCGTCAAGCAGGCTGTAAAGGCTGGCACCGCCCGACTTATAGTTATAGACTCCCGAGAGGTGGAACTGACCCGCTACGCCCACTTGTGGCTTCGTCCCTTACCTGGCACCGAGCACCTGGTTCTGGGCGCAATGGTGCGCCTCCTGTTAGAGGAGGGGCTAACACAGAAGGAGCACCTGGACCAGGTAGAGGGTATGGACGCCCTACGCCAGCACATAGCAGATTTCGCCTTGGACCACATCCCGCAAGTATCGGGTGTGCCCCTTGAATCCCTGCGCCGGGCGGTGCGCCTGCTGGCCCAGCACCGCCCCACCGCCTTTCTCTATGCCCTAGACAACCTCCCCCCTGCCCAGGGAGAGATGGCCTCCTGCGCCGTGGTAGATATGGCCCTCCTGACGGGCAATGAGGGGTGGCTCTTCCCCTTGCCCCCGGGCACTAACCGGCAGGGTCTCCTTGATATGGGCGCACTGGCAGGCTACCTCCCTGGGCACGCCCCTCTGGGCGACCCTTCTGCTCGCCAGCGCCTGGCAGAGGCGTGGGGCGCGGAGGTGCCCCAGGCCCCTGCTCTGGACTTTTCGGGTGTCCTGGCGGGGGTGGCCAGCAAGCGCGTGCGCGCAGTCCAGGTGGTGGGCAACAGTCCAGGAGTGGATGCCCCTGCTGTGCACACCCTCGCCTCGGCCGGGTTTCTGGTAGTGCACGACCATATCCTCTCCCCTCTGGCACGGATGGCCGATGTTGTGTTCCCCTCCGCCACCTTCGCCCAGCGGGATGGCTCTTACACCAGCCTGGAGCGCCGCATCCAACGCCTGCGGGCAGCTGTTCCCCTACGGGGCGAGGAGCGCCCCGACTGGTGGGTCTTCGCCTCTCTGGCCCAGGGGATGGGGGCGAAGGGCTTTACTTACGCCTCGTGGGAAGAGGTGTGGCAGGAGATAACTGCCCTGGTGCCTGCCTACGCTGGTGTGGGCGTGGAGGGGGGCGTTCAGTGGCCCTGCACGCCTCAGCGCAAACGCCTCTTGTCCCTCTCCATTCTGCCGATAGCCGACATCCGCACGGATGAGTTCCCCCTGGCCCTGGCTATGGGGCGTGTGCTCCTGCAAGATGGGCGACACATGCAGGTGGTGCAGAGGGGACGCCTCAATACAATCCAGCGAGAAGAGGTGGTGGAGGTGCATCCGGAGGACGCCCGGCGTCTGGGCCTGGCCAACGGGACGGTGGTAGATGTGGTAACCCCCCAGGGGCGTCAGCGGGCACGCCTAAAGACAACGGGGACAGTGCCTGGCCTGGTGAGCGTGACGGCCCTCTTCGGCCAGTTGGCGGTGCAGTTGGCCTCCTCGGAGTCGCCCGACCCCATGCTGGCCGTGCCCCCACTGTCGGTGCTCCCGGCGCGCCTGGAGGCCGTGGAATAGAGCCTGCCTTCTAGTGCCAGGTCTCTTCCCGTGCCAGCCTGTGCCGCTCCTTCCTTTGTAGGTGTTGTGCGAGGCGTGCCCCTTCATCGGTGGGGCGATAGGTAGCCAGGAAAGCCTCCTGCCATTCGGGGAAGTGCCCCTCCCTAATGGCCTGACGGGCCTGCGCCATAAGGCGTTGGTAGAAGCGCAGGTTGTGGAGGGTTGCCAGGCGATAAGCCAGGAGTTCCTGGGCGCGGAATAGGTGGTTAAGGTAGCCTGCGGAGAAGTGGGTGCAGGCTAAGCAATCGCACCCCTCTTCTAGAGGGCCACGCTTCAGACGCCACTGGGAGGCGGTGATGTCAACTCTCCCCAGGCGTGTATAGACGCCCCCCGTGCGCCCGGCGCGTGTAGGCAGGACGCAGTCAAATAGGTCATACCCCATCCCGATGCATTGGACCAGGTCATCGGGGGCACCCACACCCATCAGGTAGCGGGGCCTATCAGGAGGGAGTAGGCCAGAGGTAAGGCGAGCGATCCGGCGAAAGAGGGGCTTGTCCTCCCCCACCGAGAGACCCCCCACCGCATATCCCTCACACCCCAGAGCCACTAACCCCTCTGCAGAGAGGCGGCGCAGGTGAGGGTCGTGCCCACCCTGCACGATGGCGAAAAGGGCCTGGTCGGGCCGTGTGCGGGCCTGCACACACCGCTCGGCCCAGCGCTGGGTGCGCTCTACCGCCAGTGCCAGCGCCTCCAGGGAGGCGCCGTAGGGGAGGCATTCATCCAGACAGGTGATGCAGTCGGCTCCCAGGGCCTCCTGGTTGCGAATGGCCTCCTCTGGGGTAAGCCAGTGGGAAGAGCCGTCCACATGTGATTGAAAGAGGATGCCTTCGTCGGTTATCCGCCGCAGGTCGCCTAGGGAATAGACCTGAAAGCCCCCGGAATCGGTCAGGATAGGGCCATCCCATCCCATGAAGGCGTGAAGGCCCCCGAAGGAGCGCACCACCTCCACCCCTGGGCGCAGGGATAGGTGATAGGCATTGCACAGGAGCATATGTGTCCCGCAGGCGCGCGCCTCCTGGGGAGTAAGGGCCTTCACACTAGCCTGGCTGGCTACCGGCATGAAGGCTGGGGTGGGAATAACGCCGTGGGGCGTCTCCCACCAGCCGGCGCGGGCTGGGCCGCATGTGGCCTCCAGACGGAAGGCGAAGGCGCTCATCCCCCTTTTCACCCGAACAGCCAGCGGTCTAAGGGCATGCTCAGGAAGACTACCCCCAGGAAGGGGTAGGCGGTAAAGTGGAAGGAGCGGATAGCCATAGAGGGAAGGGGGGAGCGAGCCGTCCTCCAGCACGACCAGGCCAAAAGGGCACTGGCTACCCCGGCGCCGGCCCCAAACACAGCCCCAAAGCGCCCTACCCAAGCCAGTATCCCCACAACCCCCACTAGGACCAACGAGAGGGCAAAGCATAGCCGGGGCGCAAAGGCTCGGCCCCTGGACAGAGGGAAAATGTTCACCCCGGCCCGAATGTAGTCCTCCCTGTAGGCCAGCATCAGTGTCCACACATGCACTGGCACCCACAGAGCCACCAACAGGGACAGGAGGCCCAATAGAGGGGAGACTTGGGGGCGCATAGCCAGCCACGCCACCCAGACCGGCCCGCAAGAGGAGACGGCTCCCAAGAAGTGGGTGGCCCAGGTCTTGCGGGCTACCACGGAGCAAAGGATAGCCACCCCCCCTGCCGCCAGTGCCCAGGGATGGAGTGCCCCCGCTACGACCAAGGCTACCGCCACCAGCAGGGATGACCACACCCATGCCTCAACCGGACGCAATCGCCCAGAGGGGAGCGCCCGTCCTCGGGTGCGCCGCATTTGGGCATCTACCTGCCTGTCCAGGCAGTTGGTTAGACCGTTGGCGCCTGCGCTCCCCAGGAGCACCGCCAGGGAGGCCAAAAGGTAACGCACCATAGGCGGATGCAAGTCTGCCGCCACCAGGGCGGTCATCCACCCCATCAGGGCCAAAAGGAGGGTCTCCCGGGGCTTCAGCACTTGGAGGTAGGCCAATCCCCGTTGGAAAGGGGCGCGGCGAACACTCGCCAGAGGAGCCGTAGTTAAACCTGCCACGCCGTCCTCTCAGAACAGCCTCTCCAGTTAGTATAGGGCGTGGTATACTGGCCGTGGAGGCGCAGGGCGATGCGTCCAAAGGATATCGTTACAGGGTTGCGGGAGGCGCTCCAGGACCTATTGGTGCCTGAACTGCGCGCCATAGCCACTAAGGTTGACGAGAACGGGAAGCAGATTCAGGTGCTCACCGAGCGCCTAGACCGCTCAACCCAGACGAGCGACCAGCGCTTCCTGGCCATCTTGCAGGAGGTGAAGGACCTGCGCCAGGAGATGAACGAGCGCTTCCTGCATGTAGACCAGCGGTTTGAAGCGCTGACTAGTGAGATGAACGAGCGCTTCGCTAAGGTGGATGAGCGCTTCCTGCATGTAGACCAGCGGTTTGAAGCGCTGACCCGTGAGATGAACGAGCGCTTCGCTAAGGTGGACGCCCGTTTTGAAGCCCTCACTAAGGAGATGAACGAGCGCTTCGCTAAGGTGGATGAGCGCTTCCTCAAGGTGGATGAGCGCTTTGCCAAGGTGGAGCAACAGATTGCTGATCTGCGCGAAGATATGGCGTCTGTCAACGGCAAACTAGATATCCTCATCAGCCACATTGTGGATTTCAAGGCCCTGACACAAGTAACGGTCCGCCTGGACATGCTGGAGAAGCGGGTAGACGCGTTGGCCCAGCGCCTCCAGGAGCGCCCAACCTAACCCTGGCATGACCTATCGTGTGGGCATCATCGGCTTTCCGGTGCGCCATTCTCTCTCGCCACGCGTGCACCAGGCTGCCTTCGCTACCCTGGGCCTGGACATCTGCTACGAGATGTGGGATACGCCTCCAGACGCCCTCCCCCAGCGTATTCACTCGCTGCGCACCCCTGGGGTGCTAGGAGCCAATGTTACCATCCCCCATAAAGAGGCGGTGCTCCCCCTCCTGGATACCCTTACTGAAACGGCACGCTCCATTGGGGCTGTGAACACCATCGTCCATCAAAACGGCGCGCTTCAAGGGGAAAACACCGACGCCCCAGGTTTCCTCCGCGCACTGGAGGAGGCTGGGTTCCCCCTCAGGGGAAGCAGGGCCCTGGTGCTGGGGGCAGGGGGCTCTGCTCGCGCCGTTGTCCACGCCCTGGCCCAGGCAAACCTGGCCCATTTGACCCTAAGCGCACGCACCCTTGCACGCGCCCAAGGCCTAGCCCCCTTGGTGGAGGGGAAAACCCCCCTCTCTATCGTGCCCTGGGAAGAGGGTGCCCTGGCCAGGGCAGCCGCTCAGGTAGACCTCATCGTCCACTGCACCCCCCTGGGTATGGCCCACACCCCTTATGCTGGCCAGACACCCCTAAGGTGGGAGCATATCCCCCCTTCGGCTTTCGTCTACGACCTGGTCTATACTCCTGAGGAGACTCCTCTCCTGCGGGAGGCGCGCCGAGCGGGAGCGCGGGCTGTAGGGGGGCTTGGCATGCTGGTGCACCAGGGGGCTTTGGCCTTTGAACTGTGGACAAGACGCCCTGCGCCGGTGGAGGTTATGCGACGGGCGGCTGTGTGTGCCCTCAAGGAGATGCAGAGATGACGCACATCCGCTGGCTTACTGCGGGGGAGTCCCACGGGCGGGGGCTGGTAGTGCTTCTGGAGGGTATCCCAGCCGGCCTCCCTCTGACCGAAGAGGCTATAGCGCGCGACCTCCGCCGTCGGCAAGGGGGCTATGGGCGCGGCGCGCGCCAGCAGATAGAGCAGGACAGGGCAGAAATCCTGTCGGGTGTGCGGCACGGGGTAACCCTGGGCTCCCCTATCGCTCTCCTCATCTGGAACCGAGACTGGCCCAACTGGCAGACGCAGATGAGCGTTGCTCCTGTGGCCGCGGCGGTGCCCCCGGTTACCCGCCTGCGCCCCGGCCACGCAGACCTGGGGGGGGCTATGAAGTATTACCAGCGGGATGTGCGCAACGTCCTGGAGCGGGCCTCGGCCCGGGAGACGGCGGCACGGGTGGCCGCAGGTGCCGTCTGCCGCACCTTATTGGAGCAGTTCGGCGTTGCTATCCACTCCCATGTGCTGAACATTGGGGGAGTGTGGGCCAAGCCTCCCACACCTATTGACTGGGAGCGGGTGGAGGCGTCCCCTGTCCGATGCGCCGACCCCGAGGCGGAGAAGCAAATGATGGCGGCCATTGACGCTGCCCGCGCAGCGGGGGACACAGTGGGGGGCATCGTGGAGGTGATAGCAGAAGGAGTAGTCATCGGCCTGGGGAGCCATGTGCAGTGGGACCGGCGCATAGACGGGCGCATCGCTCAGGCCCTTATGTCCATCAATGCCGTCAAGGCAGTCTCCATCGGGGATGGATGGGAGTCGGCCAGTATGCGGGGTAGTCAGGTGCACGATGTGATAGAGCCTGTAACCAACCCCCTGCGTCCCTGGCAGAGGAAAACCAACCGCGCCGGAGGCACCGAGGGGGGGATAACCAACGGCATGCCCCTGGTGGCCCGCTTCGCTGTGAAGCCTATCTCCACCCTGGCCAAGCCCCTCCCTTCGGTAGACCTGCTCACCGGGGAGACGGTGCAGGCCCACTACGAACGCTCCGATGTGTGCCAGGTGCCGGCGGCAGGGGTCATAGGGGAGGCTATGGTGGCTCTGGTGCTGGCAGATGCCTATTTGGAGAAGTTCGGGGGCGACCACATAGAGGAGTTGCGCCGGAACTACGAGGGATATGTGCGGACAATAGGGCCGAGGGGGAGCAATGGCTAGAGAGGGCGACTGCTGCCAGTGAGAGGCCCGTTGATAGCGGAGGAGGCCTGAAACCTATGCCCCACCTTATTCTTATCGGCTTTGCAGGAACAGGTAAGTCCGCTGTTGGGAAGGAGGCCGCCCGCCTCCTGGGTTGGCCCTTCCTGGACACCGATGCAGAAGTTGTGCGGCGGGCGGGCAAGCCTATAGAGCGCATCTTCGCCGAAGAGGGGGAACAGACCTTCCGCGCCCTGGAGTCCCAAACCCTCGCCAACGCCTTGGCCTATTCCCAACCCACCGTCATCGCCACAGGGGGTGGCGCCATCCTTGCCGAGGAGAACCGCCGACAGATGTTCGCCTCGGGTGTGGTGGTGTGCCTGGAGGCTCGCCCTGAGACGGTCTTGCAACGCCTGGCCCAGGCGGAGGACGAAGTGCGCCCCCTCCTTGCAGGCCCCGACCCACTGGAGCGTATCCGTCATCTGAAGGCCCAGCGCCAGTCCCTATATGCCCTGGCCGACTGGACCGTCCATACCGACCACCTCGCCCTGGGAGAGGCGGCCCGGGAGGTGGTGCGGGGGTGGGATATGGGGCGGCGGCGCTTCCTTGTCCACCCTGACGACAACGATTTGGCGGCACTGGTCCACACTTCCACAGGCCCCTATCCCGTCTATGCCGGGTGGGGGCTACTCCCCACCCTTGGAGAGAGGCTCCAACGCATGGGCTTGGGGTCCACCGCCTACCTGATAACCGACCGCGCCGTATTTTACGCATGGGGGCGGAAGGTGCAAACCGCACTAGAGGAGGCGGGCATCCCCACCCACATCTTTACCTTCCCACCGGGGGAGGCGTCTAAAACCCTGGACACGGTGCGCCTGGCATATGAGTGGCTGGCCTCCCTGAAAGCCCAGCGGGGACACCTCATCGTGGCCGTTGGGGGTGGTGTGGTGGGCGACCTGGCAGGCTTCGTGGCGGCCACCTACAACCGGGGCATGCCCTTTGTCCAAGTGCCCACAACCCTGCTGGGCATGGTGGACGCCTCCATTGGGGGCAAGACGGGTGTAGACCTGCCAGAGGGGAAGAACCTGGTGGGCGCCTTTTATCAGCCTCGCCTCGTGTTGGCCGACGCCGCCACCCTGGGCACCCTTGCCCCCCGTGCCCTGCGAGAAGGATGGGCAGAAGCCATAAAGCATGGCCTCATCCTGGATGCGGACCTCTTCCGCACTTTTGAGGAGCAGGCAGAAGCCCTTTTGCGCCTGGAGCGCACCGTTGCAGTGCCTGTGCTCCGACGCTCTATGGCCATCAAGGCGGAGGTGGTGTCCCAGGATGAGAAGGAGACCCTGGGGATGCGTATCCTACTGAACTATGGGCACACAGTAGGACACGCCCTGGAGCAGGCCACAGGTTATACGGGCTATCTACACGGGGAGGCGGTGGCAGTGGGGATGATGGCAGAGGGGCGCATCAGCCAGCGGATGGGGCTTCTGTCTGCCGATGGGCTGGAGCGCCAGCGTCGGGTGCTGGAACGCTTTGGTCTCCCTACTTCCTGCCCGGGCGTGGCCCCCCAGGCCATCAAGGCAGGTATGGCGGTGGACAAGAAGCGGGCGGGGAAGGGCCTGCGGTGGGTGCTCCTGGCCGACGTGGGGCGGGCTGTGGTGCGGGACGATGTGCCCCAGGAGATAGTGGACGAGGCGCTTCTGGAGATTACGGGCCGTTAGAACGGCCGGCGGCCAACTAGCGGACGCTTTCGGATGGTGCTACACCGCCCCACTACCGCACCCGTGATATAACCAGGGCGATGCCTACTATAAACCCGGCGAGGGAGAAGATGTCTTTCCATAACATGAAGGCGGGCACCAGGAGAGCAGGCACCAGAAACGCCACAAGGAACCCTAGAAGGGCTATGCCCTGAAGCCACAGCCCCCGCTTGCGGTTGGTGGCCAGGCTCACCGCCTCACCTACTGCGAACCCCGCCCCTATGAAATAGAGGGGCACTATCCATCCCAGGAGCATCAAAGGTATGGGCATCAGAGAGAGAAGGCCGCTGATGCCTAGCCCCACCGTCAGCCCCACGCCCAACCCAGCGGCCAGGCCCCGCAGGGCATAGGCGGGTGTTAGGGTATATGTAGGGAGGCGGCGCACCTGGGCGCACTGCCGACAGCGTGCGCCCACAGGGGTGTGCACGAGGCACCGGGGGCAGATGGGGCGCTCGCACCGCCCGCAGCGGAGGGCTGTTTCCACCCCGGGATGGAAGGCGCACTCCAGGCTCACGGGTGCCCCTGCCTCTCCAGGGCCTTGGCCACTGTCTCCATATCTTTATCCCCACGCCCACTAACGCCTATAACCACCAGGTCAGAAGGGGAAAGAGTGGGCACCAGGCGCATGGCATAGGCTACGGCGTGGGCCGGCTCCAGAGCCGGTATAACGCCTTCTAAACGGGAGAGGAGGGTCAGGCCCTCCAGGGCCTCCTGGTCTGTTACCGCAGTATAGGTAGCGCGCCCCGTGTCCTTCAGCCAGGCGTGTTCCGGGCCTACGCCTGGGTAGTCCAGGCCAGCCGAGATGCTGTGGGTCGGTAGCACCTGCCCGTGCCTATCCTGAAGAAGGTAGCTGTAGGAGCCGTGGAGCACCCCAGGTCGTCCAGCCGTGAGAGAGGCGGCGTGTTGGCCTGTCTCCAGACCCTTGCCCCCTGCCTCCACGCCGATAAGGCGCACACCAGGGTCATTTAGGAAGGGGTAAAAGAGGCCTATGGCGTTGCTCCCACCGCCCACACAGGCGATGAGGTAGTCGGGCAGGCGTCCTTCGGCCTCCTGGAGTTGCTGACGCGTCTCCAGGCCTATCACTGATTGGAAGTCCCTCACCATCGTTGGATAGGGGTGGGGGCCTACCACGCTTCCCAGGATATAGAAAGTGGTGCGCACATGGGTTACCCAGTCCCGCATAGCCTCGTTGATGGCATCTTTCAGTGTGCGGGAGCCCCCTTCCACGGGGCGCACCTCGGCTCCCAGCAGTCGCATGCGGAAGACATTCAAAGCCTGGCGCTCCATGTCCTCGGTTCCCATATAAACCACACATTCCAGGCCGAGGACGGCGCAGGCGGTAGCGGTGGCCACGCCGTGCTGGCCGGCGCCGGTTTCGGCGATGACTCGCCCCTTGCCCATGCGTTTGGCCAGCAGGGCCTGCCCCAGGGCGTTGTTGATCTTGTGGGCGCCGGTGTGGGCCAGGTCCTCCCGCTTCAGATACACCTTGCCCCCACCCAGGTGTGCGGTGAAGTTGCGGGCGAAGGTAAGGGGCGTGGGACGCCCGGCGTAGGAACGGAGCAGGTGGGTCAACTCCTGGTGGAACGAGGGATCCCGGCGGGCGTGGAGGTAGGCCTCCTCCAGTTCTGCCAGGGCGCTCATGAGGGTTTCGGGGACGAAGCGCCCCCCGTAGGGGCCAAAGCGCCCGCGGGCGTCGGGGAGAGTAGTGGTATCAGGTGTTGTCATGGCCATGTCCTTTCATGGGCAAGTCTCTCCTCGCCCCCGTGAGTTCTTGCTCCAAGTTTCGGTCGTATTTGCTGCGCTCGTTATGAAGTCTGGTCCAATACTCAACGCAGTGGCGCACCAGCCCTTACCAGCCGGGCGAAAGCCCCCGGCCTTTTGCTATTGCCCACTCTCGCCTACTACCCAATGGGCCCATGGCCGCTGGGGGCCCAAGGCACGCACGAGACGCTGGTCGGCAGTGTAGAGGGGACACCGCTGACTTTCGGCCAGTGCCGCGTAGTGCATATCATACACCCGTGGCAAGCCGCAGGCCTTTGCCAGTTGCCACGCCCGGATGTGCAAGTCTGGCGGAGCCATCACCCGTATCCCCAAACCACAGAATACCCCAACAGAGGGTGCGTAACAACCACTAGGCCCGCCGCGCCGCCGTTATGAAGGCCAGCACCTTCGCGGGGTTCTTCACGCCGTTGCTCTCCACCCCACTGGACACATCCACCCCGTAAGGACGCACCAAACGCACCGCTTCTACCACATTCTCCGGAGTGAGGCCCCCGGCCAGCAGGAAACGATGCCCACGCCGGGCCAGCGCCTGGGCGATGCCCCAGTCAAAGGGCTGGCCCAGACCTCCCGGCTGGGTGCCCCCGTCCCTGTCCAGCAGGGGGAGGATGCCCGCCGCCTCCAGAGCGGTTATCTGATGTTCTGCCTCCTCTATCTGGGCGTGGCCGGAGGTGTGGATGTGCACCGCCTTCACCACGGGTATGCCCACCTTTAGGGCATAGGGGATCTCCTCGTGTCCGCAGAGTTGAACCATATCCAGTCTCACCTCTCGGACGACACCCTGCACCTCCTCCAGGGGCTGGTCGGCAAAGACGCCCACGATGCGTGGGACAGGCTTGCCCCGGCGCTCCTGGCGGAAGCGGGACACCATGGCCTGGGCAAGGGGAGGCTCTACCCGACGACGCACGCGGGGGACGAATACGATGCCCAGCATGTCGGCACCCGCCTCGGCGGCAACTAGCATCTCATCGGCACTGCGCAGGCCGCAGATTTTCACCAGCATGCTTTTACCCTCGCAAATCTCCTACTAGTTCCCGCAGCTTGGCCGCAGGGTCAGGGCTGGTTACCAGCGCCTCCCCCACCAACACCGCGTGTGCCCCCGCCTTTCGCACCCGCACCACATCCTTTCGGGTGGCGATGCCGCTCTCGCTTACAACAACCTTGCCCCTAGGGATGCGGGGAGCCAGGCGCTCCGTTACCGCCAGATCTGTGTGGAAGGTGTGCAGGTTGCGATTGTTTATGCCGATGATCTCCGCCCCGGCCAACAAGGCCCGCTCCAGTTCTCCCTCCGTGTGCACCTCCACCAGGCACTGTAGCCATAGCCCACGCGCCTCTCGCAAAAGGGTCGTCAACCCCTCCTGGGATAAGGCGGCGACGATAAGGAGCACCCCATCTGCCCCGGCGGCGCGGGCCTCGTAGAGTTGGTATGGGTCAAGGATGAAGTCCTTGCGGAGCACCGGCACCCCTAAAGGGTGCACAGCCTCTGCTACTAGGCGCAGGTCGTCCAGGCTCCCCTGGAAGTGGTGGTCGGTAAGGACGGAGATGGCCGAGGCGCCACTTCTGGCATATAGAAGGGCCATAGAGTGGGGGTCCAGATTGGGGTTCAGAGGGCCTTTAGAGGGAGAGGCGCGTTTGACCTCGGCGATGAGGCGGATGCCCTCGCCCCACAGGGCACCGGAGAGGTTCAGGGGAGGGGGTAGGGTAGCCACCTGGCGTTCTAAAGAGGCCAGGGGGAGGCGTTCCTGCTGGGCATCCACCTCTTTACGCTTCTCGTGCAGGATAGCGTCTAGGATGCTGGGCATAGCCTTACCCTTGTGCCCCTGTTGCCTGGTGGCTTACCCTGGCCCATCGCTCCAACACCGCCAGGGCGGCTCCGCTATCCACCGCCTGCCGGGCCAATGACAGGCCCCCTTGCAAGGTTCCGGCCTTCCCATAAACCACCAGCCCTGCCCCTGCGTTCAGAAGCACTGCGTCCCGCAGAGGGCTGCGCTCCCCCTGCAGTATGGCGCGCAGGCGCTGGGCGTTCTCCTGGGCAGTGCCCCCTTTCAGATCCTCGGGATGGGCACGGGGTAGGCCTACCTCCTCTGGTGCAAGGGTGAAGGAGCGCACTCCTTCATGGTCCACTTCCCACACCCTTGTTGGGGCGCACAGGGTAATCTCGTCCAGGCCATCCTCTCCGTGCACCACCCACGCCCTTTGCACTCCCAGGAGGCGGAGCACCTGCGCCATTAGGTTACCCAAAGCGTCGTCCGCCACCCCCAATACCTGGAACTGGGCGCCGGCGGGGTTGGTGAGGGGCCCCAGGATGTTGAAGACAGTGCGGATGCCTATCTCCCGCCGGGTGGGGGCGGCGTGCTTCATAGCGGGATGGAAGATGGGTGCAAAGCAGAAGCCGATGCCCACATCCCTAATGCACTGGGCCACCCCTTGCGGCCCCAGGTCAATACGCACCCCACACGCCTCCACCAAGTCGGCGCTCCCTGAAGCGCTGGAGACGGCGCGGTTGCCGTGCTTGGCCACCTTAGCCCCTGCGGCGGCGCATACGATGGCTGCCGCCGTGGATATGTTGAAGGTGCCAGAGCGGTCGCCTCCTGTCCCGCAGGTATCCAGCAATGGGAAGGGCACCTCTACGCGAAGGGCTTTGCTGCGCATAGCCTGGGCCATCCCTGCCACCTCTTCAGGCGTCTCCCCCTTCATACGGAGGGCCACCAGGAAGGCGGCGATTTGGGCAGAGGTGGCCTTTCCCTCCATAATCTCCCCCATCACCTGGGCGGCCTGGGCTTGGGAGAGGGGGCGGCGGGCCACCAGGAGTTCCAGGGCCTCACGAAGCATAACGGCTCTCTAGTTTTGCAAGGGGTTTTGTTTCCATTGTAGGGAAAGGAGGGGACTGGCTCAACATCCGCCTATGGGGGGAAGCCCAGGCCCTGGGCTTTCAGGCTAACCCACCGCCCTTTGCCAATCACGATGTGGTCCAGAACATCAATGTCCAGCAAACGCCCTGCCGCCAGCAGGCGACTGGTAATCTCCACATCCTCGGCGCTGGGGGTGGGGTCGCCCGAGGGGTGGTTGTGCACCACGATAACCGAGGGGCAGGTCTGGCGCACCGCCTCCCGGAAGACCTCCGCCGTGCGCACCAGCGCAGTGTTCACATTCCCTCGGTAGACCTCTTGCACCCCAAGCACATGGTTGCGGGTGTCTAGCAGCACTACCCGCAGGCTCTCCTGGGGAAGAAGGGACATGTCGGCCATAAGTAGGGATGCGATGTCCCCAGGCCCCCGAACGGCCGGGCGCTCCTCCAGGGGCAGGGTGAGCAGGCGCTTCCCCAACTCCAGGGCAGCGTGCACCTGGGCAGCCTTGGCCAGCCCCAAACCTTTCACTCGCTCCAACTCGGCGAAGGAGGCATTGGCCAAGCCCCCTAACCCCCCAAAAGTGGAAAGAAGGCGCTGGGCCAGGGCAAGAGCGCTCTCCCCTGCCTGGCCTGTGCGAAGCAGGATGGCTACTAACTCGGCGTGGCTGAGGGCCCCAGGCCCCGCTGACCTCAGACGCTCCCGAGGGCGTTCACCAAGGGGCATATCGTGGATACGGGGTGGGCTTGGGGCTCTTTTGTCGTGATAAGCGGGCACAGCACCCTCCATACTGCCATTTCAAAGAGAAGATAGGGGACCTGGCCCCTCGGCGCAAGGGAAAGGGGCTGCCCCTCAGGGCGTG
>JBKBKV010000028.1:17013-22081 GCA_046294495.1 Dehalococcoidia bacterium | reverse complement strand
GGGGGTGGGGTTGGAGTGGGGGTTGGAGCGGGGGCTGCCCGACACGCTCCTATTAGAAACAGGAGGACGAGCGAAGGGAACAGGAGCCGCCATATACGCATGTTCCACCTCCCTTTCTATAGCGCGGAGGGGATGGGAGTGCGCTATTAGCCTATCATATCAGGTATCCCATCAAAGCGCAAGGGGAATGCTCCCGTCTTGCCCCCCGTGTTGTCAAAGGGATGACCATCCGCCCTTGTGGACGCCTCTCCGGGGTGGCCTAGCGCTGGGGCTTGGTTGTGGCTGGCTCCTCCTGCACCACCGCCAGGTGCAGTTCTTGCAACTGTTGTTGCGAGACCTCAGAGGGGGCGCCGAACAGGAGGTCCTGGGCGCTCTGGGTCTTAGGAAAAGCGATGACCTCCCGTAGCGAGGATTCGTTGGCCAACACCATTACGATACGGTCAATGCCCGGGGCGATGCCACCGTGAGGGGGGGCGCCATATTCAAAGGCCTCCAACAGATGGCCGAAGCGCCGCTGGGCTTCTTCTGGGGTGTAGCCTAGGACACGAAAGACCCGCTCTTGCACCTGCCGGTTATGGATACGGATGCTCCCTGAGGCCACTTCAAAGCCGTTGCACACTATGTCATAGGCCTTGGAACGCACCTTGCCGGGGTCGCTTTCCAGCAGGTGCAGGTCTTCATCCCTTGGGGCGGTGAACGGATGGTGGGCTGATTCCCAACGATGTTCCGCTTCGTTCCACTCAAAGAGGGGAAACTGGGTAACAAAGGCGAAGACCACATCATCCGGATGGGCCAGCCCCAGACGGTTCCCCATCTCCTGGCGAAGGGATGACAGGGCTGCGTTGGTGGTGGAGGCGTCTCCAGCAACGATAAGGAGCAGGTCGCCGGGCTGTGCCCCTACCCGTTGAGCCATTTCCTTTATCTGCTCAAGGGTGAAGTAGCGTGTAACGGCCGAACGCACCTGGTCCATTGTGAGGGCTTCTAGCGGTGTGCCCCTATGCCCTAGGGCCATTGTTACCAGTCCTGCTGCCCCCTTGCCCTTGGCCAGGGCGGTCAGTTCCTCTATCTGGCGTCGGGAGTAGTCGGCACAGCCGGGGGCGGCGAAGCCTTTGACCACGCCTCCCTGCTGGACGACTTTGCGAAAGACTTCAAATTGGCTCTGGGCAGCGATGTGGGTGAAGTCGCCCAGTGCCAGGTCGAAGCGTAGGTCGGGCTTGTCTGTCCCGTAGCGCTCCAGGGCCTCTGCATAGGTAAGGCGGGGGAAGGGCTTGCGCAGGCGCTTGTGGGGGGTTACTTGCTCCACCAGATTGGTGAAGAGGGCCTCCATCAGGTCAAGGATGTCGGCTTCGTCCACGAAACTCATCTCCAGGTCCAGTTGGGTGAACTCGGGCTGGCGGTCAGCGCGCAAGTCCTCGTCTCGGAAGCATCGGGCGATTTGGAAGTAGCGCTCTATCCCAGCCACCATAAGGAGTTGCTTCAACTGCTGGGGAGACTGGGGCAAGGCGTAGAAGTAGCCGGGGTAGAGACGGCTTGGCACCAGATAGTCCCGTGCCCCCTCGGGTGTGCTCTTGGTGAGGATGGGCGTTTCAATTTCCCAAAAGCCGCGCGCGCTCAGCCAGTCCCGAATAAACTTCACCACCTTGTGGCGTAGTTCTAGGTTTCGTTGCAAGCGCTGGCGGCGCAGGTAGAGGTAGCGGTAGCGCAGGCGCAGGGCCTCGTCCACCTCTGTATCCTCGTTGATGTAGAAGGGCGGGGACTTCGAGGGGTTTAGCAACTGACAAGCCGTGGCGCGCACCTCTACCTGGCCAGTGGGTAGGGCGGGGTTTTCGGTGCCCGGGGGGCGACGCTCCACGATACCATTTACCTGCACCACCCATTCATTGCGCAGGGTATCGGCGGTGCGGTAGGCGTCGGGGGCTTCGGTGGGGTTGAAGACCACCTGGACGATGCCGCTGCGGTCTCGCAGGTCAATGAAGATGATGCCCCCATGGTCGCGGCGTCGGTGCACCCATCCCGCAAGGGTAATGCGTCGCCCCACGTGGTCAAGGGTAAGGGTGCCGCAATCGGTGTCCTTAAGCATAACGGCTCCTCAGCAGGGGTGGATCACCCAAGTCTAAGAATAGCATGAGGGGGTAGCGCCAGGCTGCGGGGCTTTATCGGGGGACGGGCTTTGCTACTGCGTCTCCCCTCGGATGGCTAGGAACTGGCCGATCGCCTCGGCGAGGCGGGCGGGGTCGTCAATGGGCGGGAGGCACGCCCCCTGCAGGCATACATAGGCTTGCGGCTTCTCCCCCTTTGTAAACCCCCGGCTAGCCAGTGCCTCTGCGTCTCCGCCGTCCACCAGGATGGGGTCTATGCACGGGTAGGGTATGGAAAAGGCGGCTTCAAGTAAGGCGCGGGTCTCTAAGGCATCGCCAGGCCCCACAATGCTAACCTCAACAGGGGGGAACAGTTGGCGAAGAACCTCTCGGGCATAGGGGGCGGCGTGCTCTCCATAGTCCTGGACGCTCCCGGCGAAGGCACTCAGTGTGTCGTAGGCACGGGTGGCGTAATCGGCTTGCCCTGTAAGGTTGGCCAGTAGGCGCAGGGCCTGGGCGGCCACGGTGTTGTCGTTGATGGCCTTCTCCTTAAACTGCAGGTAGCCCAGGGGGGCAACGCCGGGCCCTACATCCCAGAACCCCCCGGACTGGGCGTCCCAGAAGCGCTCCAGCATAGCCTGCGCAAGGGCTTGGGAGCGTTCCAGCCACACTTGGGCGCCGGTGCGTCGGTAGGCCTCGGCCATCGCCAGGGCCACCCATGCGTAGTCGGGCAGGGTGCCCTCCACGAAAGGCTTACCCTCGGCCCAGCAGTGGAAAAGGACATTGCCCGGCTGTTGACATAAGTGTTCCCACAGGAAGCCCAGTGAGCGTATGGCCTGCTGACGCAGGTGTGGCTGGCCCATGAGGTCGCTGGCTTCCATGTAGGCCACAGCCAGTTGCCCGTTCCAGTTGGTATAAACTGTGCGGTCTACCAAGGGGGGTAGGAGCTTCTCCCGCCCTTGTTTATCCTGGGAGTAATAGGTCTCGTCGGCGTCCTGGCTGCCCCAGAAAGCCCCCATCTCTGGTGTGTAGAGGCGGCGATTGACGTAAGCGACAACGGCCTGGGCGGCGTCCCGGTAAGCGGTAGCCCCGGTGTAGAGCCAGGTGCGGAGCAGGAGACGCATTAGCGCCCCTTGGTCCTCTGCCATCTTCTCGTAGTGGGGCTCGGACCAGTCCCGCTGGGTGCTGTAGCGGAAGAACCCCCCCTCCACTTTGTCGAAGACCGCTCCCTGGAGCATACCGTCAAGGGTCTTCACAACCATGCGTAGGAATATAGGGTCGCGAAACTGTGCATAGAGGTCTAACAGGAGATGTTGGGCATCGGGCATAGGGAACTTGGGCTGGGTGCCAAAGCCCCCGAAAAAGGGGTCATACAGGGCAGTAACCGCCCGTGTTACGAGGTCTACTATTTGGGCCGAGAGTTGGGTTCCGCTAACTACACGGCGAACTCGCTGGAGACGCCGGTTCTTCATCTCTTCAGCGCTCCGATAGACTGCGGCCTTTTGCTGACGGTAGAGGTCGGCCACCTGGCCCAGCGCCTCTTTGAACTGATGGGGAGGGATATAGGTTCCTCCTGCTATCAGGTCCCCATGTGGCGTAAGGAAGGCGGTGGTGGGCCAGCCACCCATGTTGTAGCGCTGGTTTACTTCGGGGCGCTGGTCGTTGTCCACTCGCACAGGGATAAAGTCGGCGTTGATGAGGCGAATAGCATCAGGGTCTGAGTAGGAGGTCTCGTCCATTATGTGGCACCAGTGGCACCACACGGCCGAGATAGACAGCAGAATGGGCTTGTCCTCGCGCTGAGCCTCCTGAAAAGCCGCTTCGCCCCAGGGTCGCCAGGCGATTTCATGTGCACGGTTGGGGCGTGGCGAGAAGCGGAACCCATACATTGGCCCTCCCTTACGCTCACTACCAGGCTAGCACAAAGGAGAAGCCAGGGCAATGGCTACCCGCCGTTGACCACGCGCCAGAAAAGGGGATATACTGGGTTGAGAAATGTGTAACAACCCCCGGGGGAAGGGCGAGGTGGAATAATGGATAGCCCGACCCGTAAGGCCATCCACGCCCTTGCCAACAGCGCCGACGGCCTTTTCGCCGTAGATGCGGACTACCACATTACCTACTGGAGCGAGGCAGCAAGGGAGATTCTGGGCTACGCGCCTGGGGAGGTGCTGGGCCGTCCTTGTCACGAGGTTATGCAGGGCAAAGATAGTGAAGGGGCCATCTGGTGTCAGCAGGACTGCCCGGTGATGCGCCGCATGCGGGAGGGGAAGGCTATATCTAACTACGACATCCAGACACGGCGTAAAGACGGGCGCCCAGTGTGGCTGAACATCTCCATTGTGCCTTTGCCGCAGGGAGATGGCCTCCCATACACCCCTGTGCACCTCTTCCGGGACATCACCGCTCGCAAGGCGAAGGAGCGATTGGGAGAGGAGGTGAGGGCGCTGGTGGCCCGAACATCCTGGGGGTGCGAAGGGGTGGCAGACCAGCAGGTGCCCCGTGGGCCTCTAAGCCCACGGGAGTTCCAGGTGCTCTCCCTGGTGGCCCAGGGCTACTCAACAGACAGCGTGGCCCGGAGACTAGGTGTTCAGAGGGTAACGGTTCAGAATCACATCCAGCGCATCCTCTCCAAGTTGGGTGTGCACAGCCGCACCGAGGCCATAGCGTGGCTCTACCGCCGTCGCCTCGGTGTCCAGGAGGGATCCCTTCTAGCCCCCACGCCTGCACTGCACAGGTCCCTCTCCAAGTGATGTGCGCCCATCATCAATTGGATGTGTTTGCATCCTGTTAGGCTCCGTAAGGGCCTTCATATACTAGTGATGGACGCCTACTAGGCGCACCGCCGGCCGGGGAGGGGCCACCGCAATGGCGAGGGGTGCCTATGGACATAGCCAGAAGACATATCCTCGTGGTCGCCCTTCTATGGGTGGTGCTTACTGTCATCGGCGAAATCCTGGTAGCCAGTTATGATCCATTCCCCTCGCCGG
>JBKBKV010000028.1:0-16914 GCA_046294495.1 Dehalococcoidia bacterium | reverse complement strand
CCGCCGACCAGGCGGAGGTGATGGACGGCGCTTTCCGCATCCTAATGTATCTGGCGGTGCCAGTTTTCGCCTTTGTCCTCTCGATGCTCATTTACAGTTTCTTGCGCTTTCGCACCCGCAGCACAACGCTTCAGGACGGGCCCCCTGTCCACACCCACGGCGGGGTTGTGGCTACCTGGTTTTTCGTTACCGCTGCACTCACCATTACCATCACTATCTTCCCTGGGGCCATTGACCTTATAGAGATTCGGCGGCGGGAACACCGGGAGCCTGACCTTATCGTGCGGGTAGAGGGCCAGCGCTGGAGTTGGACCGTTTCCTATCCCCAATACGATGTGTCCACAATGCAGGAGATGGTCCTCCCCGTGGGGCAGCGGGTGCGCTTTGAAGTTACCTCGCGGGATGTGGTGCACTCCTTCTGGGTGCCGGCCTTCCGGGTGAAGATAGACGCAGTTCCAGGGCTGGTAACCTACACGGGTGCTGTTCCCATGCTCCTGGGCAGTTTTGAGAGGTCTTCTACCTATCGGGTTCAATGCGCCGAGTTATGTGGCACCAATCACGCCTTGATGGTGCTCCCTGTGCGTGTTGTTGAGAAGGAGGAGTTTACGGCATGGCTCGCAGCGCACCGCAAACGGCAGTAGCCAATCCTTGGTCTGGCCTTCTCCCCCTGCTAAAGGGGGCCTTATGGGGGTTGGTTGGCTTCCTGGTAGGGGCGGGGCTGGCAGCGGCCGTGCGGACCGTCGCAGGAATGCCACGTGTCTGGTCTATGGAGCCTCTGCTGGTGGTGGGGTATATCTTTGGGTTGGTTGGGTGGCTCCTGGGGGTAGGAATGTGGGATGCGTGGGTGAGGGAGTGGTTCGGCCTCCCTGCAAAACGGGAGGTGCCACAGGACTGGAGGCGTTTCTTCCGCTTCTGCACCGACCACAAGGTCATCGGTGTGCAATACCTGGTTACCTTCATAGTGGTGATGCTCCTGGCGGGGCTGCTGGCGGTGCTGATACGGGTGGAACTGGCGTCGCCTGGGCGCACCATCATGGGCACAGGAACTTTCAACCAGACCATGAGCCTTCACGGCATCCTGATGATCGCGGTGGCGGTGGCTACCATTATTGGGGGCTTCGCAAACTTCGTGTTGCCGCTGCAAATTGGCGCTGAGGATGTGGCCTTCCCTCGGGTGAACGCCCTAAGTTACTGGATCATACCCCCTGTAGCGGTGCTGTTGCTGACCAGCCCTCTACTAGGAGGGTTTGACAGTGGCTGGACCGCCTATCCGCCGGTAAGCATCATCAACGCTTCAGGTCAGCTGCCTTTCCTTTTGGCCTTCATAACCTTCGGCCTCTCCTCTATCCTGGGTGGGCTGAACTTCCTAGCAACGGTGATCACCCTGCGGGCACGGGGGATGACCTGGGGGCGTATCCCTATCTTCACATGGTCGGTATTCGCTGCGGCTATGATAAGCCTGACGGCTACCCAGTTTGTGGCCTTCGCTCTGCTGATGGATGTGCTGGACCGCGTGGCGGGGACATCCTTCTTCAAGGCGACAATGGGGGGGAAGCCTCTTCTGTATCAACACATCTTCTGGTTCTACTCCCACCCGGCTGTTTACATTATGATCCTGCCCGCCTTCGGCATCGTGCTGGAGATTGTAAGCCACTTCTCCCGCAAGCCCCTATTTGCTTACCAGTGGGTCGTTGCTGCCTTCCTGGGCATTGTGGTCCTCAGTTTCCTTGTATGGGCGCACCACTTGTTCACCAGCGGCATGTCCAACGCCCTACACCTGCCGTTTATGGTTACCACCGAACTTATCTCTATTCCTACCGGTGTGGTGTTTCTGGCGGGGCTGGGAACCATGTGGCTGGGACGCTTGCGCCTGGATACACCCATGCTCTTTGCCATGGGCTTTTTCTTCAACTTCCTTATAGGGGGTATTACGGGGATTTTCCTGGCAGATGTGGCCACCGATATTCACCTCCAAGACACCTACTTCGTAGTGGCCCACTTCCACTACACCATAATGGGAGGCGAGGTGTTTGCCATCCTGGCGGCGGCGTATTATTGGTTCCCTAAGATAACGGGGCGAATGTTCAACGACCGCCTGGGGCGTCTGCATTTCTGGTGGACTTTTGTCGCCTATAACCTGACCTTCCTGCCCATGTTCTGGGCCGGTGTGCACGGGATGACACGCCGGGCAGCCGACTTCCCTCGTGAGTTGGCCGGGGTGAATATGTTCGCCAGCGTCTGGGCCTTTGTCCTGGCTGCCAGCTTCCTGGTCTTCGTGATAAACCTGGCCTACTCGTGGGTGAAAGGGCCAGCGGCGGTGCCTAACCCCTGGAACGCCCGCACCCTGGAGTGGCAGACAACCTCCCCACCCCCGGTGGAGAACTTCCCTGTTGAACCGGAGGTGGTGGGAGGACCCTACGATTACGGGGTTCCCGGCTCGCGCCACGCCGTGGTAGGGGTGGCCGGCGGCGAGTCGGCGTCCCAGGGATAAGGGGGAGTGTTATGGAAGGGAACGGACTGGCCCAAGCACTGCGCCGGGGGTTGTGGGTTTGGATAGCCCTTATCGTGCTTACAGTGTTGGAATACATCCTCATGGTTGTCAAAGCACCTGGACTTATTGCATACCTGCTGATCATCAACCTGGCTGACGCGGGCCTGATCGCCTACTACTACATGCACATCGCCCAGTTGTGGAGGCAGGAGGAATAGATGGCTACGCGTGCCCACACCGCCCATGCCGCGCATCACCCCAGCCGTCTGGTTGTCAATCGGATCGGGTTGTGGCTCTTCCTGCTTTCCGAGAGTTTTCTGTTTACGGCGCTCCTTTCCAGCCGCTATTACTTGCTACGGACAGCGCGGCCGGACGAGGTCAATCAGGCTCTGGGCCTGGTCATTACCATTGTTCTACTCCTCAGCAGTCTCACGGCCTACCGGGCAGAGGCCTGTGCTCGCTACGGCGACCAGCGGGGCTTGCTGGGCAACCTGACGGCCACCATAGTGTTGGGTCTGCTGTTCCTAGTGGGTGTAGCCCTGGAGTGGCGGGAGGCGTTCCACTTCTTCCCCCCTCACACTACCTTCGGAACCGTCTTCTTCACCACAACGGGCATTCACGCCTTCCACGTGCTAACAGGCATTCTAGCCCTGGCATTCGTCCGTTTCCTGGCGCGAGACGGGAGGTTCACAGGTGGCAACTACTGGGGGGTAGAGGGGACGGTGAAATACTGGCACTTTGTGGATGTGGCCTGGGTGTTCATTTACCCCACCCTATACCTTGTAAGTTAGGCTAGGGGATATCTACTGCGCTTGCCTCTTGACCTCTTGCTGGGGCCTCGCCAGGGCCATGCTATGATAAACCAAGGAACTCTCCAGCCGGAGGTCAAGGATCTATGGAAGATCATCGCCACAGGGAGCCTATGCTCTCTGTAGAGGAGGCGCAGGAGCGTATCCTGGCCCACTTCGCCCCCCTTTCCCTTCACGAGATACCCATCACTGATGCTCTGGGCCTTGCCCTGGGAGAGGATGTGCTTTCGCCCGTGGATGTGCCCCCTCTGGACAACTCTGCTATGGACGGCTACGCCGTGCGCTGGGAGGACATCCGTGGCGCAAGCCCCTCCTCGCCCCGTCCCTTGCGGGTAATAGGAATGGTGGCGGCAGGCCAACTGCCCACCCAACCGGTTATCCCGGGCACAGCCATACGCATCATGACTGGAGCACCCATTCCTCCTGGCGCGGACACCGTTGTTCCCTTTGAGGAGACCGATGAGGTGCAACGCCGCCGCGCTGGCAAGGGATTAGAGGAGATATGCATACTGGTAGAGGCGTCTCGTGGGACCAACATTCGCCCTAGCGGGGAGGATATACGCCGCGGGGAGGTGGTGTTAGCCAAGGGGACGGTGCTGGGGCCTGCTCATATAGGGGTGCTGGCATCGGTGGGCAAGGCCACGGTGAGGGTAGTGCGGCGGCCAGTGGTAGCGGTGCTGTCCACCGGGAATGAACTGCTGTCCCCTGGGGAGCCGCCCCAGCCGGGTAAGATTTACGACGCCAACTCCTATAGCGTGGCGGCGGCCGTCCGCCAGGCCGGGGGCATTCCCCTCCTGCTCGGGATAGCGCGGGACGACCTGGAAGACTTGCGCCGGAAAGTTCAGGAGGGTTTGCAAGCCGACTTCCTACTTACCTCTGCAGGTGTCTCCAGGGGCGACTACGATATTGTGAAGGATGTGCTGGCCCAGCAGGGGAAAGTGGAGTTCTGGACGGTGCGTATGCGCCCAGGGAAGCCCCTGGCCTTCGGCTGGTTCCCCGCCCCAGACGGGCGGCAGGTGCCCCATCTGGGCCTGCCTGGTAACCCAGTGAGCGCCCTGGTGGTCTTTGAGTTGTTCTGCCGTCCCGCCATCTATACCATGTTAGGGAGGAGGGACTTCCAGCGCCCTGTGGTAGAGGCCACCTTGCACGGGCGCATCGTCAATAGCGACGGAAGGCGGGTCTATGCGCGGGTATGGGTGGAGCGAGAAGGGGATGGGTGGGTTGCTCGCACTACAGGCCCTCAGGGCTCCCATATCCTTACTTCTATGGCAAGGGCCAACGGCCTGGCTATTTGCCCCGAAGATATCCCTGCCCTGGGAACCGGGGCAAGGGTAAAGGTCTTGCTACTAGATTGACCACAGGAGGTCGCACAGTGAGCCCCCAGGAGAAGGCTCCTGCCCCCACTGTGAAGGGGCCTTACTTCCAGATATTTCCCCAGTGGTTTGAAGAGAAGAGGATCTCCCTGTCGGCCTTTCTTTTGCCTCGCCTGTGCCGAGAGTGCAGGCAGGAGATGGCCGCCAGGCCCGATAAGGGCCTGGGGGCACCCTGGCAGGAGTATATGGAGCGCATCGCCGAACACTGCTCCCGGGAGCCGGGCTTTATTACCGAGGAGACGCCGTTACTGGAGGGCGTGTTCCGCCTGCTTCTGGGTGCGCGCAACGAGCCTGCCCCTTTGGGCACCCTCAAGGCGGTGCTGGAGGATTGGTGGAAGGCGCAAGGCTCGCTGCGCATTATAACAGAAGAGACGCTCCTCCGCGTCCTCCAGCGGAGTGGCGCTTACGGCATCCGTCAGGTTTCCCCGTCGTAGCGAACGGTGAACCCCTCCCACTGTCCGGTTGCGGAGAGCCATTCTACCTGCACCCTCTCCACTTGAGCGAGGGGAGGGCCGCGGCGCAGAACGGCAAGCAGGGTTTCCAGGGCATGGGGGGAACCTTCTGCCCACACCTCTACCTCTTGGCCGTGAGGGAGGTTGCGCACCCAGCCCACTACCCCTAGGGAACGGGCACGCGCCACCACAAAGGCGCGAAAGCCTACCCCTTGCACCCGCCCATATACTAGGGCGTGGAGAGCACGCATCCCGTTCATGCCTCTGCCCAGCGGGCGTCTACAGCACCCCAGGGGTGTATTCCATCTGGCAGTCAACCACCTCCCCATCCCCTCGCACAGCGTCTTCTATAAAGCGGACAATCTGTTCCATAGTGCTCTGGGCGTGGGAGCCGTCTGGCGCAATGAGAGCCAGGCCAAGGGTAGCGGTCTGCCACAGGTCGTGGGAGTCCACCTCGGCGACGGAGACATTAAAGCGGTTGCGTAAACGGGCCGTGAGGGCCTGGAGCACCTGGCGCTTCCCTTTGAGGGAGTGGTTTTCCGCCAGGTGAAGGGTTACGCGGCACACCACCAGTTGCATGGGATGTTCACCATATCTATCCTACCACGCCGTCGCTCCAGGCATACTCTATGAGAGCACGACTTGAGCCACCCGTTGTATCAACACCAGGATGATAATAGCGATGAGGGGGCTTAGGTCTATTACGCCAATGCGTGGGACGATGCGCCGGATAGGGGCCAGGATAGGCTCTGTAACCTGGTAAACGAAGGCAACGATAGGATTGTTTCCCCCGATGGGGAACCAGGAGAGGATGACCCGCACTAGGATGGCCACATATAGGGCGGTGGTGAGGTAGAAGATGAACTGGGCCAGGGCTTGCTTCACGGCCTATGCCCCCAGGGACTTAGCCCTTTCGTGAGCTACCCGCACGGCGCGAATAAGGTGTGCCCGCACTGCCCCTTCCTCCAGGGCCAACAGGCCCTCTACCGTTGTGCCTGCGGGGGAGGCGACCATCCCCTTCAGTTCGGCAGGGTGCTTCCCCGTCTGCTTCACCATCTGGACGCTTCCCAGCACCGTTTGCACCGCCAGTTGGCGGGCCATATCCCGCGGCAGGCCGATGTGGACCCCTGCGTCCATAAGGGCTTCCAGCATCAGGAAGACGAAGGCGGGGCCGCTGGCGCTCAGGGCCGTGGCCATGTCCAGGTATTTTTCCTCTGTAACATAGACCTCCTCCCCAAAGGAGCGTAGAAGGCTTCGCACTTGCTCTCTGCGCTCGGCGGGGACCTCGGTGGCGGCTGTCCACACGCTCATCCCCATGCCTACCTGAGCGGGGGTGTTGGGCATCACCCGCACCACCTGCCTGTGCCCCAACCCTTGCACAATGGTGTCCAGGCGTGCCCCGGCCACTATGGAGACCACCACCTGTCCTGAGCGGAGGGTGCCTCGCAAGTCTTGCAATACGGCCGTCAGGTCTTGGGGCTTGATGGAGAGGACGACCAGGTCGCTCCCGGCCGCCGCCTGCTGATTGCTGGGCACGGCCGGCACACCAAACTTCTGGAGGAGAGCGGCCCGGCGGGCTTCCACCGGCTCACCGACGGCCACATCGGTGGGCCGGGCGAGTCCCCGTTCCAGGATGCCTGTGATCATTGCTTCGGCCATAGTCCCGCCACCGATAAAGGCGATGCGCATGTCGGCCTCCTTGCATTGCCTTTGCTAGAGGCATTATGCCAGAGCAGGCAGGAGAATGCCCAGGAGCACCACGCCCACAAGCCATCCGAGAGGGGCTATCCACCACGCCGGGCGCAAGAGCCAGGCAAGGGGCAGGGCAGGCAGGGCGAGGGCACCGGCCACTCCTAAGACTACTATGCTGTGGGCCTTCCAGCCGCCATCGCCTACCACACCCAATATCGCAACTACCCCTATGCCCGCCAGTCCCCCCGCTCCGACAATCTGCAATGCGAATGGGGTTATGAGTAGGTGCAAGGGAGTGTGGCGCAATGCCGCTCTCAGGTAGGGCGGAGGGTTTGCCAGTAACATACGCACTCCCCACAGGCCCAGGGCGCCCCAGACCCCCCCTGTGGCGAAGCCCATACCCAAACCCAGCCAAAGTGCCTTCAAGCCGATGCCTCCGGCCCCACCGAGGGCACCGCCCACGCTCGCCATCCCCGTGCCTGTAAGGCCTTGGCTCCCTCTTCTGCACGGGTGGGCGAAGATGCAAGGGCATAGAGGCTCGGACCAGCGCCGGAGAGGTGGGCGGGGCTGCCGACAATCTCCTCCAGGCCCTTCCAGTAGGCGTCCAGGCCGGGGAAGGCATCCTGTGCTACCGCCTCAAAGGTGTTGAAGAGCAGGGCGTCGCAGAGGGGTTGGCCCTCTTGCAGGGCCTTCACCAGGGCACGGGTGCGGGAGCCGTCGCTCCACTGGCGGGGATTCAGTAGGCGAAAGAGGCGGGCTGTCTTCCCCACATCACCAAATGGGGGTGCCAACAGGACGAACCATGTCTTAGGAAGGGGAGGCAAGGGGGTAATATGTTCACCCCGCCCCTGAGCCAGGGCTGTCCCCCCCCAGAGGAAGAAGGGCACATCAGAGCCTACAAGCGCCGCCAGCGCTGCCAGTCGCTCTCCAGATATGGAAAGGCCCCATAGGCGCACCAGGCCCTTCAGAGCCGCCGCCGCATCGCTACTGCCACCACCAAGCCCACCAGCCACAGGGATAGCCTTGTGCACTTCTATGCGCGCCCCACGCCAGGCCCCAGTTTCCCGCTGGAGGAGGCTTGCGGCCTGGAAGACCAGGTTGGCCTCCCCTTGCAAAGACGGCTCGGAGCACACCACATCTATGCCACGGGGGAGGGGGGTCAAGGCTATGTCGTCCCACAGGCCGATGGTCTGGAGCACAGTAGACAGCTGATGGTAACCGTCTGGGCGGCGCCCCAGCACCTCCAGGGTCAAGTTAACTTTAGCGTAGGCCCTTACCCTGAGGGTGTCCATCCCTCCTCCTGCAGGGCGTGGTAAAGGCTCTCCCACTGGGAGATGGAAAGGGCTTCAGGGCGCGCCGCGATGGGGATACCCGCCTTTGCAAAGGCCTGTGCAATCCTTTCAGGAGCAAGGCCCAGGGTGCGGCGCAGATGCCCCCCCAGTTGTTTACGCGGTGCACGGAAGGCCAAGCGCGCCAGGGCGAAAAACCCCTCCAGATGCTCCTGTGCAATAAGGGGTTGCAGGAAAACATCCAGGCGCACCACCGCCGAGGCCACCTGGGGCGCAGGGTAGAAACTCCTGGGAGGCACTACCCGCACCTGACGGGGCCGAGCATACACTTGGACACCCACGCTGAGTAGAGACATCTTCCCTGGTGACGCGGCCATCTGCCTGGCTACCTCTCGCTGGAGCATCACCACCATAAGCGCAGGGCGCCTTTCCCCTTCCAGGAAGCGGCGGATAATGGGCATTGCGGCGTAGTAGGGGAGGTTGGCCACTACCTTGTAGGGGGCATCCTGGGGAAGCCATGGGGCCAGGTCAACGGTTCGGGCGTCCCCTTCCAATACCACGGCCCCCGGCCAGGGGGCCAGGAGAGAGCGCAAGGCGCGGGCCAGGCTAGGGTCCAGTTCCACCGCAACCAAGCGCGCCACCCGCTGAGCCAACGCCTCTGTTAGAAAACCAAGGCCTGGGCCTATCTCCACCACCGTGTCATGTGAAGTTAGGTCGGCCGCCGCTAGGATACTCTCCATAACGCTACGGTCTACAAGGAAATGCTGGGCCAGCCCCTTGGAGGGGGTTATCCCCAGGGCTTCCAGGCGTTGAAAAACTTGGGTGCGCAGGCTGGATGGGGAGGGGGCTATTGCGCCAATTTGAGCGCCCTCCGGGCGTTCTCCAGTAGCACTTTGGGGCGCACCTCGTCCTTGATGGGTAGTTGCTCAAACTCCCGTAGCCAGCGCTCGGGGGTAATGAGGGGGTAGTCGGAGCCGAAGAGCACCTTGTCCTGCAGGCGGGTGCTGATTTCCCGCACCAGGCTTTCGGGGAAATATCGGGGTGCCCAGCCCGATAGGTCAATGAACACATTGGCCTTGTGGATAGCGATAGCGATCTGCTCTTCCTGCCATGGCCAGCCAGGGTGGGCCATAATGATGGTTAGGTCAGGAAAGTCGGCGGCCACATCGTCTATATGGAGGGGGTTACTATACTTCAGTTTGATCCCAGCCCCGCCGGGGAGGCCAGCCCCTGCGCCGGCGTGGCCTGTGTGGAAAAGGACGGGGACGCCCAGGCCCCTGGCGGCATCGTAAAGGGGGTAAAACTTGGGGTCGTTGGGGAAGAAGGCCTGACTGTTGGGGTGCAGTTTCAATCCCCTCAGGCCTAACTCTTTCACCCCACGCTCCAGTTCCTGGATAGCGCGCTTACCTTTCCAGGGGTCTACGCCCACGAACCCGATAAACTGGCCTGGATACTTCTTGACTATGGAGGCGATGTAGTCGTTGCTGTCTGGGGGCTCGCCTGTGGCCGTCTCGTTGTCTACAGTCAGAAGCACGCCGAAGATGTCCCAGCCCTTGTATTGTGCGCCCATGGCATCGGCATCTGGGGGAGGAGGGCCTGCCCGGAAGTAGCGGCGCATGGCTTCTGAGAGGCGGGTTGGAGGGAGGCCGGGCTGGCGGGGGACATGCACATGCATATCAATGGCTTTCACAACACACCTCGCGCTAAAAGTTGGCCGTGCACCCCCTCTTGAACGTGGCGCGCAGGCATAGACCAATAGACGGCTCCAGCCAGGCACCCCTGCGGCGCTCAGAGGGGCCTGTTTACCGTTGCTCCCTTCCGAGCCTGGCGGGGTTCACAGGTCTCTGCCGCGCAGGACCCGACCTTCAACACCGTCTAGCGAGGCCCAGCGGCCCCCACGCCAGCCCGCAAGGGGGAGTTCGACCCCGCTATGGCGGATTGCGGGTCCAGGGCACCGCCAACTCCCCGTCTAGCACGGCCATTGTTACTGTAACAGGGAATGGGAAAGGTGTCAACGTATAGGGTTTACATTCTCTCGCCTTCTCGCTACAATGCGGTGGACACGCCTGCGGAGGGAAAACATGCGTCTCCCTATAGGCATTCATACTGGCCAGCAAGATGCCACTTATGCTGAGCTGCGCCGGGTCTGGCGCTGGGCCGATAGGGTGGGGTTTGCCTGGCTGTCCGTGTGGGACCATATGTATGAGACCCCGCCTGTGGATGGCACCCACCCCTCCTTTGAGACCGTCTCTATCCTCACTGCCCTGGCCGCCGAGACCCGCCAAGTGCGCATCGGATGCCTGGTGATGAATGTGGGCTATCGCAACCCGGGCCTTATCGCCAAATCCGCCTGCACCATTGACCATATAAGCAAGGGGCGTATGACCCTGGGGCTAGGGGCCGGCTGGCACGAGATGGAATACGCCGCCTACGGCTACACCTTCCCGCCCCCTAAGGTGCGCCTGGACATGCTGGAGGAGGGCATCCAAGTTGTGCGCTCCCTCCTTACCCAGGAGGTAACCACTTTCCGGGGCAAACATTTTCAGGTCGTCAACGCCTACTGCAACCCCAAGCCTCTCCAGCCTCGTCTGCCTATATGGGTAGGTGGGCAGGGGGAGCGGCGTACCCTGCGCGTCGCAGCGCGCTACGCCGACGGATGGAACTGCCCATATGTTTCCCCCGAGGACTTCGCTCGCAAGTGTGCGATCTTGGAGGAGTGGTGCCGTGTGGAGGGGCGCGACCCCAAGCAACTTTTCCGCAGTGTGAACATCGGCTTCTATATGGGTGCCGACGAGGCCGACGCCCAGCGCAAGCGGGACTTCCTGCGCCAGCAGTGGGGAGCGCAGGCCCAGGAGCGGGAGGGCGGTATGCTTACCGGCTCCCCCCAGGAGGCTATAGAGCGTATCCACCAATATGTGGAGGCGGGTGCCCAGCAGGTGAACATCGCCCTCCGCGCCCCCTTTGACTGGCGAGCCTTGCGCGCCTTCGCTGAGAAGGTGCTGCCCGTTTTTGCCTAGACCCGTGGAGGCAACAGTGGAACCCTTCGCCCGGCGTCTGTGGGCATACCTGGATAGGCTTGAAGGCCTGCGCCAGCGCAGCGCTTCGGAGGACTCTATCCGAGACGCCTTCCTTGACTTTGACTTTATCAAACAGGATCCTGCCCATGTGCGCCTGGCGGAGTTGTCCCAGGAGTGCCACTGGCAGGGGGTGGGGATGACCTTTTCCCTGGAACAGCCCATTGGCAGGGTGCGTCAAGAGGTGCGGGACGCCCTGCACAAAGAGTTGAGGGAGATAGACAGGCTCGCCAAAGAGGTGCTCCATCTCAGATAGCAGGAGTGAGGTGCGTATGCTGGAAGTTTTCAAAGTCCCCGAAAGCCTGGCCATTCGGGTTCGCCCGGATAAGCTCAGAGCAACTGTAGAAGCCATCTTCCGCAAGATGGGCGTGTCGGAGGAGGACGCCCGCATCGGGGCGGATGTGCTGGTAAGCGCCGACCTGCGGGGAGTGGATACCCATGGTGTGTCTAATATGCTTCGTGTTTATGTGCAGGGCTACAACAATCGCACCCTGAACCCCCGCCCCAACTGGCGGGTTGTCCGGGAGACGCCCTCCACCGCCAATGTGGACTCCGATTTTGGCCTGGGGATAATGGTGGTGCCCAAGGTTATGCAAATTGCCATCCGCAAAGCGAAGGAGACCGGCGTGGGGATGGTAACAGTTCACAACGGGCGCCACTTGGGTATGGCCGCCTACCACGCCATGCTGGCTCTGCCCCACGATATGATCGGCATCTGCATGACGGCCACTGGCCCCAGCATGCTCCCTACCTTTGGACGGGAGCCTCGCCTTGGCACCAACCCTCTGGCCATTGCCGCCCCCGCCCGCAGGGAACCCCCTTTCGTCTACGACGCCGCTATGACCATTGTGGCCAACAACAAACTGGGCCTGGCGCGCCGTTTGGGCACGCTTATTCCGCCCGGCATGATCGCCAACGAGAGAGGGGAGCCTATCCTGGAGCCTACCCCTGTGCCGGAGAGGTATTACAACCTCCCCATTGGGAGCACCCGAGAACTGGGCTCTCACAAAGGCTACGGGCTGGCCTGCATGGTGGAGATATTGGGTGGTGTCCTTTCTGGGGCGGGGTTTGGGTTCAAGTTGGGGAGAGGCTCTGCCAACCACTTTGTGGCCGCCATCAACATAGACGCCTTTACGCCGGTGGAGCACTTCAAGGATGAGATGGACGAGTTCCTGCGCACCCTGCGGGAGACGCCTCCGGCCCCTGGCTACGAAAGGGTCCTCTACGCCGGCCTGCCCGAGTGGGAGGCAGAGCAGGAACGGCGGGTCAAGGGCATCCCCCTGCACCCGGAAGTCGTGCAGTGGCTCCGCGGCATCTGCGGGGAACTGGGTATCCCCTATACCCTGGAGGGGTAAAAGCCCTATCCCTGGGGGAAGAGCGGCTCCTTGCGGGTAAGTATGTGCAGGAAGGCGGGGCGCCCTGCCTCGGTAACGGCGATGGCTCTCTTCAGGGCAGGCGCAATATCCTGGGGGCGCTCCACCCGCTCGGTCCATGCCCCTAGCCCCTCGGCCACCTTGGCGTAGTCGCCGCTCAAGTTGGTGGTCTGGTATTTGGCGAGGGCGGTGGGGAGATAGCGCTCATACCCACTCATGCCCTGGTTGTCCATCACGATGGTGATGATCGGGATGCGCTCCCGCACCGCCGTCTCCACTTCCATACCCACCATACCGAAGGCGGCATCTCCCATGAGATTGACGGCCACCTTGTCGGGGTGGGCCAGTTTGGCGCCCATAGCCAGGCCCAGGCCGGTGCCCAGTTGGGTGCTCTTGCCCCAGCCCAGGTAGCCCCGTGGGATCACTGCTTCATAGAAAGCCGTCATCTGGTCGCGGGGGTAGCCCGCGTCGTGAGTAACGATGGCACGGCGTCTGTCCAGGGTGTGCATCAGATCCCAGATGACACGGAAGGGGCTAATGGGCGTCTCGTCCGAGGTGAGGCGTGGGAGCCAGGCTTTCAGGTATTCCTGCTTCACGGCGGCCACCTCGGCCCTGACCCTGCCATCGCCGCGCCGCCCTCCAGGCAGGGCGCGCTCCACCTCCCCTATCATCTGGCGCAATGCATCCTTCACATCCCCCACCACCGCCATGTCAATGGGGTAGTCTTTGTTGATGTCGTCCTCATTTACCGTTATCTGGAGGAGTGTCTTGCCCGGGGGAATAGGGACAATGTAAGAGGAGCGAGTGAAACTGGTGCCGACGCCGATAACCAGGTCGGCCTTTTTGAGGAAATGGGCCACAGGTAGGGGGACAGAGCGCCCTCCACACCCCAGCGACAGGGGGTGGTCTTCTGGAAAGGCGCTCTTGCCGTTGAGGGTGGTGAGCACAGGGATCTCCAGGCGCTCTGCGAGTTCCTGCAACTCCCCCCACGCCTCCCCATATAGCACACCCTGCCCGGCCATAATAACGGGTGCCCTGGCGGCCAGGATGGCGCGCACGGCGCTCTTCACATCCTGGGGGTCGGCAGCGGGACGCCATCCCTTCACGGGGGCGTAGTGGAAGGCCTCCTCCCGCACCTCCTCGTTGGCCACATCGGCGGGCACTTCCAGCACCACAGGCCCCTGCCTTCCACTTCGCAGCAGGGTGAAGGCCCTCCGAAGCGTCTGGGGTATGCGGTCGGCGGCGTTGATCCCCTCGGCCCACTTGGAGACGAAGTGGTATGGGCGCGAGGCGATGAAGTTGGGGGGGACGCCCTGGCGGGAGCGCTCGTAGGCTCCGGGTAGCACCAGAACAGGCACATTGTCGGTATAGGCCTGGGCGACACCAGGGAAGGCGTTCTCCACGCCCGGCCCATACTGCATGCACGCCACTCCGATGCGTCGCCCGAAGGAGGCACGGCTGTAGCCGTCGGCGATGTTGACGGCCATGCGTTCGTTTCGGGCCAGGAGGGGGCGGATGCCTGCTACAGCGCAGGCCTCAATAAGGGGGTTGGAGGGATAGCAGGTGATGAACTCCACCCCTTCCATCTTCAGGATAGTAGCGATGGCGGCAGCGCCTTTCATTCAGGTAGACCTCCTTCTTTCTACGTGGCCTTGCTCTACTATACCGCTCTCAAGAGGTTTAGCGGGGCTCCTACCCCCTTGCAAGGCCCGCCTGTTTCGTCCATTATAAGGGCAGGAGGCGATGCATGGGGCTTGTCTCACGCTTCACCAATATGGTCAGAGCCAAATTGAGCCGACTTCTTGAACGGGCCGAAGACCCCCGGGAGACGCTGGATTACGCCTACGAACGCCAACTGGAACTTCTGCGAAAGGTGAAGCAGGGCATTGTAGAAGTGGTAACCGCCCGTCGCCGTCTGGAGTTCCAGGCGGAGCAGGTGCGCCAGCAACTCCCTAAACTGGACGAGCAGGCTCGCCAAGCCCTGGCCCTGGGACGGGAAGACCTGGCCCGTCTGGCCCTTCAGAAGAAGCACATGGCCCTCCAGCAGGTGCAGGGTCTGGAGGAGCAGATCACCCGGCTGCAGCAAGAGCAGGAGCGCCTTACGCTGGCGGAACAACGCCTTTCGGCCAAAGTGGAGGCATTCCGCACCCAGAAAGAACTCGTCAAGGCCCAATACACGGCGGCCGAGGCCCAGGTGCGCATCGGCGAAGCCGTGTCTGGGTTGGGGGAAGAGATGGCCGATGTGGGGGCGGCGGTAGAGCGGGCCCAGCGCAGGACCGAGGAGATGGCTGCACGGGCCAGCGCCATAGACGAACTGGCCCGCGTGGGCGTGCTGGAAGACTTTAGTAAACTCCACGACCCGGTGGGGCAAGAGTTGGCCCGCCTCACAGCCCAGCAGAATGTGGATGCCGAGTTGGCGGCCCTCAAAGCAGCGGTGGGCAAAGGCTCGGCTCAACTCCCTTCCGGAGGGCAACTATGATCGTGCGCATCCACGCTGAAGGCCAGTTCCAGGTGCCCAGCGCCCTGTTGGACACCCTCAACGACTTGGACAACCAGGCAGTGGATGCCCTGAGCCGCGGGGAGGAGGGGCGGTTTCGCACCATCCTGCGCCAGATGCATCGCCTGGTGCGGGAACAGGGGAAACCCCTACCCTTCCACGACCTGCGCCCCTCGGATATCGTCCTCCCCAGCGAGGACTTAACCCTGGAAGAGGCACGGGCGTTGTTTGGTGCTGAAGGTTTGATCCCGGGATAGCCTCTACCCCTGTTCTTCCAGAAACGGGATGCCCCATAGGGGATACCACGCCTCCAGGGCCTTTTCTATGGGCAACTCCTTCTCCATTTTGGCGGCGATGGCCAGTTCCTGGGCGTTGTCTCTCTTTTGGCCGGGGCGTGGGATAAACGGGTAGAAAGTGGCACGACGGAAGTGGTAAATCCACACCACCGTTTGGCGTTTGCCCTCAAAGTCCGGTTGCGATTGGAAAGGGAAAACGGCGGCCAGCAACTGCTCCCCGAAGCCCCGCTCCCGGAACGTGTCGGCTGTCAACTGGACGGCCGAGAGAAGGTCTTCAAATTCTTGGTCCCGGAGCACAACCCACCGCGTTCCATACTCGTCAGACACGATGCGGAAGCGTGTGCCGGCTCCCCTCTGGGCGATGCCCAGGAGGCCCGGCAGGTCGCTCATAAGGGTGTCAAAGGCGCTGGAAGATTGAGGGCGGAAGCAAACTCCGGCGTTCCCAGTGGGGCGCAGGCGATGGACGCTCTCCAGGGTTATCCGCGCGGAAGCCAAAGCCAGCAGGCGGTCCTGCTGGCTTTGGGGGCGTGTTCGCTTGCGGAAGAGGCGTCCGAATAGTGCCACAGCCCTAGCCTACCGTCCCCACTCCATCCGTTGTTCCAGTCGGCGAAGGCGCTCCACCCGCTTATGCACCGGCGGGTGGGTAGAGAGGAGTTCCAAGAGCACATCGCCCTTCAGGGCAGAGACGATGAAGAAGGCGTTAGCGCCCTCCACCTTACGCAGGTCCTCGGTGGGAATGCGGGCGATGGCACTGCTGATCTTCATCAACGCTGAAGCAAGTCGGGAAGGCATTCCAGTGAGCACCGCCCCACCGAAGTCGGCTGCATACTCGCGGTAGCGGGAGAGGGCCAGAATTAGCAGTTGGCTGACTATGTAAACGAGCCAGGAGACAAGCCAAACCAGCATAATGGCCCATGCACCGCCCCCCCGTTCATCCCTCCGCCCCCCGAACCCGCCCAAGAGCATAGCCCACATAAGCCAGTTGGTCAGCATAGAGGCTACCATGCTGAAGAAACTGGCCAGGGTGATCACCAGCACATCGCGGTTCTTGATATGTGTCAGTTCGTGGCCCAGCACCGCCTCCAGTTCCTCATCGTCCAGACGGCGCATGATGCCCGTGGTTACAGCCACCACAGCGTTCTTGGGGTTGCGCCCGGTGGCCAGGGCGTTGGGGATGTCGGTGTTGATAACAGCGATTTTGGGCATAGGGAGGCCGGCCTGCATGGCCAGGCGCTCCACCATAGCGTGGAGTTTGGGGTATTCCTCCGCTCTGATGAGCTTGGCCCCCAGGGACCATAGCACCATCTTGTCGCTCAGGAAGAACTGGAGGCCCAGCATAATGGCGGCGATGATGGCGATAAAGAGCCAAGGCACCCCGGCCGCGTTTAGGAAGGTAATGAAGGCCAGGTAGACTCCGGCTAGCAAGGCCATAACAAAGGCCATGCGCCACAGGAGGCCCCAGTCTCGCGGAATGCGTCGTGCGCGGGTAGCCATATACCTTTTCTTCCCCTAACAAGCACGCTTTAGAGGGCGTGCCCGATTCTCTTCCACTCGCCCTGTATTATAGC
>JBKBKV010000027.1:16780-22203 GCA_046294495.1 Dehalococcoidia bacterium | reverse complement strand
TATGTGGTGGGGGCAGTGTTCTTGGCCCTGACGGGCTATTTCTTCGTCTCCTCCATTAGCCAGCCCTTCGCCGAGGCCACCATTCGGGGTTGGCTATTGCCTGCCACCTTCTTCTTCGTCTTCTGGGCACCCGCCCTGACCATGCGCCTGTTTGCTGAGGAGCAGAAACTGGGCACCCTGGAACTTCTACTCACCGCCCCTGTCTACGACTGGGAGGTGGTGCTGGGGAAGTTCCTGGCCAGCCTAGTGATTCTGGTGGGCACCCTCTCCCTAACCTTGTATTATGTGATCCTGCTCTTCTGGTTTGGCGACCCGGATATTGGCCCGCTGGCGTCGGGCTATCTGGGCATTCTGCTGTATGGAGGGGCGGCTCTGGCCATTGGCCTTTTCGCCTCCTCCCTGACTAGCAACCAGATTGTGGCCGCTATCCTGGGGTCGGGTATCCTGCTTCTTATGACCCTGGCCGACCAGGCAGCCCAGATAGTGGGGGGCGTAGCCTCACTTGTCCTGGAGCAGATCAGCCTCACTGCCCACTTCGCCGACTTCGCCCGCGGGGTGATTGACACCCACAATGTGGTTTATTACCTGCTGGTTATCGCCTTTGTGCTCTTTCTGACGGAACGGAACCTGGATTCTAGACGGTGGAGGTAGTATGGCCCGCACACCTGCGCATCTGAAGACCCCTGACGGGGAGGTTCCGGGCGTGGCCAGGCGTGTGCAGGGGTGGCTGGCTAGCATCGCATCTCTGCTAGGGATGCTGGGCGGAGCACTGTTGGTAGGGGGCGGTGCCCTCTACATCTGGGTGGAAGACATCCGCCCGTTCGCCCTGGGGGTAGTGCTGTCAGGGGTGGTCTTCCTGGCGCTGGGGGCGGTAGCCGCCTTCCCTGCAGTGAAGAGCGCTGTTACCGGTAGGCGGGGGCGCCTCACGGCCAATGCCTTGGTGCTCTTCGCCCTGGTAACGATCATCCTAGCCCTGCTAGGGTTCATCAGTTTCCGCGGTGCCCAGCGCCTGGATACCACCGCCACCAACCAATTCACCCTGGCACCCCAGACCCTCAAGGTGCTGAAGGAGTTGCCGGAGCCGGTGCGGGCAGTGGCCTTCTTTGTGCCCACCCGCTCCGACCAGGCCCGGGACCGCCAGCGTGCCGACGATCTGCTCTTCGAGTTCGCCCGCCGTTCCGACAAGAGGTTCACTTACAAGTTTGTGGACCCCGAGGCCGAGCCTTCGGCGGCGCGCCAGATGGGCGTTACCCAGTATCCAGCCGTGGTCTTCGAGGCTCAGGATAGCAAGCGCCGCCACACTGTCCTGGTGCCCCCTGTTACCGAGCAGGACTTCACCAGCGCCCTGCTGATCGTTACTGGAACCCAGCAGAAAGTGGTCTACTTCCTGACGGGCCACAACGAAAGGGACATCACCGATGTTCAGGAGAACAGCCAGGGTTTTGGGTTTGCTGCGCGGGGCCTAATCAACGACAACTACCGTATCCAGGCCCTGAACCTTTCCCAGGTTGGAAAGGTGCCTGAAGACACAGCCGCTCTTGTCATCGCCGGCCCCAAGCGCGACCTGCTAGACAGTGAACGGGATGCTCTCTTCCAGTGGCTGAAGGCGGGCGGGCGAGCCCTTTTCCTGTTAGACCCAGAGACCCCTCAGTCATGGCGAGACCTGCTGCGCAAGTGGGGAGTGGTGCTGGGGGAAGGAACCGTTGTTGACCAGGGCAGTTCCGTTACGGGTGACCCACGCACCCCTGTCCTCCAGCGTATACAATACTCGCCCCACACCATTACCACCCCCCTAGATGTAACCTTTTACCCGCTGGCTGCCCCGGTAGACCTTTTGCCCGATTACAAGCGAGATCCCCGGAAGCGTCCGCCGTGGGTGCAGTATAGCCCCCTGGCCGCCACCACCCCCCGCTCCTGGAGCACTACGGACAAGGAGCGCAACAATTTCGCGGAGGGGAAAGACACACCTGGGCCTGTGGTGTTGGGCCTGGCGGTGGAGGCTCTGGCGCCAGTAGACGAGGAGCCCCAGGCCAATCCTCAAGCCCAGGAGCAACCCCAAACAGCCTTGGTGGTTATCGGCGACTCGGACTTTGCCACCAACAAATACTACTATGCCTACACCAACAGCGACCTCTTCTTGAACGCTGTCAACTGGCTGGCCAAGGATTTTGCCCTTATCTCTATCCGCCCCAAGCCAACCGCCTTCCGGGAGTTGGTGATGACCCGCCGAGAGTTCAACTTCATCCGCTACTCTTCCTGGTTCTTGTTGCCGGCGGCGGTGGCTTTCCTGGCCCTCATCGTCTGGTGGAGGCACAGGTAGCGCCCTATGAACATTCGCATCATCTCCGTGTTGTTGGCTTTACTGGTAGTGGTGGCGGGGTATTTCTACTTCGCCCAGGTTCAACGCCCTCCCAAGCGGGAGCCAGAGCCTCCGTGGTTCTACACCCTAAATATGGAGGACTTGCTCTCCATTACCCTGACAAAGGATGGGCAGAGCCAGCGCTTCATCCAGAAGGAGGGGGAATGGTGGCTGGAGAAGCCCGAACCCCTGCCGGTAGACCCCTCTCGCTGGGCGGGGATTACCCTTCTGCTTTCCGGCCCCCAGTCCCGCCGCCTGCTTATGGAGCAGATAGACGCCCCCGCCCGTTACGGGCTGGACAACCCCTCCCTGGTTATTCAGACCGAGGCCACTGGCGGGCGCACCTTTGAAATCAACCTGGGGCAGAAAACGCCTGACGGCAGTGCTCACTACGCCCAGTTGAAAGGCTCACCACAACTCTTCCTAGTAGACGCATCCTGGGGGGATGTGCTGGGGCGCCTGGTTACAGACCCGCCTTATCCCGAATGGTATTATCGTGTGCCCTCGGAGCGGGTCTTGCGCTTGCTGGTTCAGAGAGGGGAAGAGAAGGTGGCTTTCCGCAAGTTCCAGGGGAGGTGGGCCTTTGATGACCCCCAGGATACCCCTGTGGACCCCTCCCGCTGGCAAGAGGTGAGCACCCTCCTGGGTGGCCCCCCCTCCCTGCGCGTCCTGGAGCGGGGCGTCAAAGACTTTTCTACGTATGGTGTGGACAAGCCCCTGATTGCGGTAAGCGTGGAATACGAACTGCCTTTCCAGACCGAGCGCCCCCGTCGCGCCATTACCCTGGAGGTTGGCAACTTCCTGCCAGATGGCTCCGGTTACTACGCCCGCCCCAATCAGAGCGACACCCTTGTGTTCGTGGACAAGCCCTGGGTGGAGGTGTTCCAGCGTCTCCTCACGGAACCCCCCAAAGCGGCCAAGCCCTCGGGCTAGGTAGCCCCCCGCAGGCGTGGGTCCCACACATCCCGCAGGGCGTCTCCAAGGAAGTTGAAGGCCAGAACGGTCAGGGCGATGGCCGCCGTGGGGACGGCTACCAGCCAGGGGGCGTTCTCCATTAGAGGGCGGGCCTGAGCCAGCACCTGCCCCCACGACACGGCAGGGGGTTGAACCCCCAGCCCCACAAAACTCAACGCCGCCTCGGATAGAATAACCGAGCCAATCTGCACCGTTACCACAATGATAATGGGGGCAGCCACATTGGGCAGGATGTGGCGCAAGAGTATACGCATTGTGGAAGCCCCCAGGGCCTGGGCCGCTTCCACATACAACTCCTGAGGGGCAGCGAGCACCGACCCCCCCACTGTTCTGGCCGCCGCTGGGATAAGGAAAGTCGCCAGTGCAATGAGCAGTTTCCAGAAGCCCGGCCCAGCACAGCCACCAGCGCCATGGCCAGCACCAGTGGGGGGATGGCCATCAGGGCGTCAATGAGGCGCTATGGTCAAGTGGGTATGAGAGTAGCGCCCACAGCGGGATATCAGTCTTCCGAAGTGCAACAGCCAGGCGAAGGTCTTTGCTACACGCCACCTCTTCCTGTAGCCTGTGAGGTCTGGCTGGGGGCCGCCCTTTGGCCTGGCGCTCCCATAGCAATTAGGGTGCCTATAGGGCTGGCTCTTGATGGAGCAACGCACGGGCAGGCGTTGCGATGGGCACACGCAGGGTGAGCCGGGTGCCCTGGCCTAGGTGGCTGTCTATCTGGAGGTCTCCGCCCAGGGAGGCGGCGCGGGCGCGCATATTACGCAGCCCCTGCCGTTCGGTGCTTCTGGGCGTATTGGGGTCAAAGCCTATCCCATCGTCCTGGATATGCAGGGCAAGCACGCCATCCGTTACCTGGGCCTCCACCGTTACGGAACGGGCACGGGCGTGTTTGATAATGTTAGTCAGCCCCTCACGGGCGATTTGCAGTAGGGAGGCGGTCTGCTCCTGGGTGAGCAGGCGGTCTAGCCCGTCCTGCACCCGCAGTTCCACATCCATCAGGGTGTTCAACTGCAACTCTGCCACCAGTTCCTCTAAGCCCTGGGCCAGGGACTTGCCCCGGTAAATCTGTGGGCGGAGGTTAAAGATGAAGTTGCGGATGTCCCGGATAATGTCGTTCAGTTTGTCCACCGCGTAGTTCAGACGCTCCCGCGCCTCCTGGGGGGATTCTTCTAATATGTCCACCGTGTTCTCCAGGCTCAACCCCACGGCGTAGATGCTCTGTATGGTGCTGTCGTGCAGGTCGCGGGCGATGCGCTCCCTGTCTTCCAGGACGGCCAGGGTCTTCACCCGCTCATACAGGCGGGCGTTCTCAATGGCTACGGCTGCCTGGTTGGCGAAGAGGGTCATAACCTCTTCATCGGCATGGGTGAACTCGGGGGCACCCTCTTTCTCCGTCAGGTAGAGTTGCCCCAGGGTGCGCCCTTTGTAAACGATAGGGACACCCAGGAAGGAGTGCATAGGGGGATGATGGGGTGGGAAGCCCAGGGCTTTAGGATGCTGGGTGAGGTTGCGCAGGCGTAGGGGCTTGCCTGTTTCCAGGAGGATGCCTAGTATACCCCGCCCACTGGGGGGAGCGCCGATGCGCTGGCGTTCCTCCTGGGAAATACCCGAGGTAATGAACTGCTCAATGTTCCCCTCGTCGTCCCGCACTGCCAGGGCACCATAGCGGGCGCCAGCCACACCGCGGGCCAGGTCTACCACTTTCTGGAGCACCGCTTCAATGGAGAGTTCAGAGGTCATATGGATGCCGGCCTGGTTCAGGGCCGCCAGTTGGGCGCTCCGTTGCTGGGCCTGCCGGTGCAGTTCCTCCAACTGCTGTTTCTGCTCAAGTATGCGTTTCTCCATCCGCTCAATGACGCGGAAGATGGTATAGGAGAAGAGGAAGGCGCCGCTTACCACCAACAGGGCGGCGAGGATATGCTCTAGGTAGGGAGGCCACCAACGGCTTAGCAAAAAGTAGCGGATGGCCTCCAGGGCCACTAGAGACACGGCCGGCAGGCCGAAACCTATCCACCGCAGGTGCCGAAGGGTCAAGCCCCTCCCTCTGAACCGCCATCCCTATTGTAGCAAATTGCGTGTGCGTCTGTCA
>JBKBKV010000027.1:9570-16681 GCA_046294495.1 Dehalococcoidia bacterium | reverse complement strand
CACACCTGGCAGGGCCATCAGACGCTGGCGCAGGTCTTCCGTTGGCAGGAGCGCCAAGCCCTGCAGGTCAACTTGCCCATGAGCAACCAGGCAAGCGGTGTGCCAGAGTCTCTCCGCGCGGAGGCCTAGCCCCAAGGTGCGGAGCCTCGCTTCCCCAGCGTGGGCCAGTGCCAGGGGGCTAGGAAAGCGCCAGCGCCGCTTGTCCAGGAAGTCCACGGGGTTACCCAGGGCGCTAGACAAGGCGTCTACCATGCGGGTGATGTGGTGGATTTTGGCGCGGGCGCTGCAGATGAAGGACGCGAGTGTTGGCCAGGGCTCCAGGCGCAAGAGGCGCAGGCCTGGCCACCGGCCCATAGCCCGGGCCACAGGGGGGTCGCCGGCGAGGGCGCTCTGAATGGCCTGCAGGTCGTCATCCAGACGGAAGAGGCGCCGGGCACCGGCGATGGCCTCTTCCTCGGGTAAGGGGGAGAGAACCTCTAGGTGGCCCTGCACTATGCGCAGGAAAGCGGGGGCTTCGCCCAGCCATCCCACATATCCATCGCCTTCCTGCTTCCAGCGGAAGTCCTGGCCGCTGAAAAGAGTAGTAGCCAGGTCTAGGGGTGTTGTTAGGAGCAACTTGGCCCGTGTTATCCTGTCAGCCATTGCTTTACCACATGGGCGATGCGGTCGGTAGGGTGGTGCTCTACCCTACAAGGAGGCAGGGAGCGCAGGAAAAGGGGGCCGTAGGAGCGGGAGAGGAGGCGGGTGTCTAGCACCACCACTACGCCTCTATCTGAGCGTCGGCGCACCAGGCGGCCAAACCCCTGCCGGAAGCGCAGGATGGCTTGGGGCAGGGCGTATTCCCGGAAGGGGTCCTGGTATAACTGGGAACGGGCGGCAAAGAGGGGGTTGGTAGGCACAGAGAAGGGGAGACGGGCCAATACCAGCACTTTCAGGGTTCCCTGGGGCAGGTCTAGCCCCTCCCAGAGGCTGGCAGTGGCCAGAAGGATAGCCCTCCTCTCCTGGGCAAACTGCTCCGCCACCTGCTGGGGAGCGCCGTCTATCCCTTGGGCCAGCACGCGAAGCCCCGAAGAGGCCAGGCGGAGGCGAAGGGCGTGGGCTGTTGTCCGCAGGGCGCTGTGGGAAGTAAAGAGGGCCAAGATATGCCCCCCAGCCGCAGAAGCCAGGTCGCCCAAAACCTTGGGAACGGCTAGGGCATATTCCCCACGCTCGGGTTCCGGCAGGTCAGTGGGCACCACCACCACCACTTGCCGGCGATAGTCAAAAGGGGAGCCGACAAGTAACTGCTCTGCATCGGCCAGGCCCAGAGTGGCCGCCGTGGGGGCCATATCCCCTGCGACCGCAAGGGTGGCGCTGGTGAGCACAACTCCGTCTAGTTTCTTGAAGAGGCGCTCCTGCAATAGAGTGCCCACCTGCAACGGGGCGCACACAAAGGCTGTGTCGCTGTCCTGGGCCTCTATCCAGTAGACCGTATCTGAGCGGTGGGGCGCGAAGAAGGTGCGCAGGGCATTTATGACTTCCTGCACCCCTTGCGCACGGCTCTGCACCTCTGCTACTAGCCCGTCATAGTTGTGAAGGCCAGCGTGTTCCATGCCCTCCAGGGATGCGTAAAGGGAGGCCAATGACCTGTCCACATCTGTAAGGGCAAGGCTTGCGCTCTCCCAAGCCCCTACCAGAGATGTCCAGCTGCGTTCCCGTCGGCGCTCCGGGGTAATGGCCACCTCCAGGGCGACCTCGGCGCCCCCCTCCCTATGCTGGACGGCGAAAGCCCGCACCCCTTGCCATAGGGTAGAGAAGGCTTCCCTGGCCTTCTGCACGGCGCTCTCCAGCGCCAGGGCCGCGGCTTCAGTTTGGCGTCGGCGCTCCCCACTGGCCTTAGAGGGGGTGTAGGCTAGCACGGCCGTCTGCCCTATTCCACCTGGCCCTGCCAGACTCTCCAGGAGAGCCTCCACCGAACTCTGCTCCACCCGCAGGCCGAACTGGCGCGTGGCCTCGTCGGCCAAGTGGTGGGCCTCGTCCACAATTAGGTAGCGATAAGGTGGGAGCAGACCACCCTCTAGGGCGGCCGCCCGCAACAGGAGGGCGTGGTTGACAACGATAATGTGGGCATTCTCTGCACGAGTTCGGGCCCCTTCAAGGAAACAGGGGCCACGCCCATCAGGGCAGGGGGTGGCTCCCTGGGCAGACAGGTCTCCCCAGAGGGCGCTCTGGCAGGGGGACAGGGTCAGTTCGGCCCGGTCGCCTGTAGATGTCTGCCCTAGCCAGAGGGTCACTTTGGCCAGAAGGTGGGCCATATCGGGGGAGATGCGAGGGACACCGCGCCAGTAGGTGAAGCGTCGCAAGCACAGGTAATGGGAACGCCCTTTTAGAACTGCCCACCGCAGCGGAGGCGAGCCGGCCGCCTCCAGAGCGCGCCCTAGTAGGGGGAGGTCCTTTTGCCCCAACTGCTCCTGAAGGCTTATGGTGGCGGTGGAGACCACCACCGGCTCCCCCCTCTCCACAGCGAAGAGGGCGGCGGGGACAAGATAAGCCAGGGTCTTCCCCACGCCAGTGCCCGCTTCCGCCAGGAGGGGGCGGCGCTCTGTAAAAGCGCGCAGGGTAGCCTTGGCCAGGGCTTCCTGCTGGGGGCGGTGCTCCCATCCGGGTAACAGACTAGCGCACGGCCCCTTCGGCCCCAACAGTGCCAGCACTGTCTCTTCGGAACAGGGAAGGGGGCGTGGGCGGGATGTGGGGACAGGGAGGTGGGCAATGCGCTGGGAGAGTTTGTCGGCGTCTACGCCTCCGGGGCCGAAGCGTGGGCGGATGGCGCGACGGGCCTGCTCCGCCTCCACGGCAGCCAGCAAACGCCCTAGGGGACGCCCCCCCAGGGTAGCCAGGCGTCGCCACTCCCCCACTTGGGACGGGTCTAGGGCCAGCAAGCGTTCCCACAGAGCCGAGAACAGGAGGGCGGCGGCCCGGGCGTCCTCCACGGCACGGTGGGAGCGCTGTATGAGGATGTTATGGGCCGAAGCCAGGGATGAAAGGGCGTAAGGCCCACGGGGGAAGAGCACCTCGGCCAGTTCCTGCGTATCCACTGGCAAGGCCGACAGGCGCACCCCTGCCCTCTCCAGGAAGGATAGGTCAAAGGAGATGTTGTGCCCTACTACCACAGGTGCGTTTCCTACGAAGTCCAAAAGGTGCCCAGCCACCAGGGCAAAAGGTGGCGCCTTGCCCACAGCCTGGTTGGTGATGCCGGTGAGGCGTTCCACTTCGGGGGGGATGGAGCGGTAGGGGTTCACCAGGGAAGAGAAGGTGTCCAGGATATCGCTGCCCTGGAAGCGCACCGCCCCCACCTCAATAATGGCGTCGTGGGAGGGGTCTAGCCCTGTGGTTTCCAGGTCCAGTGACACCCATGGCTGGGACAAGAGGGTATCGGTGTGTTCCAACATAGGCTGCCTCAAGCCCATGCTAGCAGGGCACAGAACTTCTGGGCTACGCGTCGGGTATATAGGACAGCCACACACCCTGGTGCGCCAGGGTTCGCACACCAGCCACCTACCCCACCGATGGAGGGATGTCCTTCAGTTTCACTGCCCAATTCTAGGGAGGGGAACACAAGTGGGTGAGGGCTTTGGCCCCCTACAGGTCGGGCTGTCCTAGTTCCCGCCCGAAAGCGCCTATCTCCCCCACCTCCTCCCCGAAGATGTGCAGGTCGCCTATATGGAAACCTTCGGCGGGGCGACAGGCCCCCGACCGCAAGGCTTCCAGGAGGTCCTTCTCGTTGCGGATGGGGGCGTCAAAGATGGTTACCCCCTTGCCCAGGCCGTGGACAGAGTGCGCATCGCTCCCGCCGGTGCCCGGCTTGCGCAAGCGACGGCAAACTTCCAGGGCGAAGCGGTTCTCCTGGTCTGTGTTGGCTCCGTTAACCACCTCTATGCCGTCCACCAGTTCAAAGAGCATGTGCTCGCAAGCCTCTTTTGGTGTTCTGGGGTAACAGCGGGGGTCCTTGTAGACCAGGTTATGGTTATATGGCGGAGGGTTGAAGAGGTTGCGGAAGGGGTGAGCCGCCACCATAAAGCCCCCCATCGCCTGGACGACCTTGCGCAGGTCGCGAACCCGCGTTACCCCTGGCAAGTAGCCGTCCAGGCCGAAGACCAGGATATGGCCGTAGTCGGTGTCAATTTCCAGGGCGCGAATCAGAACGATGTCGTGCTGGCGTGCGAAGCGCTGGAAATCGTGGCGGTCGGTCCAGCCGCTGTGCTCGGTGAGGCAGACGCCCGTGAGGCCTATGCGTTTGGCCTCTTGCACCAACTCCAAGGGGGAAAGGCTGCTATCGCTACTGCCCTTGGTAGTATGCACATGCAAGTCAAAAATAGAGAGCATCTACGCTCTGTCGGCCGCGGTGTTTTCCGTCGCTTATGCTAGCCAACAGCAGGGCAGATGTCAATGCCAGCACCGTTCAGTGCTTGGGAGATGGTTGGGGGCTTCAGGTGCGCTGGCGGCTCTACTGTTAGCACAGGCGTGTAACAGCAAGAACACCCCCTTGACGGTGCCACCCCAATGGGTTATAGTGAAAATGGCTGGTGTGCCTTCGGTAACTGGAGCGGGGCGGACCCACCCGTTCCCATCCCGAACACGGTCGTGAAACGCCCCAGCGCCGACGATACTGGCCTCGCAAGGGGCTGGGAAAATAGGCCGTGGCCGGGGGCACACCGCTTATCAATGGGGCCTCAACTACTTATTAGTTGAGGCCCCATTCCCTTTCCGCACCACCCTAGTTTACCCACGCCCATACCCTTTACATCACCCACTTGTGCGCCTATCATGAGGGTAGCCACCCCCCGAAAGGACAGAGCAGTCGTGAACCCTTCTAGACAAGGCGTCCAAACCCGCTCCTCGCCGGAAAGCATGGCTGACTTGCTTACCCACAGCGACCTCTGGCGCATCCTGCGCCGAGGGGAGGTGGTGGAGGGCCTGGTGATGCGTGTGGACGCCGATGGCCTCCTGGTGAGCGTGGGGGGCAAGTCCGAGGGCTTTGTCCCCCTGCGGGAGATGCGAACCCTTTCCCAGCAGGCGGTAAAGGTGGGGGATACCATACTGGCCACGGTGGTGCGCCCCGAGGGGGAGGAGGGGCCGGCCATCCTCTCCGTAGACCGGGCCCAGGGCGAAAAGGGGTGGCGTCTACTGGAGGCAGCCCTCACTGCAGGCGGGAAGGTAACAGCCCGCTGTATAGGGTATAATAAAGGTGGGCTTATTGTGGATGTGGAAGGTGTCCAGGCCTTCGTTCCCATCTCCCAGATAGCGCCTGTCCCCAAACCCCCACAGGGTGAGGGAGACCTGGCCCAGCGGGCGGGCAATACCCTGCGCCTGAAGGTGATAGAGGTAGATCGCAAAAAGGGCAGGGCTATCCTCTCGGAACGGGCGGCCTGGCAGGAGGAGCGGGAAGCCCGAAAGGAACGCCTGCTCCGGGAACTACGGGAGGGCGAAGTGCGCAAAGGGAGGGTTTCGGGGCTTTCCCCCTTCGGGGCCTTTATAGACCTAGGGGGTGCCGACGGCCTTATCCACCTCTCGGAACTCTCCTGGACACGGGTGTCCAGCCCGGAGGAGGTGTTGCAAGTGGGGCAGGAAGTGGAGGTTTATGTGTTGAAAGTGGATAGGGAACACAAGCGTATTAGCCTCTCCCTGCGCCGCTTGCTCCCCCAGCCCTGGGAGACCGCCCCAAGCCGTTACCAGGTGGGGCAACTGCTCCAGGCCACCATCACCCGCCTCACCGATTTCGGCGCCTTTGCCCGCCTGGAGGACGGCATAGAGGGGCTGATCCACATCTCCGAACTCTCCGAGCATCCCATAACCGACCCACGCCAGGCGGTGCGGGAGGGTGAAAGGGTAACGGTAAAAGTGATACGAATTGAGCCTGAGCGCAGGCGCATCGCCCTAAGCCTGCGCCAGGCCAAGGCGGAACTGGCTTTATGACCCATAGAGCGCGTAGGACGGTGAGCCATGGCAAGCAGATTTGAGAAGTTCTCAGAAAGGGCACGGCGCGTTCTCTCTTTGGCCCAAGAGGAGGCGATGCGCTTCAACCACAACTATATCGGCACCGAGCACTTGCTTATGGGCCTGGTGCGCGAAACGGAGGGCGTAGCCGCACGCGTTCTTGCCAACTTGGGCGTAGACGCCAATAAAGTCCGTTCCGCCGTGGAGTTCATCATCGGGCGTGGGGAGCGCCCCGTCTCCCCGGAGAGCATCGGCCTTACCCCTCGTGCTAAGAAGGTTATTGAACTGGCTGTAGATGAGGCCCGCCGTCTGGGCCACCACTATATAGGCACCGAACACCTCCTGATAGGCCTGCTTCGGGAAGGGGAAGGGGTGGCCGCCGGGGTTCTGGAGAGCCTGGGCGTAAGCCTTGAAAAGGTGCGTAACGAAACCCAGCGTATCCTCTCCCAGGCCGCTGGCCAGGCCAGGGAGGGGCGAGCCACCGCCCGCACCCCCACCCTGGACCAACTGGGCGTTGACCTCACCGCACTGGCCCGCCAGGGCAAACTGGACCCCGTTTGGGGGCGCCACCGGGAAATTCAACGGGTCATCCAAATACTCTCCCGCCGCACCAAGAACAACCCTGTCCTAATCGGAGAACCGGGCGTGGGGAAGACGGCGATCGTAGAGGCCCTGGCCCAGCGTATCGTTAGCGGAGAGGTGCCAGAGACCTTACAGGGCAGGCGCCTGGTTACCCTGGATATGGGCGCTCTGGTGGCCGGCACCAAATATCGGGGCGAGTTCGAGGAACGCCTGAAGAAGGTTATTGAGGAGATCCGCACCTCAGGCAACATTATCCTCTTCATTGACGAGATGCATACCCTGGTGGGTGCCGGGGCTGCCGAGGGCGCGGTGGACGCCGCCAACATCCTGAAGCCCTCCCTCTCCCGCGGGGAACTCCAGGTGGTGGGTGCCACCACCCTGGACGATTATCGCAAGTATGTGGAGCGGGACCCTGCCCTGGAGCGCAGGTTCCAGCCCGTGCTGGTGGAGGAGCCAACGGTGGAGGATACGGTGGAAATCCTGCGCCACATCAAGTCTCGCTACGAGGAGCACCACCGCCTCATTATCACCGATGAGGCCCTGGTGGCCGCTGCCC
>JBKBKV010000027.1:2209-9472 GCA_046294495.1 Dehalococcoidia bacterium | reverse complement strand
CGCCTGGCTGCCCGCTTCATTCCAGACCGCTTCCTCCCCGACAAGGCCATTGACCTGGTGGACGAGGCTGCCTCCCGTGTGCGTATCCAGCGCTCTGCCACACCCCTTTCAGTGAAAGAGGTGCAGAAACTGCTGGAGAACGTGCGCCGGGAGAAGGAAGAGGCCATCGCCAGCCAGCAGTATGAATACGCCGCTGAACTGCGCCAGCGGGAACTGAACCTTATGCGCAAGATGGAGGAAGTGGAGCGCCAGTGGCAAACCGAGCAGGAGAAAGATAAGCCCACGGTTACCGCCAACGATATCGCCGAAGTGGTGGCCATGTGGACGGGTATCCCCCTCTCCCGCCTGAAGCAGGAGGAGACGGAGCGCCTCTTGAAGATGGAGGAGCACCTGCACAGGCGCATCATCGGCCAGGACGAGGCCATCACTGTGGTCTCCAAGGCCGTTCGCCGCGCACGCGCCGGCCTGAAGGACCCCCGCCGCCCTGTGGGCGTCTTCATCTTCCTGGGACCCACAGGGGTGGGCAAGACGGAACTGGCCCGCGCCCTTGCAGAGTTTATGTTCGGCTCCGACGACGCCGTGGTGCGCCTGGACATGTCTGAGTTCATGGAGCGCCACACGGTGGCCCGCCTGGTGGGAGCACCCCCGGGCTATGTGGGATATGAAGAGGGGGGCCAACTCACCGAGACTATCCGCAGAAAGCCCCACTCGGTCATTCTGCTGGACGAGATTGAGAAGGCCCACCCCGATGTGTTCAATATCCTCCTGCAGATCTTTGACGACGGCCACCTGACCGACGCCAAAGGGCGGCGGGTGGACTTCCGCAACACCATTATCATTATGACCAGCAACCTGGGCTCCGACCTGATCCGTCGGGAGACGACCATGGGCTTCCAGGTAAAGAAAGAGGAGGCCCGCACCTTCCAGGAATCTTACGAGCGGATGAAAGAGAAGGTTACCAACGAAGTGAAGCGCTTCTTCCGCCCCGAGTTCCTGAACCGCATAGACGCCATCGTGGTCTTCCACGCCCTGACCAAGGAGCATATCCTACAAATCGTGGACCTGATGCTCTCTCAGGTGAGCAAGCAGTTAGCCGAGAAGGATATGAAGTTGGAGGTTACCCCTCAGGCTAGAGAGTGGCTCGGGCTGAAGGGCTACGACCCCAACTTCGGCGCTCGCCCCCTGCGACGGGTTATCCAGACGCATGTGGAGGATCGCCTCTCGGAGGAACTCCTGGCCGGCAAGTTCAAGCCCGGCGACACAGTCATCATTGATGTGGAGAACGACCAGATCGTAACCCGGTGCAGAGAGGCTGCGCCCGTTCCCCCGTAACTCCGGCTGGGGGGCCTACTGCCCCCACATCCCCAGCACCACCTCCTCCACCGATTCCAAGTCGGGGGCAACTTGATGCAGGGGGATATCGGATATCTGATTGGCCAGGTCGGGGTCTTTCAAACCCGTGCCAGTAATCACACACGCCACCCGCTTCCCGGCGAAGTCCATCCCCTGGCGTGCCAGTTTCAGCAAGCCAGCCACCGAGGCGGCCGAGGCCGGCTCGCAGAAAATCCCCTCCATCCGAGCCAGGAGTTTGTAGGCCTCCAGGATCTCCTCGTCGGTAACGGTGTCAATCAGCCCCCCCGATTCATCCCGTGCACGGAGTGCACCCTGCCAGGATGCGGGATTGCCGATACGGATGGCGCTGGCGATGGTCTTGGGGTCCTTGATAGGGTGCCCCCGCACGATAGGGGCGGCCCCTTCTGCCTGGAAACCCAGCATCTTGGGGCGACGGGTGGCACGGCCCGCCTGGAAGTATTCTGTGAATCCCTTCCAGTATGCGGTGATGTTTCCGGCGTTGCCTACTGGGATGCACAGATAGTCGGGGGCGTCGCCTAGGGCATCCACCACCTCAAAGGCGGCCGTTTTCTGCCCCTCCAGGCGATAGGGATTCACCGAGTTGACAAGGGTGATGGGGTAGCGCTGGGCCAGGATGCGCACTAGTTCCAAAGCCCGGTCAAAGTTTCCCTTGATGGCCACTACCCGCGCCCCATAGGCGATGGCTTGTGCCAGTTTCCCCCTGGCTATATTGCCCTGGGGCACCAAGACGATGGTGGTAAGGCCAGCGTAGGCGCCGTAGGCTGCGGCCGAGGCGGAGGTGTTGCCGGTAGAGGCGCAGATGATGGCGCGGGCGTTCTGCTCCAGGGCTTTGGCTACCGCCACCACCATCCCCCGGTCTTTGAAGGAGCCGGTGGGGTTGCACCCCTCCAGTTTGAAGTAGACCTCTTCACAGCCCGCCTCACGCCCCAGACGCTTGGACTTGACCAGGGGGGTGCCCCCTTCGCCCAGGGAGATACGGGGGGTATTGGGTGTCAGGGGGAGAAAAGCCTCGTAGCGGCGTAGGACACCTTCACGCATGCTGCCCTCAATGAAGTTGGACTCTAGTCTGCCTCCACCCGTATCAGGTTGCTTACCTCCTGCACCACCGGCAGGCGGCGGATATGCCCCAAAGCCTCCTGCACAGCCCCCTCCCGTGCAGGGTGGGTCATAATAACGATCTCCGCTGTGCCGGCCGTGGGGTCAGCATCCTTCTGGATCACCGATGCGATGCTGATGGACAGTTCTCCCAGGATATGGGCGATTTGGGCCAGCACGCCTGGGCGGTCGGCCACATTCAGGCGCAGGTAGTATTGGGTGGTAAGGTCGTCCATAGGGCGCACACTTAGGGGGGTGTCGTAGTCCAACCAGGGCAGGGGCCTTGTCTGTGCCTTGATGGAGCGGGCAATGGTGAGGATGTCGTTCACCACGGCGCTTGAGGTGGGGGCTGGGCCTGCCCCCAGGCCGTGAAAGACCACCCTCCCCACCAGGTCGCCCTGCACCTCAATGGCATTGTATGCCCCATCCACCTTGGCCAGGAGGGTATGAGAGGGCACAAAGACGGGGTGCACACGGGCCTGCACAGCACCGTTCTCCTTGCGTCCAATGGCCAGGAGTTTTATCTCGTATCCCAGTTCGTGGGCATAGCGAAAGTCTTTGGCCTTCAGGTGAGTGATACCCTCCCGGTGGATCTGTGGAAAGGGCACAAAGGTGCGGAAGGCCAAAAGGGAGAGCACCGCCAGTTTGTAGGCGGCATCTATGCCTTCCACATCGTTAGTAGGGTCGGGCTCGGCGTAGCCTTTGGCCTGTGCCTCCTGTAGGGCCACCTGGTAGTCCACCCCATCCCGGGCCATGCGGGTGAGGATATAGTTAGTGGTGCCGTTGATAATGGCCCGCAGGGAGGTGATGTCGTTGGCCAGGAGGTCTCTCTGGAGGGGGCCGATGAGGGGTATGCCTCCCCCTACAGAGGCTTCAAAGAGTAGATACACTTGCCGTTGCTGGGCCAGGCGAAAGAGAGTGGGGCCATGCTTGGCCATGACCTCTTTGTTGGCGGTAACCACATGCTTGCCACCGGCCAGGGCACGGCGGATATAGGTGGCCGCCGGCTCCTCGCCCCCCATCACCTCAACAATGATGTGGCAGTGAGGGTTGGTCAGCAGGTCTTCTGGGTTGGTGGTAAGCACCCCTTCGGGGAGGTGCACCGAGCGGGGCTTGGTGAGGTTGCGCACTAGCACACGATGGAGAGCCAGGGAGATACCCACCTGCCGAGCCAGGGCTTCGCCCTTCTTCAAGAGGACGCCCGCTACCCCGCTTCCAACTACACCCAGCCCCATAAGGCCAATGCCGACTTCAGCCACGGAGACCCCTTACTGTGCGGACTGCCCGCTCTGGGGGGATGCGATGCGCAGTTGCTTTACTATCCAGGAGTATTTCTCGGAGTCGAAGTTTAGGCGGACGATGTGTTTTGAGCGTTCCTCGGAGAGCCACTGGTCCAGGGCGCGGGTCTTAAGAACCTCCCGCTGGGATGGTTCCACTTCCCGGGCAGAGGCTGTCTCGGTAACCAGGTAGACATACCACACGATCTGTCCATCGGGGCCGGCTGGGCGGGATTGGGGGCAGAGGAGGGTTCCTGGTTCTATTCCTGCAAAGAGGCCGGGCATCTCCTTGCCAGTGGAGGAGCCAGGTTCGGGGGGGCATGCAATCTTGTCGTCTATGTCGGGCAAGACGCCCTTCACCACCCAGCCGATGTCCCCGTCTTTGCGCACCTCCTCGTTGTCTACCGAATACTCGTTGACTAGTTTGGGGAAGGGCTGGCCCTCCTTGAAACGCTGAACTACCTCCTGGGCTTTCTCCTGGGTGGCCACGGTGATGCGGGAGAGGCGCACCTGGGGCTGAACTGAGGGGATGGTCTGCCCTAAATAGTCGCGCATGCGCTCCCGGTAGAGGTCCCACTCCACCACTTGCCTGTGCTCCTTTTCAGAAAGGCCAATGGTAGTAAGGTATTGGCGGTAGCGCTCCCGGAACTCCCGCTCCAGTTGGTCGGTGGGGGTGGGGTCGTTCTGTGGGCGCTCCCCCAGGATGCGGCGGCGCACCTCCTGGTCTATGTCCTGCTGGCTCACGACGATGTTATAGCGGGGGGCGGTCTGGCGGATGAGTTCGTTCTCGCTAAGCACCTGCACCAACTGGAAGGGAAGGGTGCCCAGATTAAGGCTTTGGCCTGTGAGTTGGCCCCCCCGCTGGAACATGCGCAGAAGTTTTACCAGGTAGCCCATGCTGAAGGTGCGCTCGTTGACCTGGACAACCCATTGCCTGGGTGGTTGGATAAAGGTGGCGTAGTAGCCATAGGCGGGGATAGCAAGGATGACGACCACCGCCACGATGCCCAGGAAGAGGGCGGTGCGTGCCTTGCGTTGCTCTTGTTGCCAGCGGGCCAGTCGACGGCGGCTGGAGTATATCTGGGGGGTCTTGCCAGGTGCTTTCCCCGCCATAGGGCCTCCTACCGAGCAGGGGGGGCTGGGGTTGTTTCCCCAGCGGTGGGGGCTGCCCAACCCGTCTTGTGCACGTGGTCTGGAACGAAGGGAAGCAGGGCCAGGTGTCGGGCGCGCTTGATGGCTGTGGCCAGGAAGCGCTGGTGCTTGGCGCAGACCCCCGTCTTGCGGCGCGGCTCAATCTTCATCTGATCCCCAATGAAGCGTTTCAGCAGGGTGATATTTTTATAGTCTATTGCGAGGCTTTTCTCCACGCAGAAGGGGCACGCCTTCTTGCGGGGGGGATAGTAGCGGCGGCGCCCCTTCCGACGCTGGGCGGATACCCCCTGGGCGCGTGGGGATGGCGCTGACTGGGTTACGGCAGGTTGGGGTTGGGTTGTCAAGGCTATCACCTCTCGCTACACAGCAGATTAGAAAGGCAGGTCGTTGGGGGAAGGGCCTTCTTCAGGGGGGGCCTCTTCGGGTGCCTGGGCCTCAGGGGTGGGCCTGTCCAGGAAGATGACGCGGTCGGCCACGATCTCGTTTACCCAGCGGGTCTGTCCATCGTTTCCCACCCAGGAACGGCTCCGCAGGCGTCCCTCCACATATGCCCTCCGCCCCTTGGTAAGGTATTGGCTAACCTGCTCGGCCAACTGCCGCCACGCCACCACAGTGAACCATTCCGTTTCCTGCTGGCGTGTCCCGTCGGGGGCGTTGAAGGTGCGGGTAGCCGCCAAACGGAAGGAGGTTACCGGTGTGCCCTGGGGGGTGTAGCGCATCTCCGGGTCGGTGCCCACATTGCCGATAACAATGATTTTGACTAGCCCAGCCATCCCTCTCCTACAGCCTTGCCCACTAACCTTCTACCTTGACCAGGAGGTGGCGGAGCACCTCCTCGGAAACCCGCAGGGCCTGTTCTATCTCTCGGGAGGTTTGAGTGTTGGCCTGGAACTGGGTGAAGAGATAGGTGCCCTCCTTGTAGTTACGGATGGGGTAGGCGAGGCGCTTGCGCCCCCAGGTTTCGTGTTTGGTGAGGCTTCCCCCTCGTTCTGTGATTAGGCGGTGGATGCGCTCCACCAACGCCTGGGTGCGGGCGTCGTCTACTTCCGGGCTGACCACAAGAACCAGTTCGTAGTCTCGCATCTTCACGCTGGCGCTCCAAGTCTTTGCCCCCACGGGGGCTTACACAGGCTAGTTCTAGTATACCACCTGGGCGAAGATGGTGTAGTGCCCTCTTGCTATAACCATCCCACTCCCCTATGCTGATAGAGGAAACATCCTGGGGATAACCATGAAGGGCCTTGTCCTGGCCGCTGGCAAAGGCACCCGTCTGCGCCCCCTAACCTACACCCGCCCCAAGCACTTGGTGCCGGTGGCCAATCGACCTGTGCTCTTCTATGTGCTGGACTACCTGGCCCAGGCGGGGGTGGAGGAGGTGGGGATTGTGGTGGCCCCGGACAGTGGCGCAGCCATTCGCCAGGCTGTGGGGGATGGTGCTCGTTGGGGTGTGCGCATCTCCTATGTGGTGCAGCAGGAGCCCAAGGGACTGGCCCACGCTGTGGCCTGTGCCCGCCACTTCCTGGGGGACGAACCTTTCCTCCTCCTGCTGGGGGACAACCTGTTCCAGGGGGGCATCGCCGATTCCCTTCAGAATTGGCCTGCCAGTGGGGCCGAGGCCCTGGCCCTGGTGAAGGAGGTGCCCGATCCCCGCCGCTTCGGGGTGGTAGAGGTGGATGCCCACGGCCGCCCTCTGCGCCTGGTGGAGAAACCTCGGGAACCCAGGAGCAACCTGGCCATCATCGGTGTGTATGCCTTTACCCCCATGGTGCACCAGGTCATCGCCACCCTAAAACCCTCTGCACGGGGGGAACTGGAAATTACCGACGCCATTCAGGCCCTCCTGGAGCAGGGAGCCCAGGTGCAAATCCGCCGTTTTCACCGCTGGTGGCTGGACCTGGGGCGTAAGGAGGATGTGCTAGAGGCGAACCGCCGTGTGTTGCAGGAGAGGACTAGCCCCCATATCCAGGGCGTTCTGGAGGCGTGCCAGGTATTGGGAACGGTGGAGGTGGGTCCTGGCTCCCAGGTGCGGGGGAGCGTCTTGCGGGGACCCCTTTCCATAGGGGCCAACTGCATAGTGCACGAAGCCGACATCGGCCCCGTCGTGAGCATCGGCGACGGGAGCCAGGTGCAGGACAGCACGGTGGTGGACAGCATCCTGATGGAGGGGTGTGTGGTGCACGGTGCGCACCTGCGCCAGAGCCTGCTGGGGGTGGGGTGCCGGGTGGATGGGAACGGGCAGGGGTGGGTCTCCCTCTTCCTGGGAGACGAGGGGCAGGTGGGTGTGGGGCCGCCATAGGGTGCTACCCTTCCCCCAGTTAGTGCGCTAGGATATTTACCATACGCCCCCTATTTGTTATGGAGGAAC
>JBKBKV010000027.1:0-2112 GCA_046294495.1 Dehalococcoidia bacterium | reverse complement strand
GCAGAAGTAATGGGCCCTCTGGCTGACATCCGTGTCCTAGACCTCTCCTGGATCCTCTCCGGCCCCTTCTGCACCATGCTCCTGGCCGATATGGGAGCGGAGGTGGTGAAGGTGGAACACCCCGGCGGGGGAGACGCCGCCCGTGGCACCGGCCCCTTCGTGGACGGCGTCAGCGTCTATTTCCTCTCCCTCAATCGCAACAAAAAGAGCATAACCCTGGACCTTCAGAAACCACAGGGGCGAGAAGTCTTCCTGCGCCTGGTGGAGCATGCCGATGTGCTGGTGGAGAACTTCACGCCGGGCAGCATGGCGCACCTGGGGCTTGGGTATGATGTGCTGGCCCAGCGTAACCCCCGCCTGGTCTACTGCGCTATCTCCGGGTTTGGGCAGGACGGCCCCTACGCCCAGCGCCCCGCCCTGGACATCATCGTCCAGGCCATGGGTGGGGTAATGAGCATTACTGGAGAGGCAGACGGCCGTCCCGTGCGCCCCGGCACTTCCTACGGGGACATCGTAGCGGGCCTCTTTGCAGCTGTGGGCATCTGTGCCGCCTTGTATGAGCGCCAGCAGAGCGGTAAGGGGCAGTTTCTGGATATAAGTATGCTGGACTGCCAGGTGGCGGTGCTGGAGAACGCTCTGGCCCGCTACTTCGCCACGGGGGAGGTGCCCCGCCCTCTGGGCACCCGCCATCCCTCAGCCACCCCATTCCAGGCTTTCCCCACTAGAGACGGATGGATTGTGGTGGCCATCTTCGGGGGCAGCGAGACCCAGTGGCCCCTCTTCTGCGCCGCCATCGGCCATCCCGAATGGATAGACGACCCCCGCTTTCAGACCTCCTGGTCCCGCACCCAGCACATTGATATACTAGAGCCGGCCATCTCGGAGGCTATGCGCCAGAAAACCACCCAGGAATGGCTGGACGAACTGATCCCCATGGGCATCCCCTGCGGGCCGGTGAACACCATTGACAAGGTGGTGCAAGACCCGCAGATTCAGCATCGCAAGATGATAGTGGAACTGCCCCACCCTCGCATCGGTGGGTGGAAGTATCCCAACACCCCTATCCGCCACTCTCGCACGCCGGGGGGCGTGCGCACATCTCCCCCCGAACTGGGGGAGCACACAGTGGAGGTGCTGATGCAGTGGCTGGGCCTTTCCCCAGAGCAGGTGGAGCGCCTGCGCCAAGAGGGGGTGGTGTGAAGCGAGGTCAGCCCACCTCGGCCCTGGCTGAAGGCCTGCGCCTCCTGTCCCGCCGTCCCCTCACCGAGGCTCGCCTGCGCCAGCGCCTGGCTAGGGCTTTCCCCGAAGAGGAGGTAGCCTCTGCCGTTGAGCGCCTGAAGGCCCTGGGCTACTTAGACGACCGGCGCTTCGCTCAGATGTGGTCACAGGCACGCCTGGAGCACCGACCACGCTCTCGCTGGCTGGTGGAGCGGGAACTGGTGGCCCAGGGCGTTCCTCCCCAGGTAGCCCAGGAGGTGGCCCAGGGGGTTAACGACCCGGCCCTGGCGCGCCAGTGCGCCCAGCAGTGGGCACCACGCCTCCAGGGCCTCCCCCGCGCGACATTTCTGCGTCGCCTCTACTCCTACCTGCGCCGACGGGGGTTTGGCCCCTCCCTGGCAAGGCAGGTGGCCCTGGATGCCTGGCACTACGCCCAAAAGGAGGGCCCCAATGGCAAAGTGGGTTGACCTGACCCTTACTTTGTCCCCAGACCGCCTGACGCCGGTGCCGGGCCTGCCTGGCTTCACAGCCGAGCCTGTTCACACCCATGCCCAGCATGGGAGGAGCAACACCCGCATTACCCTGGCTACCCATCTGGGCACCCATGTGGACGCCCCTTACCATTTTGTGCCAGAGGGAGCCACTATTGACCGGGTGCCTCTGGAACGCCTCGCCGGCAGGGGCATCCTGGCGGACCTGCGCCGTTTAGCCCAGCCCGGCCAGCCCCTCTCCTTAGACGCCGTGCGTTATGCCCTTCGGGAGGCTTGGCCGTGGGAGGCCATCGTGCTCCTGTGGACGGGGTGGGCACAGCGGGAGATGGGAAGCCCTACTTACTACCAGAACCATCCCTTCCTGGCCCCGGAGGCGGCCCAGTGGCTGAAGGAGCAGGGGGTC
>JBKBKV010000026.1:21356-23618 GCA_046294495.1 Dehalococcoidia bacterium | reverse complement strand
GGGGACGAGAGGCGTATCGGCTGGCGAGACCTTGAAAGCGTGGCGGAGCAGGTGCGGGCGGCTGGGAGGCGTGCCCTGCCCTTGGTCGTGGATGTTACCAATGCCCAGCAGGTGCAGGATATGGTGGCCAAAACCCTCCAGGCCTTTGGGCGCATAGATATCCTGGTGAACAATGCCGCCTTCGCCCGCGGCCCCGACCGAGTGCCCACGTGGGAGATAGACGAGAAGGTCTTTCGGCGGGTGTTGGAGGTGAAGGTGGTGGGCACCTTCCTGTGCACCAAGTATGTGGCGCCGGTGATGCAACGCCAGCGCTGGGGGCGGATCGTCAACATCTCCTCTTCGGCGGGGAAGCGGGGGCAGGCCAACACCTCGGCCTACGCCGCCGCCAACTCGGCCATCCACCTGTTCACCCAGTCGGTGGCTCGGGAACTGGCCCCCTATGGCATCACTGTGAACGCCGTGTGCCCGGGCGTAACCGATACCTCCCGTATGGACGACCTGGGGCGTGGGGAGCGGTGGGAGGCGGTGCTAAAGACCATCCCCCTGGGGCGTGCCGCCACCGATGAGGAGGTGGGGCGTTTTGTCGCCTTCCTATGCTCCCCTGTATGCGATTACATCACCGGCCAGGCCATCAACTTCAACGGCGGGTCAGTGATGGAGCACTAGGGATGGATTTGCACCGTCGCCAGGCCTTGGAGAGGCTTCGGCGCCTCCTTATGGGGGGTATAGGGGCGGTGTTACCCCTGGGACGCCCCTCTCGCAAGGAGGAGGTTCTGAGGACACCCCTGCCCGCTGGGGACTCCATCTTCGCCCCGGCCGAGGGTTCCCTGAGCCGTGAGAAGGGGCCTCCCCCGACCGACACCTCGCGAGGTGAAGAAGCGTAACACCCAGACGCAGAGGGGGAGGGAGCCGAATGCCCCCTCCCCCTCTGTGGGTCCCTTGTGGCGCTACGGATAGGGGACGATATCGCAGGTGCCTGTGTTGTAGTTGCCGTGCACACGTGTCCCCGACCCGCTGACAACGGTTACCACCCTGGGGCACGGTGTGGTGGCGCTTGGCACTGGCTGGAAGGAGACGGTGTAGGTGCCAGGAGGCATAGTGGCCCAGAACCACCAGGCGTTGCGAGGGGTGCCATCCACCAAAATGGTCGGAGAAGAGGCACCTTCTGTGGTAACCCGCAAGAAGCCATTCTGCCAGAGGCGCAGAATTACTTCAGTTACCTTGCCGGCTTCAACGGTCACCGGCTGGCTGACTGGTTGCTCTGTGAATGCCCCGCCCGGCGGGTGCTTGCGCACCAGGATGGTGTTGGAGGCGTTCCAACTATAGGGTGGGTTGCGGAACTCGAGAAGATAGGTGCCGGCAGGTAATTCAGGCCAGTCTAGCCCCCACTCGCCCATCAGGACACCGTTGGCGTAAATCTGGACCTGGGCGGGTGGCTGGGTCTCCACACGCAGGAGGCCTGTCCCAGGCAGAGGCTGGGGGAAGATGGCAAAGGCACTCCCGCTGAGCAGCACCGGCTGGTTGTAGCTGTTCTGCAGGCCAAGGGTGTTGTCCATCTGAATGCCCGAAGTAGCACTGGCCCCGTTGTTGAACGCTGGGTTGCCAAAGTCCGTGTCCAGGTAGCGGAATACCATGCGCCCTGTGAGTTCCTCAATAACTACCTGGAAGGAGGCTGTTGAGGTAGCAGAACCGAAGTGGTTCACATCTTGCCACTGGACGATGAGGCGCCTCCCCCCAGGCGGCCCAACGATAGCCACCCAAACCTCGCCGGTCGGGGTGTCAGGACGCATTATCAGGTCATCCCAGAAGGCGGCGATGGCCCCTCCCAGGTCGTTCGAGGGGATAGGGCTATTGCTGTAGTCTCCGCACTCGGGGTTCGGCGGGAAGGCGATGTAGCCGTTGCTGTCCACCTGGAACTCGTTGAACAGTGCGCCGTAGAAGGGGATGGGCATACTAGTCCCGAGTAACACACAGTTGTCATCGCCCAACTCAAAGCGCAGGCCTCTACCGCGGATATCTTCCCATTCAAAGGGGACGGTGGCCCTCTGATAGTTGGGGATAAGCAGGACACGGCCTGGGATGACGCGCGGGGGAGCGGGCGTCATGCCGTCCTTGGTGGCGGTAATGGTGATGTCCGCTGTCCCCCCATTCTGGGGCACCCAGTTGCCGGTGTAGATGCTGTCGCCAGCCACCGTGTCGGGGGCCACGCCGTCGTCCCGCAGGATAACGGGCGGGTCGCCATTGGCGAAGGAGGCGATAACA
>JBKBKV010000026.1:17358-21346 GCA_046294495.1 Dehalococcoidia bacterium | reverse complement strand
AGTAGCCCCCGGCACCGGGTCCTGCCCAGCACACAACTCGGCGCGGATCACCACGGTAGAACTGGCTGCCACCTTGAAGTGGCGGTCGGGCGCCCAGGGCAGGGTAAAGATGGAGGAGGTGCCGATTGTCAAGGCTCGGTGGGCGTTAAGGCGCCCCTCGGTGAGGGTGCGACCCGCCCACTGGGGCTTCACATCTACGCTGCACAGGATGCGCCGTTTTGCCTGGGTGTAGGTCAGGGTAGGGAACTGGGTGAAGAGGAGGCCGGCCACGCCAGAGACATGGGGCGTGGCCATGGAGGTGCCGCTGAGGGAGGAATAGCCGTTGTTGCGCACTGTGCTGAGGATGTTCACCCCAGGTGCCGCCAGGTCTACAGTAAGGTTGCCGTAGTTGGAAAAGCTAGCCTTGTTATCGTTATGGTCTGAAGCCGCCACGGAGATGATGTTATCCACATCGTAGGAACTGGGGTAAAAGGGGTGAATATCGGTATCTATGTTGTCATTGCCGGCACCCGCGATGAAGAGCATGCCGTGGTCCCGAGCCGCGATGATGGCGTCGCGCAGTGCGGTGGAGAAACCGCCCCCGCCCCAGGAGTTGTTGAGGACGCGCACGGGGGTGCCCGAGGCTCGTTGGGCTACCGCATACTGGATGCACTCAATAGCATCTGAGGTAAAGCCCGAGCCACTGGAATCCAGGAACTTCAGGGCCATCAGGCTTACCTGCCACATGACCCCCGCTACGCCTATGTTGTTGTTCCCCACTGCCCCGATGGTGCCGGCTACATGGGAGCCGTGGTTGTGGTCGTCCAGGGGTGGGTTATGGTTGATGGTAGTGCCGATGCAGTTGATCCCGTAGACATCATCAATGTAGCCGTTACCGTCGTCGTCCAGGTTGTTGCCCGGGATCTCCCCAGGGTTGCGCCACATGTTGGCGGCCAGGTCCTGGTGGTTATAGTCTATGCCGGTGTCTACCACCGCAACCACGGTGGAGGTGCTCCCCTGCTGGATGTCCCACGCTTCGGGGGCGTCGATGTCGGCGTCTGGGGTGCCCCCGGTCTGGCCCGTGTTGTTGAGGCCCCACAGTTGATTGAAGCTGGGGTCGTTGGGGGTGGTGGTGGCAACGCGGACGATGTAGTTGGGTTCAATGTAGGCCACCTGCCCGTCCAGGGCCTTGCTGGCCTGGGCAATGCTCATCCCCTTGGGGAGGGCGATGCGGTAGATGCCGAAGAGGTTGTAATGCTCCAGGACCTGCATGCCGTTGGCCTGGAGGGTGCTCTGGGCCTGGGCAGCGGAGACATCCCCTTTGAACTTTACCAGGGCCTCCCCCTCTGCCGCCTCGGGCTTCTGGCGCTTGATAACCTGGAGGACCTGGAGGTCGCCCCCACTCTGCTGGGCAGGTGGGTTAGCAGGGCCTTTCCCCGCGCCCTCCTGCACCAGGGCGGACGCCGGGGCCTGGCCCAGGGGGATTAGGTTGGCCTCCACTACAGGCTGGGCGCCAACGATGTAGTTGGGTTCTATGTAGGCTATACTGGGCCCCAGGCGCTGGGATGCCTCTTTGATGTTCATCCCCTTGGGGAGGCGCACCCGGTAGACACCTAGCATAGAGTAGTGCTCCAGGACCTGGATGCCGTTGGCCTGGAGGATGCTCTGGGCCTGGGAAGCAGAGACCTCCCCTTTGAACTTCACCAGGGCCTCTCCCTCTGCCGCGGGGTCCTTGTTTCCTGTGATGACACGTATGACCTGAAGGCCGGTGGGATCGCTGGCGGGCACCCAGGCGCTCGCTAGGCCCGCGATAACGAGCACTGCCAAAGGCACCGCCACCAGAAACAGCATGCGCACTACAGGTCTGAACATACCTACTGCTCCTCTTCCCTCTTTGTCTTATTAGCGCACTACCACTGTTACAGTGGGGGTCTGCAGTTGCACCTGCTTCGCGCCCACCTTTAACTGCACCGTCAAGCCGATAACTGTGAGTTCCCCCGCCTCCCTGGTTTGCCAGGTAAGGGTCTGGGACAGCCCCCCGATGGGGGAGATGTGGTGTGATGTTACCACAGGCAGGAAAGCCTTGCCAGACGACCACCGCTGCTCCCCCGCCTTGCTCCGGAAGAGCAGGTCAAAGAGTTGGCTGGAGTTGGTGGTAACGGTTACCTCGTTGGGGGATGTGGTGGTTAGGGTCAAGCGGGCTTCAAGGTTCTCCCCCGCTCGGTATTCCCCTTTGGAAAGGGAGAGGGTGAGGCGTAGCCCCTCCTGGACAGGGGATGAGGCAGTAGGGCCGGGGAGTGGAAGGGGGGTTGGTGTGGTCGTAGGGGTATGGGGTAGTGTAGGGCTAGGGGTGGCGGCCGGACGGGGTGTGGGTGTTGGGGATGGGGGAATGGTAGGGGTAGGGGAGGGCACTCTGGCGCAAGCGGCCACTGCAACAACCAGCAAAACGGCCGACACCACCCTCACGAGGCGTGCCAAGTGCATGCGCTTCCTGCCTAACTGCATGGGGATCTCCTTGCCTGGCGGGGAAAGGCCCCCCTGGTGCATAACGGCTAATCATAGCGCATAATTGCTGAACTCTCAAGGGGAGGTAGGGCACAGAATTGTCTGTTAATGCGGGGGTGGATACTTTGCCTTACTCCTGTGCCTCCAAGGCGTTGTTGAGGGCCTCCACTAGTTCGTTGATCTCGGGGAATCGCCCTACCTGCTTCTTGGAAAACACCAGTTTCCCGTTCACCCGCACATCATAGACACCGCCCCCGCCCGGCACCAAGCGCATAGAGGCGATGGTGTCCTGGAAGATGTTGAACAACTCGCCGACCATCCAGGCGGCGCGCAGGTGGTAGCCTCAGGACATGCAGAAGGTGATCTCTACCTCAATGCCTTTCTGGGACATGCCTTCCTCCGCTTAGGGGGGTATCTGCAGGGTTTGGGCCAGCAGGTGGCGGATTTCACGCACTGTCTCCTGCTGCCAGGCGGGCCAGCGGGCCAGGAGGCGTTTACGCCGCTCGGCACGGATGTCTTCCTCCTTGGCGCCGGGCATCTCCCGTTTGAGTTGCTCGGTAACCTCGGCAGTCTCCCTGTTGGCAAGGGCGGGGCGCTCAATCCAATGGCAGAGATATTCCATATTCTTCGTGTAGAAGACAAAGGTAGGGATAGAGCGATACTGCCCTTGATAGAGAAACTCGTCCATAATGTCCAGGTTCAGGTCCCGCGGGAAGACCTTTAGTTCCAGGCCCACGGCTTCTGCCACCTTTGCCATAACGGGGAGACCCCGGTAAACATCGGGGCACCAGTCTTCCGCCAGGGCGAGCACCTTGCCTGGCCCTCGGGGGTGGGCCATGGCCCGGCGGAAGAAAGCCAGGTCGTCGGGGTTGGGGTTGAAGTCGTTATACCATTTATGGAACTGCTCCAGGTTTACTTTGGCCTGGGCCAAAAACTCCTGGTAGGTAAGCCCTTTGGCAAAGCGTTCCGTTGTAACCACGCTGGTCTTCTGGGTCATACTAACCTCCCGCTGCTTTTGTGGGGCCACCGGCCCCGTTCTTACCCGATGTGTCAGCCCTCTTCTCCCTCAAACCCCACCTCTACCCGCCCGTCGGGCCAGAGGATGATGGGCACCGTGTCGGCCAGGGCCAGGGCCTCATCCAGCCATTCCTGGCGCTGGCTCACCTGGCGCTCTTCAAAGGGTTGGCCCCTCCTGCGCCACGCCGTCTTTAGTTTGAGGCAGGTGGGGCAGTCGGGCAGGGTGTAGATAATGGGCCTCTGGGTATCCAACTCTCTACCCTCACTGCTTCAGTCAGCATTGTATCCAGTATAGCATAGCGAGGCCCCCTGCAAATCCCCCGGGCAGGGGTTATCATGCGCCCTTGCTTTCTGATATCGTATTTTATAGTGGGGCTAGAGAGGCACAAAGGCAAGAGGGCGATGAGCGGGTATCTGGCGCGGCGGCTCCTGGTGGTTATCCCCACGCTGGTGGGGATGTCCATCCTCATCTTTGTTCTGCTTCGTC
>JBKBKV010000026.1:3953-17259 GCA_046294495.1 Dehalococcoidia bacterium | reverse complement strand
TGGCGCCGGGGAATATCGCCGACATCATCTTCCAGTCGGCCGGGTATGTGGATCCCCAGGCCAAGGCTGCCCTGGAGCGCGAGTTGGGCATAGACAAGCCCATTGTGGCCCAATACTGGGAGTGGGTTCGGGATCTCTTTCGTGGCGACCTGGGGAGGTCCTACTTTTATGACCGGCCGGCGTGGGCCATTATCAAGCCTCGCATTCCTGTTACCCTCCAGTTGGCCCTGATGGCCATGGTTATCTCAGTGGTTATCGCCATACCCACGGGCATTATTAGCGCCGTGCGCCAGGACTCGGCCCTAGACTATGCGCTTCGGATCTTCAGCATTGCGGGGCTTTCTATGCCGGCCTTCTGGCTGGGGCTCCTCATCATCCTGGCCCTGGTGCGGGTTGGGCAACTGCCGGAGATGCTGTATGTCTCCCCCTTCCAGGATTTTGGGGCAAACATGAAGCAGTTCATCTTCCCGGCGCTGGCGGTAGGGTATCGTTCCAGCGCCCTAATAATGCGCATCACGCGTTCGTCTATGCTAGAGGTGATGCGGGAGGACTACATTCGCACTGCCTGGGCCAAGGGGCTACGGGAGCGGGTGGTGATCTACCGCCACGCCCTGCGCAACGCGGTGCTCCCGGTGGTAACGGTCGTTGGCATTGAGTTCGCCTTCTTGATCGGAGGGCTGGTGGTAACTGAACAGGTGTTCAACTTGCCTGGGGTGGCCCGATACCTTGTGGATGCCATTCGCCAGCGGGACTACCCAATAGTGCAAAGCCTGGTAATGTTTATCGCCTCTATCGTGGTGCTGGCCAATCTGGTGGTGGATATCCTTTACGGGTGGCTGGACCCAAGGGTGCGCTATCAATGATGGTGAGGTGAGCGGTGGAAGCCCAGCGTGGAGTTACAGGAGTAGGGGGTATTCAGTTAGGGCGCAAGCGCCCCTGGTGGAAGACAATTCTCCGCTTCGCCCGCTCCAAGCCCCTGGGGATGGCGGGTGGGATAGTTATCCTCCTGATGGTGCTGGTGGCCGTCTTCGCCAACTTCCTGGCTACCTACGACCCAACGGCTACCAACGCCCAGGCCACCTTCGCCCCTCCAAGTAAGACTTTCTGGCTGGGCACCGACAAGCTGGGGAGGGACATTTACAGCCGTATAGTGCACGGGGCGCGGGTGTCGCTCCTGGTGGGGTTGGGTTCTACCCTCCTGGGCACGGTGGTGGGGGGTGTGCTGGGCCTGCTGAGCGGGTATTTTATGGGCAAACTGGACATCACCCTCCAACGGGTTATGGACATTATGCAAGCGATGCCCCTGCTGGTGCTGGCCCTGGTGATGGTGGCAGCCCTGGGGCCTTCCCTGGCCAATGTCATAATAGCCATCTCTATTCCTATTATCCCCAGGGCGGCGCGGGTGATACGCTCCAGCACTTTGCAAATTCGCTCTATGACCTATGTGGAGGCAGCGCGGGCTATCGGGTGTGGGGACGCGCGCATCGCCTTTCTGCACATTTTACCCAACACCCTCGGCCCCTTTATCGTGCTGGCTACTGCCCAGTTGGGGAGCGCCATCCTTACGGAGGCCAGCCTCTCCTTCCTGGGGCTGGGGGTGCCGGAGCCTCACCCCTCCTGGGGGCGCATGCTCTCCGGGGCGGCCGCCGAGTTCGCCCAGCGCGCCCCTTGGCTGGTGATTTTCCCGGGCCTGGCCATTAGTCTGGCCGTGTTCGGCTTCAACCTGCTGGGGGATGCCCTGCGGGATGTGCTAGACCCCCGTCTGCGGGGGCGTTAGCCTCTAAGGCTGTGGGCCTGTGCGGATAGGCGCTCCAACTACGCTCCCCCACTCCGTCCAGGAGCCGTCGTAGTTGCGCACTTTCAGGTAGCCCAGCAGTTCACTGAGCACAAACCAGGTGTGGGCGCTCCGCTCCCCAATACGGCAGTAGGCGATCACCTCCTTATCGGGGGTAATGCCTCTGCCAGCATAGAGGTTGCGCAGGTCCTCCGGGGGCTTGAAGGTGCCATCTTCTCGCACCGCCAGGCTCCAGGGGATGTTAGTGGCTGTAGGGATGTGCCCGCCCCGTTGGGAACCTTCCTGTGGCAGGTTCTCCGGGGCCAGCAGTTCCCCTGTGTATTCCCTGGGAGAGCGCACATCCACCAGGCCGATGTAGGCCTTGTTCATCACTGCCTGATAGACATAGTCCCGGAAGGCCCGCAGGGAGAGGTCTGGCTCCTGGGCAATGTAGGTGGTGGGGTTGAGGAGGGGCACCTCCCGGGTAAGGGGGAGCTTCTCGGCCAGCCATTTGGCCCTGCCCCCGTTCAGCAGGCGCAACAACTCCCGCGGATGCCCATAGTAGCGGGCTAGCCAGTAGGCATAGGCAGCAAACCAGTTGTTGTTGTCGCCGTAAAAGACGATGAGGGTGTCGTTGGCGATACCAGACACGCTGCACAGGGCCTCAAACCCCTCTTTGGATATCACATCGCGCTGGGGGAATGCCTGGAGTCGGTTCTTCCAGTTCCACCCCACTGCTCCGGGGATGTGGCCCTGCTCGTAGGCCGAGGTGTCCACATCTACCTCTACGATGCGCACCTTGGGATCGTTCAGGTGCTCGGCCACCCAGGTGGTCTCCACCAAGACAGGATATGCGTAGCCTGGTGTGGTGCTCATGCTTCCCTCCCTCCGTGTGGACTAGATGAATAGGGTTATGTGGGCCTTGGAGGCGAACTCCAGGAAGGCGGCTGCCCCTTGAATCTCCACCCCCTCTATGAGGTCGCTCTCCTTCACCCCCATTACGCCCATGGTGGTGGAGCAGGCGATAAGTTTCACTCCCATATCCTTAGCCGTGTCCAGCAGGGTCTGGACAGAGGGCATGTTCTGGCGGCGCATCATCCATTTCATCACCAGAGTGGCGGCCTGGGTCATGCCGGGTATGGCCCCGATGAGGTTGGGGACGGGAATAGGTGCGGCGGGGTTGCCCAAAGGGGCCACCTGCAAAGATCTGGACTTGCGCCTATGGAGGATGTTGAGGCCATAGAAGGTGAAGAAGACGGCGCACTCCATGCCCATGGAGGCTGCCGTGGTGGCCAGGATGAGGGCAGGGTAAGCCATATCCAGGGTGCCCTTTGAGGCCACAATGGCCACCCGCTTGGCCTCCTGTTCGTGGGCCTGGCGATGGAGGTGGGCAAACTGCTCTAAAAGTTCCTGCAATGGTTTGGCCTGTAGCGTGGTCGCTGTTGCCATATGTTTCTCCTATCCCTCTATCCCTTCTGCACCCAGAAGATGAACCTCTTGCCCTCCGCCGCCTGTTGAAGGAGCCGATGTCCGGCGGAGCGCGCCCAACTGGGGATGTCGGCCTTGGAGCCGGGGTCGGTAGCGATGACCTTCAGCACCTGGCCGGGGGCCAGTTTATCCATAGCCTGTTTGGCGCGAATAACAGGCAGGGGGCACAGGGTTCCCGAGGTATCCAGGGTTTGGTGCTCGGCGATATGCGTGGTCATACAGCCTCCTTCCGCTGTTGTTACATTTAGGTGGTGCAAAAAAGCAAAGCCCCCGATAGGGCGTCGGGGGCCACAAGGGCGACGCGCTGGCTGGGCGACCCTAGGGCCCCTGGGGACAGGCGCAACACCTACAACACCGCATAGCCCCTCCTTTCTTGGTGCACAGTGGGGAAGGGGTTACCACCATACCTTCCCCTTCACTTCCGGCTCCAGCGAGGGATATTCGCGGGTCCACAGGCTGGTGCTCAGGTATTTCCAACCCCCGTCGGCACACAGGCAGACGATGTTACCCTGCTCCATCCTTGTAGCGAGGCGCTTGGCCACCGCCACCACCGCTCCCGAGGAGACGCCGGCGAAGATGCCCTCCTTCTCCATCAGTTCTCGGGTGGTGGCGAAGGCCTCCTGGCTCTTCACCATAATGCGCCCGTCCAGGAGAGAGAGGTCCAGTATGGGGGGGACGAAGCCGTCTTCCAGTCGGCGCAGGCCCTCTATAGTCTCTTCGGGGTCTGGGGCGGCAGCCACTATCTTAATTGCCGGGTTGAACTCCTTGAGGCGTCTGCCCACACCCATCAGGGTTCCGCCCGTGCCCAGCCCGGCGATAAAGACATCTATTTCTGGGAGGGCGGCCAGGATTTCAGCCCCTGTGGTCTCGTAGTGGGCGCGGGGGTTGGCCTCGTTGCCATACTGGTAGGGCATAAAATACTTGTGGGGCTCCTTGTCCACCATCTCCCTGGCCACCAGGATGGAGTAGTTGGTGCCCCGGCTCCCGTCGGTGAAGACGATGTCGGCCCCGTAGGCCCGCAGGAGTTGCACCCGCTCGGGGCTGACGGAATCAGGCATCACCGCCACCAGGTGGTAGCCTTTCACCTTGCACACCATGGCCAGGGCGATGCCGGTGTTGCCGCTGGTCGGCTCCAGGACAACCTTGTCGGGCGTAAGCAAGCCTTCAGCCTCGGCCTGCTCAATCATGTATTTGGCGATGCGGTCTTTGACGCTTCCCGAAGGGTTGTGCCCCTCCAGTTTGGCGAAGATGCGCACGCGGGGGTTACTGCTCATTCGCCGCAAGAGCACCAGGGGCGTGTTGCCGATAGCATCCAGGATGTCCCGCTTCAGCAGGCCCGTGCGGAAGCCGGGCAGGTCAAGGGTTGGGCGCGCAGCATTGGCCATAGCGCTATCCTGTGGCGCCACCGTTGAAGGGTGGGCGCAGACCGCAGAAGACCTCATAGTCAATGAGGCTGGTAACAGTGGGATTGTCCCCACACAGAGGGCAGTTGGGGTCGCGGCGCAGGCGGATAGTGCGGAACTCCATATTCAGGGCATCAATAAGGAGCAGACGGGAGACCAGGGGTTGGCCGATGCCCAGGATCAGTTTGATGGCCTCGGTGGCTTGTATGCTACCCACGATGCCGGTCATGGCGCCCAGCACACCCGCCTCGGCGCAGTTGGGGACGGCACCTGGCGGGGGCGGGTTACGGAAGAGACACCTGTAGCACCCCTTACCAGGGATGAAGACGGTGGCGGTGCCGTCAAAAAGGAGGATGCTCCCATCCACAAGGGGCTTCTTCAGGAAGTAGCAGGCGTCGTTCATTAGGTAGCGGGTGGGGAAGTTGTCGGCCCCGTTAACCACAAGGTCGTATTGGCTAATGATGTCTAGGGCGTTTTCAGAGGTAAGACGGGTCTCGTGGATCTTTACCTGCACATCGGGGTTGTAGTCACGAATGCTCTCGGCGGCGGAGAGGACTTTAGGGCGCCCCACATCGTGGGTGTGGTGGAGGATTTGGCGCTGGAGGTTGGAGAGGTCTACCACATCAAAATCCACGATGCCCAGGGTGCCCACGCCGGCCAGGGCCAGATAAACGGCGGCTGGGGAGCCAAGCCCCCCTGCCCCCACGATGAGGACGCGGGCCTGGCGGAGTTTGCGCTGGCCGGCGCTCCCCACCTGCGGCATAATGATGTGGCGGCTGTAGCGCTTCACCTGTTCCGGCGTCAGGATAATGGGTTGTGTGGTTTGTGTCATCGCCTCACCTCGTGTTTGGGTTCTCGTAATAAAAGACCCCGTTCCAGCGCTGGCTGGCGCTGGAAGCGGGGCGCCGGGGCGTGCCGAGCCTAGATTTGATACAGGCCCTGGGTGGACAGTTGCCGCTGGCGATTGGCCAAGTCGGCGATGGAGGTGGAACTGAGCACGCTCTGGACCGCTTCCTCTACTGAGCGCCAGATCTGCCGCTGGGCACAGGCGCTGGAGAGGATACACTCCGAGGGCTCGTCCAAACAGTCCAGCGGGGCCGCCGTGCCTTCCAGGGTGCGCATTACCATCTCCAAGGTGATTTCGTGGGGTGGGCGGGCCAGCATATGCCCCCCCTGCGGCCCGCGCCTGCTCCGCACGAAACCCGACTTATTCAAGATGCTGAGCAGTTGGTCCAGGTATGGTTCGGGGATGTTCTGGTGGGCGGCTACATCGGCAGTTGGCACAGGCCCTTCGCCGTAGTGCTGGGCCAAGTCCACCAGGGCACGCACTCCGTAGTCTACCTTCATAGAGACACGCATACTCCCTACACCCCTATCCCGTCTTGTTTCTCACCCTGTCAAACTAATAATGCGTCAACAAATCAACATTGTCAAGGGGGTGTGGGGTATGGTGTAGAGAAGGGGCTTGCCTACCCCTCCACAACCTGTATGGTCCCGTTAGGGGACGCCTCCATAAAGGCCACCACCTCATACCCCTGCTTGCGCAGTTGCTCGCTCCCACCCTGGTGGCGGTCAAGAAGCACTGCCACTTTCGCCACCGCACAGTCTTCCGCCTCGGCGGCGTTGATAGCCCGGAAGAGGCTCCCACCGGTGGTGCACACATCGTCTACAATCATGACACGCATCCCCCGGGCCAGGGGTCCCTCCACAAGGCGGCGCGTGCCGTGTCCTTTTGGTTCGCTGCGCACCAGAAAGCCCACCAGGGGATACCCCTCCAGGTGGCTCATGGCCACCGTCGCACCCACTATTGGGTCAGCCCCCAGGGAGGGGCCACCTATAGCCTGGGCCTTGACGACGCGGGCCAGGGCCACCATCTCCTTTCCAATAAGATAGGCCCCCTCGGGGTCCAGGCTTAGCAAGCGCCCGTCAAAGTAGTAGTGGCTTCGCTGGCCAGAGGAGAGGATGAAGTCTCCAAACTTTAGGGCACCCTTGGCCTTGGCCAGTTCCAAAAGGCGCTGGCGTGCCTCCCTACTCATGCCCTCCTCCCTTACGGTAGAGGCTTTGCTGGTAGATATACAGTTCCACCGAGCGAGGCACCCAGTAGCGAATGGAGATGCCCATAGCCACCCGTCGGCGGATTTCTGTGCCGCTGATGCCGATGTGGGGGCCGTGCAGGAGCACCAGGCGCTGAGACGCCCCCGGGAAAACCACCTCCAGGCTCTGGGGGGAGAAGTCCAGGTAGCCGGGGCGTGCCATTCCTACCAGAATGCACTGCTCCAGTATGCGGCGGGGCTCGTGCCAGCGGGGGAAATCACGCAGGGCGTCCAGGCCCAGCAAGAGGTAAATCTCTGGCCCGTTCCCCCAGGCAGAGCGTAGTTCTTGCAGGGTGTCTAGGGTGTAAGTAGGCCCAGGTCGGCGGATCTCTATATCCGATGCTTCAAAAGAGGGGTTGTCTTCTATGGCCAGGTTGAGCATGGCCAGGCGATGGTGGCCAGGGGAGACGGGGCGCCCCGCTTTCAGCCAGGGATGGCCCGTGGGTATAAAGAGGACCTTGCTCAGGCTCAGGCGCTCACGGGCCTCTTCTGCCAGGATAAGATGGCCCATGTGGATGGGGTCAAAGGTGCCGCCAAAGATACCGACCTTCACGCCCCTACTGGCCCCTTTTTCATCAGGATAGCATACGCCTCACCGCCCCTACGCTCCTTCGAGGAAGAGGGAAGGGTCTGGAAGGGGACGCACAGGCACCCCACGCTGGGCCAGATAGGCCTTGGCCTGGGCGATGCGAAACTTCCCGTAGTGGAAGATGCTGGCCGCCAGCACCGCCGACGCTTTCCCCGCTGTAAGGGCCTGGTAAAGGTGCTCCAACTCCCCGGCCCCCCCGCTGGCTATAACGGGTATAGGCACCGCCTCGGCCACGGCTCGGGTCAGGGCCAGGTCATACCCCTGCTGTCGCCCATCCATATCCATGCTGGTCAACAGAATCTCCCCCGCCCCCAGGTCAGCCACCCTGCGCACCCACTTCAGGGCATCTATGCCGGTGGGTTTGCGCCCCCCGTAAATATACACCTCCCACTGGGAGTTGGCGTCCAGGGCTATGGTAGGGTCGGGACAGAAGACCCTGGGGCCGGGGCGGACACGGCGGGCATCTACAGCCACTACGATGCACTGGCTCCCGAAGTGGCGGGCCGCCCTGCGCACCAGGTCGGGGCCTTGAACGGCGGAGGTGTTGAGAGAGACCTTGTCCGCCCCTGCCTGGAGCATACGGCGGATGTCCTCTACGCTTCGCAAACCACCCCCTACTGTGAAGGGGATGAAGAGCACCTCCGAGATCCGGCGCACCACATCCTCCAGGATGTCCCTGGCCTCGGCGCTGGCGGTGATGTCCAGGAAGACCAGTTCGTCGGCCCCTTCCCTGTCGTAGGTCTGGGCCAGGGCCACCGGGTCGCCCGCATCCCTCAGGTTTACAAAGGAGACGCCCTTGACCACCCGCCCCTGATGCACATCTAGGCAAGGGATGATGCGCTTGGTGAGCACGGCTACTTCCGCAGGATGAGGAGGTAGTGGCGGCTGGACACATCCCGCCGCTCGCTGGCGCGGAAGCCCACCTTCTGGGCCAGAGCCATAACCTCTTCCTCGGAGAGGCGCTGTTCCAGGGGTGGGCCGTCCTTCTGCCCATCACGCTTTTGCCATTCCAGCACCGCCGCCCACCCCCCTCGGCGGAGCACCTGGGCCGTCTGGCGAAGCAGTCCCTCCTTATCCTCTACCTCTGTCAGCACCAAGAAGAGGAGCGCCCCGTCCACGCTCTCGGGCTTCAGGGCCTGGGCCAGGCTAGCACCCTCAACCAACTCCACATTGGTCAGATGCACAGCCTCCAACTGCTTGCGCAGGGCCTCCAGCAGGGTGGGGTCGGGGTCAATGGCGTAGACCTTTCCTTCAAAGAGGTATTTGGCGAAGGGGACGGTGAAATACCCAGACCCGCACCACAGGTCGGCGATAGTGTGGTAGGTGCGGATAGGGACGGCCGCCACCAGGCGCATAGGGTCCAGGGTCTCCCAATTCTCTCTAGACAGAAAGCGCTCCTTACGGCTTGCCATGCTGGCCGTGGGAGCGCCCGAAGCCTCTTTCTTGGAAGCGCTGGTGCCCACCTTGCCACCTCGTTTCGCTGCTCCGGTCTCTTTTTGCACTGTTCCCTACCCCGGCCTCGCCCCTTCTAGAGGGTTGCTGGGGCTAGTAAGGGCGCCCCCGCGGCTGGGGCGTATATGGCGCACCGTTTCCAGCGCCTTCGGGAGGTCTATGGCCCCAGTGTAGAGCGCTCGGCCCACGATGGCCCCCTCCACACCCAAGCGGGCTAGGCGCACCAGGTGCTCTACCGTGCAAATCCCCCCGGACACTGTAATAGGGAACGGGGAGCGCTCCACCAGTTGGGCTATGGCCTCAAAGTTGGGCTCCGTCAGCGTGCCGTCCCGAAGGATATCGGTGTAGATGAAGCGACGCACCCCCAGGTCGGCCATCCGCTGAAGGAGATCCCAAGGTGAAAGGGGCGTCTCCTCCCTCCATCCTTTGATGGCGATGCGACCGCCACGGGCGTCCAGGGAGACAACCACTGCCTCGGCCCCAAAGCGCTGGAGCACGCGCTGGACCAGGCTGGGCCGTTCCACCGCCAGAGTGCCCAGCACCACCCTCTGCACCCCCATCCCCAGGAGTTCACTGGCGATGTGGAGGCTGCGGATACCCCCTCCTACCTGGACGGGGATGTCTACCAGGGCAACGATGCCGTTGATGACACCCAGGTTCACCATACGCCCCTGGACTGCGCCGTCCAGGTCTACCAGGTGCAGGCGGGGTGCGCCCAGTTCCTGCCAATGCAAAGCCAGAGCAGGGGGGTCTTCGCTGAAGACCTCCTCCTTCTCGTATACCCCCTGGTATAGGCGGACGGCCCGCCCCCAACGCAGGTCAATGGCTGGGATAACTTCCAAGGGCTTCCCTCGCCTGTAGGCGCTCATACGCCCAGCGCAGAAAGTTGCGGTAGAAGCGCAGGCCCACCACCCCTGACTTTTCCGGATGGAACTGGGTGGCTACCAGGTTGCCCTGCGCCACCACCGAGCAGAAGGGGATGCCATACTCGGTCTCCCCGGCCACCAGAGAGGGGTCGGCTGGCTCGGGGTAGTAACTGTGCACAAAGTAGAAGTAACTCCCCGAAGGGATCCCCTCCCACACCGGATGATCCCGCCGCCATATCACCTGGTTCCACCCCATATGGGGCACCACCAGGCCTCTAGGCAAACGGCGCACCACCCCAGGGAAGATGTCCAAACACCCCACTCCGTTCTCTTCGGAGTGGGTGAAGAGGAGTTGCAGTCCGAGGCAAACCCCCAGGAAGGGCTTACCACGGCGCACCGTCTCCAGGATGGTCTCTACCATCTTGTTCTGAGCCAAGGCCTCCATTGCTGGCCCACACGCCCCCTGGCCGGGGAAGACAACCCCATCGGCGTCCCCTAAGGCTTCTGGGGAGGTAGCAAGGAAGGGGGCTCCGCCGGCCACCTCCAGGGCCTTGCAAACGCTGCGCAGGTTGCCAGCACCATAGTCAACGACAGCGATACGGAGGGGAGCGGTCATCTTGGCCCCTTATGTCCTCTGCCCGGTTACCACTTCTTGGGGAAGGGAGCGGTCTTCCCAGCGGGCGAGCAAAAATAGGAGGTCGCTGGCGCGGTTAACGAAGCGGAGCACCTCGGGGTTGGGGAGCAGACCCTGGCGGTGGAGGTCTACAATGCGCCGCTCCGCACGGCGCAGGATAGCCCGCGCCGTATCCAGGGCCGCGGAGCCTGGCGACCCACCTGGCACAATAAAGGCGTTGGGTAGGGCCAGTTTGCCATCCAACTCGGCGATAAGGGTATCCAGGCGGGCCGTATGCTCGGGGGTAATGGGGCGGAAGTGGCGGGTGAACTGGGCGTAGTGCTTGGGGTCTGTGGCCAGTTCCCCGCCAACGGTGAACAGGTTGCGTTGCATCTCCAGGAGCACCCCTTTTACCCAGGCATCTCGGCATAAGGCCCTGGCCAACCCAACGGCCGAGACCGCCTCATCGGTGTTGCCGTAGGCTTCTACCCTGGGGTCGGCCTTGGAGACGCGTCCCCCGTAAAGGAGGGAGGTCTCCCCCTCATCGCCGTAATGGACGCGCTTGAAGGGCATTGCGCTCTCATGATAACACAGGCCCCCCGGGCGTCTGGCTGGGGCGGGGTTGCTGGGCCTCGGCAGACGCAGGGGTTTCGGCGGGGCGTCCCGCCTCGGAGGGCATAGCAGCCATGGCCTTGTTTATCTCCCGTAAACGCTTGTCTACCCGTCCGTTCACGGTATCGGGTGGGAAGGTGCCATCGGGCTGGCGCTCCCCTGCTGGCACCCCCGTGAGGATGCTTATGCCTTCGTCCACCGTGCTCACCGCCCAGATGTGGAACTTGCCCTGGCGCACCGCCTCCACCACTTCATCCTTTAGCATAAGGTGTTGCACATTGGCCTTGGGAATTATAACCCCCTGTTCTCCGGTTAGGCCTTTGAGGCGGCAGGTATGGAAGAAGCCTTCTATCTTCTCGTTCACGCCCCCGATGGCCTGCACCTCGCCCTTCTGGTTCACAGAGCCGGTTACGGCTATGCCCTGTTTGACGGGGAGGTCGGCCAGGGCCGAGAGGAGAGCATACAGCTCGGCAGAGGAGGCGCTGTCGCCCTCAACCATCTCGTAACTCTGCTCGAAGACAAGACGGGCCGAGAGGGTAAGGGGCTTGTCGTGGGCGAAGCGGTGGGTAAGATACCCAGCCAGGATAAGGACGCCCTTGGTATGGATGGGGCCCCCCAGTCGTGCCTCTCGTTCAATGTCTATAAGGCCTGCCCGCCCCAGCCCCAGACTGGCGGTGATGCGGTTGGGGCGGCCGAAGGTGTAGTCCCCCAATAGCATCACCGAAAGCCCGTTGACCTGCCCCACCTTGACCCCCTCCGTCTCCACCAACAGCACATTGCGCCGAATCATCTCCTGGATGCGCTCCTCAATCAGGTTGGAGCGGTAGATTTTCTTTTCTACAGCCTTTTGCACATGGACAGCCTCTACCCTGGGGGAGCCATCCACCCCCGCCCAGTAATCGGCCTCTCGCACTAAGTTGGCCAGCTCCCCGAAGCGGGTGGAGAGTTTGCTCTGGTCTTCTGCCATGCGTGAGCCTATCTCTATCACTTTGGCGGCCGCTTCGGCGGTGAAGGGTCGGATACCCTCCTTCTGCGCCAGGGTGCAAAGGAAAGAACAATAGAGGCGCTCTGTCTCTGGCGTTCGTTCCATACGGGAGTCAAAGTCGGCACGCACCTTGAACACTTCCCGGAAGTCCTCGTCCAGGGTGTAGAGGAGGTAATAATGCAGAGGGCTCCCCAGCAAGAGGACCTTCACATCCAGGGGGATAGGCTCCGGCTGGATGGTCTTGGTGGCCACGAAGCCCAGGCGTTCCACCAGGTCTTCAATAACGATCTCCCTGTTGCGCAGGGCGCGCTTGAGACTCTCATAACTGAAGGGGTTGCGTAGGAGGTCTTCCAGACCTAGAACCAGGTAGCCCCCGTTGGCCCGGTGCAGGGCTCCAGGCTTTATAAGGGTGAAGTCGGTTTGCAGGAGGCCGAACATAGCCTCCTTCTCCAAGCGCCCAAAGAGGGTAGGGTAAGTGGGGTTGAGTTCCACCACCACCGGTGCCCCTTGCAAGGTGCTGTTGTCTATCAAGAGGTTCACCTCGTAGCGGCGTAGGGCCAACTCCCGGGGGGAAACAGGTGCCTGGGGGGAGGGGGGCTGCTGGGCCGGGGCGAAGAAGTGCTCCAGGTTCTGGAGCATGTCCTCCCGCACGGCCTGCAGGTAGGAGACCACCTGAGGCAGGTCTGCATAGGCGTCCAGCATGTCTTCTATGATGCCCCCCACCACATAGAGGGCCACCTCCTGGTTCAAGGCGCGGATGCGCTCCTCGGCCTGGCGTTCAAGGGCACGCACCTCTTTCAGAACAGCTTTCAGGGCCTGTTCCGTAGCCTCCCGCCTGGCCTGGAGTTCGGCGCGCACCACCGGGTCCAGGCGCAGGAACTCCTCTTCAGTGAGAGGACGCCCCTTGACCATAGGAAGGATCACAAACCCCACCGGCGTAGGCTGAATGGAGAAGCCCTGCTCTAGAGCCTGCTGGGAGAGGCGGGTAAACAAGGCCTCCCGCTGGCGGCTCACCTCCTGAGTGATGCGCTCCCGACGGCTGCTATATTCTTCGGCCTCAAAGGCTTTGGGTATTTCCCGTCGGGCCTTCTCCACCAACTGGCGCATAGCCTGTCGGAACTGGCGGCCCCGACCTGGAGGGAGGGGGATGCACCGGGGGCGGAAGGGGTCTTCAAAGTTATATACATAGCACCAGTCATTGGGGACCTGTTCGTTGCGTGCGCGTTGCTCCAGAAAAGTGCGCACCGCGGTGGTCTTGCCCGTGCCCGGGGGGCCAGCCACAAAGACATGGAACCCGGGGCGGCGGATGCCCAGCCCAAACTCCAGGGCGTCTACAGCCCGCCCCTGGCCGATAATACCAGGAAGGGGGGGAATTTGGTCGGTGCAGGTGAAGCCCAAGGCTAGGGGGGAACACTCCCGTCGGAGTTCTTC
>JBKBKV010000026.1:0-3853 GCA_046294495.1 Dehalococcoidia bacterium | reverse complement strand
GGGCGTAGTTCTAGCACCATGCTCTTCCTCCACTGGTAAAGTGTAGCCTCCGTAAGCCACTTCTACAACCGCGAGGGGGAGTTTTCCCTAACCGTCCCCTGTTGGGGGATGGGTTCTTCATGAAGGGGTTGCTCCCATCTCCTCGGGGCGGGTATCCTATACTTTTGTAAGAAAGACGGCCCGTGCGCCGCTGCGGGGGTCGTTACATGGGTGTTACAGAAGCGCTGGCCCGCCAAGTGGTGGAGACAACCTACGAGAGCCTTCCTCCAGAGGCCATCCAGGCATCCAAAGAGGTGCTACTTGACGGCACTGCCAACATGCTGGCCGGCTCCCAGGAGCCCCTTGCCCAGGTGGTAACGGCCTATGTGCGGGGGTTGGGGGGCCCACGCCACGCTTCCGTGGTGGGCAAGGGCTTCAAGACCCATCCCCTTCACGCCGCCTATGCCAATGCTGTCTTCTGCCACTCTATGGATTACGAAATGATGTGGCACCCTGCCACCCATCCTACCAGCCCTGTCCTGCCTGCCCTGCTGGCTCTGGCGGAGTGGCGAGATTATCCGCCCAAGGGTGTTATCCGGGCGCTAGTGCTGGGGTTTGAGGTGCAGGGGAGGCTCCGCCTGGCCCAGGAGGCCGGCACGCAGGGTGTATCCTCTCTGGGCCTGCACCCCCCAGGCAATGTGGGGCCTTTTGGGAGCGCTTGTGCCTGCGCCGCGCTAATGGGCCTGGATGTGCGCAGGACCCGTTGGGCTATCGGCATAGCCGCCTCGCGGGTCAGCGGCCTAACCGCCAACACCGGCACCATGACCAAGTCCAGCCACTGTGGGCACGCCGCCCGCATGGGGCTAGAGGCGGCCCTCCTGGCGGAACTAGGCCACACCGCCAACGAGGACATCCTTGAGGCCCGCAATGGCTACAACCATGTCTACTACCGTAACACCCTGGACCTAGACCTGGTGGTAAAGGACTTCGGCAACCCCTATCGGATGGTTTCCCCGGGCCTGGGGGTGAAGAGGTTCCCTGCCCAGTATCCCACTCACTGGAGCATAGAGGCCGCCCTGGAGATCCGACATCGCTATCATCTTCAGCCTCAGGATATTGAGAGGGTGGAGGTGGAGGTGGGGGCCGATAACGAGGCCGCCGACCGTCTACGCCCGCGCACAGGGCTGGAGGGGAAGTTCAGCATCCCCTATACGGTGGCGGCTGCTCTGCTAGACGGCAGAGTGGTGATAAACACCTTTCGGGACGAAAGGCGCTTTGCCCCCGACATGGAGGAGATGCTGGGGCGTATAACCGTGGTTAAGAACCCGCAGGTGCGGGCAATGGACTTCCAGAATGCATGGTCGCGGGTTACGGTGTTCACCAAGGATGGACACAGTTATACCCTTCGGGTAGACAAGCCCCTGGGGCGATGGGACAATCCTCTACCCTGGGAGAAGCGCCTGGAGAAGTTCCACGACTGTGCCCAGCGGGTGCTGGCCCCCCAGCAGGCGCAGGAGGTCTTGCACATTATTGAGAGGTTTGAGGAGCAGCCCTCTGTTCGCCCTCTGATGGACCTTCTGCGCACACCTACAGCCCGCCGTGGCCGGCGCGGGGTGTCCTAAAGGTCGCTTCTGGGCTAGGGGTGCCGAGACTTCGCCTCTACACTGGCCCTCCAACACCAAGGAGCAGGTGTTGCGCAGCAGGTCTTAGGCGGCGCGCTGGTAGAAAGAGACCCGTGTTGGAAGAGGCATTGTCTCCTCAGGGGTAACAATGTAGGGGCGCCTGAACCAGCGGTAACACTCGTGCCATCGCTCCCCGATGCGCACCGCCAGGATGGGGTCTACCCGCTCCTCCACCAGCACCGCCACCTCGTCTACTTCGGGCATACGGGTTAGCATGCTTGCCAGGCGCTCCGCCTCCACCGTGCCGATGACCTTATCCACGGGGTGGAAAGTGAAGCGCCCACGCTGGGGTAGAGCGATGCTTACCTGCCAACCCAGCAGACGCAGGGTGAGGGTCTTTTGCCAGGTAACCCGCAAGAGCGGGGGCTCCCCTGGCTCCTGGCGCAGGAGGGTCATGGCCAGGGGACGCACCGCCAGGCCAAGGGAACTGGCCTTTGCCGCGAAGCGGGTCTCGGCTGCTGTGGGGCGCTCAGCAACTGTTGCGGGCCGTTTACCGACAAGGATTTGGGCGATAGCCATATTCACCTCCCTCCCCCTTTTGGGGGCCTCCAGCCTTGCCCTATTCTACAGGCGCCTCTATAGGAACTACAACCGCCCGGAACAACTCCCCTTCCCTTAGGATGGCCACGGGGAGGCGTTTTCCAATAGCATCCCGTGAGAGGAGGCGATGCACGGCGTCCACGCTAGGGGTAGGGGTATCTCCCAGTCCCACTATAACATCCCCTGGCTCCAGGCCGGCCCTGTCCGCAGGCCCGCCGGGCACCACCTGCACAATGCCTACGCCGGTGCGTTCTGGTATCCCCCAGCGGGCCACATCCTGGTGGTGCAAGGGGACGGTCTGGACGGCTATCCCCAGCCAGGCGCGGCGCACCCGCCCCTCCCGTATAAGTTCCCCTGCCACCCATTTGGCGGTGTTGATGGGGATGGCGAAGCAGATGCCTTGCGCACCGGCCACGATAGCGGTGGTGATGCCCACTACCTGTCCTTTGGTGTCCACCAGCGCCCCCCCGCTGCTGCCAGGGTTCAGCGCCGCATCGGTCTGGATGATGTTCTCAATGAGGCGCCCTGTGAGGCTGCGCAGGGAGCGCCCCAGGGCGCTGATAACCCCCATAGTTACCGTAGCCTGTAGGCCCAGGGGGTTGCCAATGGCCAGGACGATTTCTCCCACCCGGAGGGCATTGGAGTCCCCCAATTGGGCGTGCTGAAGGTCGTTAGCCGGCACACGCAGGACGGCGATGTCGGTGTGAGGGTCGGCGCCCACCACCTCGGCCCTTAGGCTTCGTCCATCGGTGAAGATGGCCTGGAAGGCGTGGGCCGACTGGGCCACATGGCTGTTAGTAAGGACGAAGCCGTCTGGGGAGAGGACCACGCCCGACCCCGCCCCAACGATAGCCTCATCATCGCCGCGGCGGGCGTGGCGCAAGAGGTGTAGGCTCACCACTGAAGGGCGCACCCGCTCGGCCAGGGTCACCAGTGCTTCGGAAAGGCCTCGGAGCGGGTCGTCTGCGCTGGAGCGGGGTTCTCCCTTTGCCACGCTGAAACTCCCGTTGTTACATTTAGTGTAGCACCACGGGTGGCTTCATAAGAGGCGAAGTGGTGGAGACGGGGGAGAGTTGAACTCCCCGTCCAGAGAACTCCCCGCGAGGACCGCCTACAGGCTTAGTCGGTGTTTGGCATCTCGCCCTTGGAGGACTCACCGACAGGCCCCCCCTGGGCCAGCCGAGGTTGTCTTTGGCTCCCCCCTATCGGCGTCGGGGGGAGGCGCACCCCGATGTGGTGGCGCCTGCTTCCGCCCCTCGGGGTGAGGCGGAGCAGACGGCGGCCTAACTAGGCCGCGAGAGCGAGTTCGCGCTCGCCAGTTACTTTTTCGCCGCCTGTTTTACGAGGTGGACGGCACCTCGGCCTGCTGTCCAGCGAGGCCATCCCCTGTCGAGCCCACGCGTCCCCACAGGTGGTATGGCGCGCACTTCCAGTATATTAGAAAGATCCCACTCCCTGCAAGGAGTTGCGTGCCCCCTACACCGCCAAGTAGGCGGTGCGCACCTCTGCATCGGCCAGGAAACGGCTCATAGGGGCTTGGTAGCGGATGTGGCCCTTCTCCAGGATATAGACCCGGTCCCCCAGCCCGCTGACGAAGCGCACATTCTGCTCGGTTAGGATAATGGTTAGCCCTGTCTCCTTCAGTTTGATGA
>JBKBKV010000025.1:0-23963 GCA_046294495.1 Dehalococcoidia bacterium | reverse complement strand
CACCATCGTGGCCACAGGAGGCGGGGCGCGCATGTATCGCATCGCCGCCCCATCCCTGGAAAAGGCTGGCGATGGGATGGCCATATGCTGGCGCGCTGGGGTTGTGCTTCAAGATATGGAGATGTTTCAGTTCCACCCCACGGGTCTTATCGCAGGCCCCTCTGCCCTTACCGGGGCAGTGCTGGAGGAGGGGCTACGAGGGGCAGGGGGACACCTCTACAACGCCCGAGGGGAACGCTTTATGGCCCGCTACGACCCTCAAAGGATGGAGCGCTCCACACGGGACATTGTGGCGCGCGCCTGTTACCTGGAGATCCAAGAGGGGCGAGGCACACCTGAAGGGGCGGTGCTCCTGGATGTATCCCATCTGGGGGCCGACTTCGTGGAGCAGAACTTCCCTGGCATGGCCCAGCGCTGCCGAGAGGCAGGCTACGACCTGGCGCGGGGGCCTGTCCCTGTTTCTCCTACCGCCCACTTCCATATGGGAGGGGCACACATTGACCCCTGGTGCCACACCAATATCCCTGGCCTTCTGGTGGCCGGGGAAGACGCCGGCGGGGTTCACGGCGCAAACCGCCTGGGAGGCAACGGCATCGCCGAATCCGCTGTCTTCGGGGGGCGAGCAGGCGACTGCGCCGCCCAGGAGGCCGGCAGCCGCCCTGTCCCTACCGCCACACCAGCGGCCATACAGGAAGCCCTGGACAAAGCCCTTGCCCCCTTCTCCTGCCAAGGTGGGGAATCGGTCTTCGCCCTGCGGGAGGCCCTGCAAAACCTGATGTGGGACAAGGCCGGGGTGGTGCGCAACGAGAAGGGACTTCGGGACGCCCAGGCCAGCCTGGACGCCCTAGAGGAGCGCCTGCATCGCGCCCCCGTCCCGCAAATACGAGGGTTCAATATGGCCTGGCAAGCGTGGCTGGATGTGCGCAATATGATAACCGTTGCCCGTTTGCTGGTGCACAGCGCCCTCCAGCGCACCGAGTCCCGCGGGAGCCACTACCGGAGCGACTTCCCCCACCCTAACGACAAAGAGTGGCTCCGCAACATCCTGGTGCAACGCACAGAGGGGAACCACTCTCGCCTGTGGACAGAGCCGGTGCGCTTCACGCGCAGGATGCCTCCCGTGGAGTAGGCACTAGGTCAACACATCTAGATACTTCAGCCCGCTCCCCGTGTTCAGCAATACGATGCTCTCTTGTGGGTCAACAATACCCTGGGCCAGCAGACGCTTCAGACCCGCCAGGGTAGCCGCCCCCTCTGGGCACGCAAAGACGCCCTCTAGTGACGCCAGCTCCCTAAGGCTTTCCAGCATCTCTGCGTCGCTCACTGCCAGAGCACTCCCTTTACTCTCCCGCACCACTTGCAGAATAAGATAATCGGCAAAGGGGGCGGGCACACGCAAGCCGGCTGCAATGGTGCTGGGGTTCAGAAACGGCTCTGCTCGCTCTTTACCCTCCTTGAAAGCCTTTACGATAGGGGCACACCCCTCTGCCTGGATACAGAACATCTTGGGGCGTGTCCCCTCCACCCACCCTAGCGCCTCCATCTCCTCAAAGGCCTTCCACATCCCTACCATACCTGTTCCGCCGCCTGTGGGGTAAACGATAGCCCCCGGATACTTCCAGCCCAGCGCCTCCACGATTTCATAGGCCATAATCTTCTTCCCCTCCACCCTATAAGGTTCCTTCAGGGTGGAGACATCAAGCAGGCCAAGTTCCTCGGCGCGGGCGCGGCTCGCCCTTCCCGCATCCCCAATATGCCCCGCCACCAGTTCCAGGTGCGCCCCGGCGATGGCGCACTCTTTCTTGTTGGCTTCGGGGGCATCCTGGGGCATAAAAACATAGGCAGGCAGCCCCGCCCGGGCTGCATAGGCGGCCATGGCTCCGGCGGCGTTGCCTGCCGAAGGGATAACCAACCCCCGCACCCTCAACTCCCTGGCGCGGGAGACGGCCACTGCTTGCCCCCTGGCCTTGAAGGTGCCGGAAGGGTTCAGGCTCTCGTCCTTAATGTAGAGGTTGGGACACCCCAGGCGTGCCCCCAAACGGGGGACAGAGAGCAGGGGGGTATCTCCCTCCCCCAAGGAGACAATATGGGCCATATCGCGCACAGGGAGCACCTCATACCACCGCCACAAGGAACGAGGGCGGGCGGCGATGGCCTTCGGGTCCACAGCAAGCCGTGCCCCCTCTAGGTCGTAACGGGAATAGAGAACTTTCCCACACGCCAGACATACCGTATGCACCTCTTCAGCAGAGAAGGTGCTGTGGCAAGCCGTGCACTCCAGATGAGAAAGGTAACTCTTCATAGGTCTACTCAGTGGGTATGATCGGCAAAAGGATGTGGGACGGGCATATGGCGTTATGGTGCACCGTGTTCACCGCCACCTGCCAGGCGGAGGAACGCCCCAAAGGCTCCCCTGTGTTGGGGTTCACATCAAAGCGGGGGAAGTTACTGGAAGAGATGTCAACCCGGATACGGTGCCCCGCCTTGAACAGGTTGCTGGTAGGGAACAACTCAATGGTCAGGTGATATATACGCCCCGGCTGAAGCATCTCCTCCCGCTCCCAGGAGATGTGGAAACGGGCACGGAAGATGGTGTCCGTGAGGTTCAAGGCGAAGCCCTGAGGGTAGTCCGCATTGGGTGGATAAACATCTATCAGTTTCACTGTGAAGTCGGTATCTGGGGCCGTAGAGGAGACATACAGATGGGCCGTGATAGGGCCTGTTACCTCCACATCCCGTTCCAGGGGATGGGTCTGGAAAACCAACACATCGGGGCGCGAGGCCAGGGGGAGGTAAGGAGGCTGGCATCCGAAGAAGCGGGGGCCCTCCCGCTGGTCATAGGCCCCAGGCTCCATAATTGGAGACCCCGAAGAGATAGACCCTCCAATAGTGGGCACCGGGTGGCGCGGGTCAAAGGTGTAACTGGTGCGCCCAGTGGTAGAATGGGGAGGCTCTGGGGAGAGCAACCCCCCACCGTGGAGGTAGAAGGGCGTCCACCTGGTGCGTGCCAACGGCCATTCGTTCTCCGCCCGCCACTTTCCCCCGTGCTCCAGACGCCCGCTGGGCGTCTTCCGCCCACTCCCCCCACCCATAACGAAGAGGAGAACAGGGGGTTCCGCCATCCCTGTGGGCAGCCCCCGTAAGGCGTAGTCAAACCAGCGTAGGCGAAAGTGGTTGTAGCTCTCTGCCAGGTTGCCCGGCAAGCTCGCCTCTGGGCCAAAGTCCACATCCCCGGCGTAGCCGTGCTGGTGCTGGCCGTGCGTCCACGCCCCCATAACGAGGCGCACCTTTCGCCGGCCAGCCTTGCGCAGGCCCACAAAGGTGTCGCAAGAGGTGCGGGCGTAGGGGTCATACCACGAACCCAAGAGAAGGATTGGCACATCGGGCCAGCGGTGGTAATACCCCTCGGCATATAGCCCCACCTGCTTCCAGTAGGTGTCAAAGCGGCTGTGTGTCCATAGTTCCAGAAGGTAGGTCTCATAGTCAGGTGCCCAGCACAGGGGGGAATGCCCCGGCTTCCAGGGCATCCGCGTAAACCAGGCCCGCAGGTCTTCGGCCTCCAGCGCCCCTTTCACCAGGGAGTTACGCTGGGCTTCAGGGCTTTGCAGGGCGTGGGTATAGGCCCACACCGCTTGGCGAAGTTCAAAGGCCCCCTGGTGGCGCACCCCGTGCATAAAGGCGTTGGAAAAACCCCCCGCGTCCAAAAACAGGGCCCCAAGCCCCTCTTTAGGGCCATCCTCGGATGCCAGGGCGGCCTGAGTATGAGCGCCGTAGGAGATGCCGAAGGTGCCAACCGCTCCGTTGCACCACTGCTGGCGAAGGAGCCATAAGAGGGTATCAATGCCGTCTCGCCCGTCGTCCACATATTTTGTGAATTTCCCCTCCGAGGCGAAGCGCCCCCGCACATCCTGGAAGAGGACAGCATACCCCCGCTGGGCGAACCATGTCCCCTGCTCCTGGCGCTGGGGAGCAGACTTGTTATAGGGGGTGCGCTCCATTAGCACCGGGAAGGGGCCGTAGCCAGCAGGGAGGTAAAGGTCAGCCGCCAGGCGCACTCCATCCCGCATAGGGATACGGATGTTCCTCTGGACCCGCACATCCGAAACGGTGGCCATCGCCTCACCGCCTTGTCGTGGGACGCCTCTTCCCCCGAAAGCCCTTCACGGCCAGCGTCGCCACCAATACCCCTGCCAGATAGGGGTAGTGGGTCTCGTGTTTGCCGCGCACCTCGTCCACCAGCAGGGTAAAGAGCCCCCCCACAGCCCGATGGTAATGGCTGGACCTGTCATCAGGTGCTACGCCTTTCCCCTCCAAGAAAGCACGGAATAGCGCCGACAGGACGGCCATGGCTTCTTCAGGCTGGCGCATGTGAAGCATACGCAGGAGCGCCTCTGCTTCCTGGGCAATAGATGCCACAGCCTTACGCAAGCGGGGGGTCGGTCTCTCCAGTTGAGTAATCAGGCGCTCCAGGGCCTTTGTAGTAGGGCGTGCATTGGGCATTGCGTTATCCCCTTCTGCTGATGAGGTTAGCATAGCATAGCGTGCCATGGCCCGCCAGGCGCCACGCCCTTCACAGACGCTCACCTTTCTAGTATGCTATATCTTCCAGGAGTTGATATGCGGGTGCTTTTCATAGGCGATGTGGTGGGCAAGCCAGGGCGCAGAGCGCTTCAGACCCTGCTCCCATCCCTGCGGAAGGAACTGGCCCCAGAACTGGTTATCGCCAACGGCGAGAACGCCGCCGGGGGCAATGGCCTCACCCTGGACACCGCCCACGAAATCCTCTCTGCCGGGGTAGACATCATCACCTCGGGCAACCACATCTGGGACCAGAAGGAGTTCACCCCGCATCTGGATGGGGAACTGCCGGTGCTACGCCCCTTGAACTATCCGCCGGGTGTGCCGGGCAAGGGCTACCTCCAGCGGGGCGAGGTGGCAGTGGTGAACTTGCAGGGGCGGACTTTTATGGCCCCTATAGACTGCCCGTTCCGTGCGGCCGACAACCTTCTGAATGGGCTGGTGGGAGCCCGCATCATCATCGTTGACTTCCACGCCGAGGCCACCAGCGAAAAGCAGGCCATGGGCTGGTATCTGGACGGGCGGGTTAGCGCCGTGCTGGGAACCCACACCCATGTCCCTACTGCTGATCCCCGCATCCTGCCCAGGGGCACTGCCTTTGTTACCGATGTAGGTATGTGTGGCCCCTACAACTCTATCATCGGTGTAGAAGTGCAGGATATTTTGGAGCGCTTCCTCCTCCAGACACCACGACGCTTTAGTGTGGCCAGCGGCCCCTCGGTGCTCAACGCTGTCCTAGTAGACATAGACGACCAGAGCGGGCGCGCCCGCTCCATCGTGCGCGTTGATAGGGAGAGCAGGTAAATGCCCACCCATGCCCTGGCAGATTTGCACCTGCACACCACTGCCTCGGATGGCCGTCTTACCCCCACCCAACTGGTGCGCTTGTGTGCCCAGCGAGGCTTGCGAGTCATCGCCATTACAGACCACGACACCACCCACGGCCTGGCAGAGGCCCGCGCCGAATCTGAACGCCACCCCCAACTGACCCTTATCCCCGGCGTAGAGTTCTCTACGGATGTGCCCGGGGACGAAATCCATGTGCTAGGCTACTTTCTTTCGCATGAGGATATGGGCCTCCAGGAGGTGCTAGAGCGCTTCCGTAGAGGGCGCATAGAACGGGCCCAGGCGATTCTGGAGCGCCTGCACTCTTTCGGGATGGACATCGCCTGGGAGCGGGTCTTGGAGATAACAGGGGGCGCCTCTTCTGTGGGGCGTCCCCACATCGCCCAGGCCATGCTGGAAAAGGGGTATGTCTCCAGCCTCAAGGAGGCCTTTGACCGATGGATTGGGCGCACCGGCCCCGCCTATGTGGAGCGGGAGAAGTTCGTCCCAGCCGATACGGTGCACTTCATCTGCCAACACGGGGGCGTCCCGGTTTTGGCCCACCCCAGGGACATCCGCGACCTGCCCCGCTGGCTTCGGGAACTGAAAGAGGCCGGCCTGGCGGGTATGGAAGTCTACTACGGGGACTACACACCTGACCAGGTGAACGCCCTCCTGGGCTTGGCGAAAGAGCACTCTCTCATCCCTACAGGGGGAAGCGACTACCATGCCTTCAGCACCCCTGGCGAGGTAGAGCCGGGGAGCGTTGGTCCACCCTGGGAGGTGGTGGAACGCCTCCTGGCGCTGGGCAAGGTCCCTGTTCCCAAGGGTGACGTGTAAGACAGCCTATGCAGACCTGGCTAGCCATCCTCGCCGCTTACCTGTGGGGTGGTTTCCCAACCGCTTATTTGGCAGCCCGCTGGAAGGCGGGGATAGACCTGCGCCAAGTTGGCTCGGGGAATATCGGAGCCTCCAATGTGGCCAGGGCAATAGGCGCAAGGCTGGGGCTCCTGGTGGGGGTTTTTGACGCCCTGGGCAAAGGGACGCTCCCTATCTTCCTGGCCAAAGAGGTAGGCCTCTCACCCCTGCAGCAGATGGGCGTGGGCTTGGCTCTGGTGGCAGGCCACAACTGGTCGCCCTACCTTCGCTTTACCGGAGGGCGGGGGGTGGCAACATCCATTGGGGTGCTCCTGGGTATCCCCTTGCTGGGAGTGCCGTGGGAGCTCCTGGGCTTCGTGCTGGCTGTGGTGCCGGGGTGGCTCGTCTTCCGTTCCACCGCCTTGTGGATAGGCATCGGCTTCCTCTCTCTGCCGTTATGGGGGGCCCTGGTGCCGGGGCATCCCCGCCTCTGGCTGTCTATAGGGATACTCGGCCTGGTGGCCCTCAAGCGCCTGCTAGCCAACTGGGAACGCCCCGATGAACGCTACCCCTGGTATAAGGTGCTCCTGTGGCGTCTCCTCTACGACCGGGATGTGCCTACCACCGTCCCCTGGCAACAGCGGCGGATAGTGCGAGGCTAACGGCTACCTTATGGGGTAACAAACCCGTATCTCTGCAGGATGGCCCTCCCCTCGGCGCTTAACACATATTGGACGAAGAGGCGCGCCTGGGTCTCAGACCTTGTGCCGCGCACCACTACTATGCCCTGGTCTATAGGGGCGTGGAGTTCCTCGGGAATGAGGTGCCACTTCCCTTGCGTCTGCACTGCCAGGGCGAGGGCAACAATAGAGACATCCACATTGCCTGTCTCGGCATACTGAAGGGTCTGACGCACATTTTCACCCAGAATCAGTTTGGGGCGCAGAGAATCCCACAGACCTAGACCCTGAAGGGCCTGGCGCGCTGCCATTCCGTAGGGGGCGTGATCGGGGTTGGCTATAGCAATGCGTCGCACATTAGGGTGGGTCAGGTCCTCCAGGCGCTGGAGGTCCAAAGGACTATCGGGGCGCGTCCACAGCACGATGCGCCCTCGGGCGTAAAGGGCCAAGGTGTCCGAGTAGGCCATCCCCTTTTGCACCAGGTCTTCCGCCAGCGCCATACTGGCCGAAGCGTAGACATCTGCAGGTGCGCCATGCTCAATTTGCTGGGCCAGTTGACCAGAGGAGCCGAAGGTGAAGTTTACGGCTACGCCTGTCCTCTCCTGGAAACGCTGGCCTATCTCGCGGAAGGCGAAGGTCAGGTCGGCAGCCGCCGCCACTGTTAGGACTGTGGGGGTGTTCCCCGCTGTTTGACTCTGGCATGCCCCGCCGCACAATAGCATCAGGGCGAGTGTAAGCCTCCAAAGGCCAATGCCCCCCTTGACCGTATCTTCACCAAATCTCAACCAAATCTTTACCCCCAGGGGTAGCCCCCTACCCTTTTGCAGGCGTATACTGATCCTTGCCAGCGTGCAGTATAATATAGTTGTAGAGGTGGTGCGGCGATGCACGAGCAATCTACGGGCACCAGTCAGCGGTCTTTCGCGGGGGGACAGTCCCCCTTCTCCCCCGAGAGGGGGGTGCAGGCGTATACGCCCTTACAGGCCTATTTCCTACAGCGCCTGGTGCGCCTTGTGCACCTACGCCAGTCGTCTGCCGAAACTCTTGCCCGAGAACCGTGGCTCCGCCGTGCCCTTGACAAGGCTATCTACTCCACTTTCCTCGACTGTGCAGAACTGGGGATAGGGGCCGAAGCGCGCCTGATACTTGGTCAGCGCAATGTCCCTTCCGCCAGTTAGCCTCGCAAATAGTCAGCCCCCGTGCCGGGACCCCTACGCCCCTCCAGAGGGCTGTGCGGGGTCGGGAGCAGGGGGGCTTCCGCCGTCCCCGCGCCCTTGACGGCGCAGGAACTCCTCCAACTCCTTGACCATCTCCTCCGGCGGGGGGAGTTCCTCTTGCCGCTCGGGTGGGCGCTCGGCCATCATATCGTAGGCCTCCTCCAAACGACGCAAATGGGCAGCCAGTTCAGCGTTATTGGCCACAACCTTGGCGACCTCGGACTCGAAGGCCGCTACCATTCCCCTTAGCGCCCCCAAGGGGAAGGTGATGCCCAGCAAGCGCTCCAAGCGCTGGAGGAGGGCCAGGCTGGCCTTGGGGTTCGGGGAGATTTGCAAGTAGTGGGGGCAGTGGGCCCACAGGGAACAGAAGGGCAAGCGTGCCTGGGTGCACGCCTCACTCAGGGCGGTGCCGATGCCGGTAGGCCCCTGGTAGCGAGAGCCGAACACCCCAAGCCTCTCCAGGGTGCGCCGCAGCTCCAACTGGTTAGCCGTCCCCGTAATGCGCACATCACGGGTGTGCGGCACAGCATCAAGCAGGCTCCCCAACATCACCACACGCTCCACGCCTACCTGCTGTGCCATACCCAGGATGGTGCGTGTGAAAGCCTTCCAGCGCAAGTGGGGTTCAATGCCAGCGAAGAGAAGCAGGCCAAAGGACGCCTCGTTCGCCTGCCAGGCGAAGAACTCGTTGCTCGGCCAGTGGATGACCCGTTCACCACGCTCGTCCAGGTAGACAACCGGGCGCACACGCTGGAAGTCGTAGAACTCCTCGGGGTCTACGCTAGCGCAGGGGAGTGCCCCTAAATGGCGCACCAGATAGCGCACCGCGTAGGTAGCCCCCTCCTGGGCGTCAGGCCACCCGGCGAAGGCCCCTATGAGCACAGGATGCCCAAGCCGGGGCAATATATGCACAACGAGGCTCTCCACAACACCCCTCCGATAGAAGTGTAGCACAGACTGTATCGCCCGACCTTGCACGATAAGGCCTCCCTTGCGCGTGTGCCCCCGCCAGGAAGGGTGTTACAATAAGGCTAGCGCCGCGGAAGGGGGAGAATTGACCACCACAGGCTTGGCACGCCTGGAAATCAAATCTATTACCTGGAAAGGCCTCACCTGGGTCAATATTGAGCGGCCCACCATGGCCGAGATGGAATACCTGCGTGCCCGCTTCAACTTCCACCCATTCGCCCTGGATGACTGCCTCTCCCGCGTCCAGTTACCTAAGGTGGACGAGTTTGAGGATCACATCTTCCTGGTGCTCCACCTCCCCCTCTTCAGCAAGGCCATGCGCCTTACCCTGCCCAGTCAAGTGGCTATATTCGCCGGCGCCAACTATGTGGTAACGGTGCACCGGGGCGAGCTGAAGCCATTGGTAAAACTCTTCGCCGACTGCACGCAGAGCGAGGCCGTGCGGGACGAACTTATGGCCCGCTCCTCGGGCTATCTGCTTTACCGTATCCTTGATGTGCTGGTAGACTACTGCTTTCCTATCCTGGGAAAGATTATGGAACAGGTGGACGAGGTAGAGGAACGCCTCTTTGAGCGGGGCACCCGTCAAATCGCCGAGCGCCTCTCCTTCATCCGCCGAGATATCATCGCTTACCGGCGCATTATCCGCCCCCAAATTGGGGTGATGGAACTGCTAGAGCGTAGAGAATACCCCTTCCTGAAGGTTGACCCAGATGTATACTTCGGCGACCTTGCCGACCACATCCGCCGCATCTGGGCCGAACTGGAAGAACTGCGGGAAGTTGCCCAGGGCCTCAACGAGACCCTCTTTACCCTTAGTAGCCAACTCACCAACGACGCCCTCCGCATCCTCACAGTTATCTTTACAGCCCTCCTCCCTATTACAATCCTTGGCACTATGTATGGGATGAATGTGCACCTACCCCTGGCCGACAACCCCATTGCTTTCTGGATCATGACCGGCATCGGCGCTTTTCTGGGGGTGGCTATGTGGGTATGGTTCCGCCTGAACAGGTGGGTGTAGCATGCGCCTCCGCTTCTTGGGGGCCCACCAGAGCGAGGCCGGCCCCTTTCGCCCCATGTCTATCCTGGTGGAGGGCACCCTGGCCCTAGACGCCGGTGGACTAACAGGCGCTCTTACTATTCAGGAACAAAGCAACCTGCAAGCCCTCCTCCTAACCCATCGCCACTATGACCACATTCGGGATATCCCCCTGCTGGGCCTCAACATCCTGGAGCGGGGCCACCCACTGCCCATCTATGGCCTCCCCGACACCCTGGAGCACCTGCGACGCTACCTTCTGGACGGTTCCCTATACCTGGACTTCACCCGTCGCCCTTCCCCTGAACAACCCTTCTTCCACCTCATCCCCGTAGTCCCCCTCACGCCCTTCCAACTCCTGGGCTACCAGGCGCGGGCCATCCCCGTTCCGCATAGTGTCCCTGCGGTGGGCTGGGAACTAACAGACACCCGTGGCAAAACGGTGTTCTATACAGGGGACTGTGGCCCCCAGGTAGCCAGGGCCTGGGAGCACACCCGCCCAGATCTGCTTGTCATTGAGGCCACTATGCCCGACCGTCTGCTCCAGCGTGCTACAAACGCCGGGCACTTGACCCCCGCTACCCTGGCCCAGGCGCTGGAGGCCCTGCTCCGCATACAAGATGCCCCATTGCAAGTCGTCGCCGCCCACCTGAACCCTGCCGTGCGAGAGGAGGTAGCGCAGGAACTGCACACACATCTCTCTAGTATGGGCCTTACCCCCTCTATAGCCACAGAAGGGATGATGCTAGAGATATGAGCGGGCCACCAGGGGAGTCGATCCCTCGTTTCCTGGCCGATGTGAATGTGGGGCGCCTGGGCAAGTGGCTCCGCGCCATGGGCTACGATGTGCTCCCAGCACCCCACACCAGCGACTTCTCCCTTCTTTCCCTCGCCCAGCAGGAGGGGCGGGTGCTCCTTACACGGGACCGACGCCTGGCCCTGGCCCCAGCAGTGCGCACAGGAAAAGTCAGGCTCCTGCTAGTTCACAGCGAGCGTCTCCCCGAACAACTCCAGCAAGTCCTCGCCTGGCCAGGGCTCGGCCCACCGCGACCATTCACCCGTTGTATCCTGTGCAATACCCCCCTTGTCCCGGCAACTCCACAAGTGGTAGCCGCCAAAGCGCCCCCTTATGTGCTCCACACTCAGCGGGCCTTCCGCCAGTGCCCTACCTGCGGCCGCCTCTATTGGAGGGGAAGCCACTGGCAACGGATGCAACACCTCCTCACCCTGGTAAGTCCTCACGCAGACCCCGGGAGTGTCTATGAGCACGGCAGCCTTCGTTTATAGCGATGTGCTGACCCAGCACACCCTTAGGGAAGACCACCCCCTGGTGCCACGCCGCCTGCGCCTGGTCTACGAACTGCTGGAAGCCTACGGTGTCTTCCAGCACCCCCAGGCCCGCCTTGTCCCACCTCGCCCCGCCACCGAGGGGGAACTCCTCTGGTTTCATACCCCCGACTATGTGGAGGCAGTAAAAAGCCTGAGCCGAGGCGAAAAACGCTACAACCCCCAGCGTTACAACTTCTCCCAGGAGGGAGATAACCCCGTTTTCCCTGGGATGTATGAAGCCAGCGCCTGGGCGGTGGGGGCATCCCTGGTTGCCGCCAACCTGGTATCCCAAGGGAATGTATCGGTGGCTGTAAACTTCTCGGGAGGCTTGCACCACGCCATGCCCGACTACGCTTCCGGGTTCTGCATCTTCAACGATGTCGTTATTGCCATACAGTCCCTGGCGCGAAGGGGCCTGCGGGTCGCATATGTAGACATAGACGCCCACCACGGCGATGGCGTCCAGTTCGCCTTCTACGATACCGACCGGGTCCTGACCATCTCCCTCCATGAATCTGGGGAGTTCCTTTTCCCCGGCACGGGCTTCGTCCACGAGATCGGTGTGGGGAAAGGGCGTGGCTACTCGGTGAACATCCCCTTAGCTCCCTACACAGACGACGAGACCTACCTGTGGGCCTTTCGGGAGGTGGTGCCGCCTTTAGTGGAGGCCTTTCAGCCCGATGTCCTGGCTACCCAACTGGGCATAGATACCCATAAACACACCCCCATCGCCCATATGATGTTGACAGTGCAAGGTTATATCGCCGTAGTGCAGGAACTGCAGACCCTGGCCAGGGGCAAATGGCTGGCCTTTGGGGGCGGAGGCTACGATCTGAGCGCTGTGGCACGGGGATGGGCCTGGGCCTACGCTGTAATGGTGGGCATTGACCTGCCAGACCAGGTGCCTCTATCCTTCCGGGAGCGCTACGGTGTGCACCGTTTGCAAGACGAGGAGAGGCCCCAGAATAAAGCCCGCCAGCACACGGTGCGCCGCTACGCCGAGCAATCGGTAGCCCAGGTGAAACGCCTGGTATTCCCACTGCACGGGCTGTCCGCCTCAGCCTGAACCGCCTCGGTGGGGCGCCCCCAGACATCTCTCTCGCTAGGGGGCGAAAAGAGGGATAAGGTATGGAGCACATCTACAATCTAGAAGAGGCCCGGGCACGCCTCTTCGCCGCCCTTCGCCGGGAGCGCAAGGCCGAGGGCCTGGACGAGCGCGTCATTCAGGCTATGGAGCGTGTCCCCAGGGAACGCTTTGTGCCCCCAGCCTCTCGGCATCTGGCTTACGAAGATATTCCCCTGCCCATCGGCTGGAGACAGACCATCTCCCAGCCTTTTATCGTTTGCTTGATGACCTCGGCCCTAGAACTCCGGGAGACGGACAAAGTGCTGGAAATCGGCACGGGGAGCGGCTACCAGGCTGCAGTGCTGGCGGAACTGGTGCCCAAAGGCAAAGTCATCACCATTGAGCGGGTGCCCCAACTACTCCAGTCCGCCAAAGCCCTGCTGGAGGAACTAGGCTACATAGACCGCATTGACGTGCGCCCTGCGGGAGATACCCTGGGATGCCCAGAAGAGGCCCCTTTCAACGCCGTTATCGTTACGGCAGGAGCGCCTACCCTTCCACGCGTCCTCCTGGAGCAACTGGCGGTGGGGGGGCGGATGGTCATCCCCATCGGCTCCCGCTACGAGCAGGACTTGACCAAAGTGGTGCGCACCCAGGAGGGCTACTCGGTGCGTGTGCTAGGGGCGTGCCGATTCGTCCCCCTTATCGGCAAAGGGGCGTGGGAAGAAGAGGAGAAACCCCCAGAGGCCAAAGAACTGTAGGGCCTCTGTGGTAAGATAGTGCCACAAGAGTGTGGGGGTGAGCCGTGGTTAGCAAGATAACAACCCTGGAAAAGGCCGTGCAGACCATCCAAGACGGCGACCTCGTCGCCATGACCCTGCCAGGCGAGTTCCAGGCTTTGCCCATGGGCCTCTTGCGGGCGCTTCTGCGGAGGGGCGTCTGTCGCCTGCGCCTGCTGGGGGTAACCGGGGGAAGCATCAACTGCGACCTGCTTATCGGCGCTGGTGTGGTGGAGCAGATTGAAATCTGCCACATGCGCCTGGGGGAGTTCGGCACCTGCCCCAACTTCGAGCGTGCAGTGAAGGCCGGGGCCATCAAAGTCTTGGACAACACCTGAGGGGTTATCCTATCTATGCTCCAGGCTGGAGCCATGGGCGTCCCCTTCGTCCCCGTGCGAGGGCTGTTCGGCTCAGACCTCCTGCGCACCCGCACCGATTGGAAGGTTATCTCCCATCCCTTCAACCCTAACGAGGAAATTGTGGTATGCCCAGCCCTGAACCCCTCCGTGGCCCTCTTCCACGCCCTCGTTGCCGACCACGAAGGCAACTTCATCGCCCCTGGGCGGCAGGAGGCAGTGCCTATGGCCCGCGCCTCCGATGCCGTAATCGTTACAGCCGAAGAGGTGGTAGATGGCCCCCTTTCGCCCCGGGATGCAGACGGCACCTTCGTCCCCGGCATTTACACCACAGCCGTCATCCCTCTTCCCTACGGTGCTCACCCCACAGGGGTGAAAGGGCGCTACGGGGCAGACCTGGCCCACATCCGCGAGTATGCTCAGATGGCAAAGGAGGGGCGCTTCCAGGAGTATCTACAGAAGTATGTCTTCGGCGTGAGGGACGAAGCAGACTACCAGACCCTGGTTGGCCTAGGGGCAAGGGCATAGGGGGCGAACATGGGCACGCCACGCTACACCACAGAGGAACTGATGGCCTGCGTTATCGCCAGGGAGGTGAGGGACGGGGAGACCTGCGCCACCGGAGCAGTTTCGCCCATACCAGCAGCGGGCCTCCTGCTGGCCCAGGCCCTCCATGCACCCCACACCACCCTCATTATCCTGGACCACCCTGACCCCCGCTACAACCCGTTCCCCGACTCCAGCGGCATCCACTTTCTGGCCCAGCGGGGTAAACTGGACCTGTTTTTCCTGAGCGGCATCCAGATAGACCGCTATGGCAACTTCAACCTGCATGTTATTGGCGACTACTCCCAACCCCGTGTGCGCATGCCGGGGGCCTACGGCTCTGGCATGCTTTACTACATGGCCAAACGGGTTATCCTCTTCCGCACCGAGCACACTCGCCGAACCTTTGTGGAAAAGGTGGACTTCATCTCTGGCGCAGGGAGCACCCCGCCTACCGTCTACCGCCCGGGCGGCCCCTACAAGTGCGTTACCACTGCCGCCGTGCTCCGCTTCAACAAGGCCCTCCCCGGCTGGGAACTGGAGTCGGTGCACCCCGGCCTTACCGTGGAGGAGGTGCAGGCCAACACGGGCTTCCCACTCGTGCCTTCCACCGACTTCTGCACCACTCCTGCGCCTACAGCCGAGGAGATACACACCCTGCGCTCGGTGGTGCGTGAGCGCCTCGCGCCCGCCTACCCACAGTTCGCCCAGGAGAAGATCCTTCCAGCGTAATCCCCGCAAAACTAGAAAGGAGCACCGTGCGCCCCAATGTCACCAAGGCCAAACTTCTGCGCGATGAAGCAGTTTACGGGTGGATTATCCAGACCCCGGCCCCCAACCTAGTGGAGTTGGCAGGCCTGGCCGGACTGGACTTTGTGATGCTAGACTGCGAACACGGCCCTATCTCTGAGGAGTCCCTGGAGGACATGTGCCGAGCGGCCGAGGTGGGGGGTGTAACGCCCCTGGTGCGTGTCCCCACCAATCGCCCCGAAACTATCTTGCGCGCCCTGGATAGGGGGGCAGCGGGGGTTATCGTCCCACATATCCGCACCCCCCAGGACGCCCAGGAGGCAGTGCATTCGGCCCGCTTCGCCCCAGAGGGGGAACGAGGCTTCGCCGGCTATATCGGCGCCCGCTGGACGGTGGGTATCCAGGACACCAATCCCTTCGCCTTCGCCAACCAGCAGACCCTGGTTATCGGCATGGTGGAAGACGCCGAGGGCTGGCGTAACCTGGACGGCATCCTCGCTGTGAAGGGGTTAGACGGTGTCCATGTCGGCCCCGGCGACCTCTCCCAATCTCTAGGGTTCATTGGCCAGACCGCTCATCCCAAAGTCCAAGAGGCGATTGAGGACATTATTACCCGCACCCGTCGTGCTGGGAAAATCGCCGGGCTAGGTGGTATTCGGGCACGGGATACGGCCACCCTGCGCCGTGCCTACTCCCTGGGTGTGCGCTTCTTCACCCTCTCCTTCGCTCAAATGGCTGTGGAGGCCGCCCGAGACTTCCTGGCGGAGGTGGGGGGAAAAGGCTAGCGCACTTACCTAAGGGCCTCCTGCCGTTTACATATAGTGCGCGCGGCCGACAGCCCATTACAATTAGGGCAGAGAGAGGGTTATGACCGTTGAGGAGCACCCCCAAATCTCTATTTACCTCTTCCCCTACCTGGAAGAGTTTGTGGTAGCCGATATGCGCCCTCAGGAGCCGGGGCGCCCTACCCTCCTCTTCATCCCCTGGAGAGAAGTTCTGGATGCAACTTTCCATCGTGAGGCGCGAAAAGGCTTCAACGCCCTGCTAGAAGAGGGGCAAGACTTTCCCCTGGCGAACCTCCTCACCTTGCCAGCGCGGGTAGAGGGGGTTATACGGGAGGCGGGGATGCGAGCCATCCTGCGGCGGCTGGGCATCACCCTGGAGGGCCAGGAGCTGCCCAGGATTGGGGTATTTCTGGTCTCCGGGCAGGCTCTAGGCCGACAGGGGGAGGCCCTCGCCCTGGCCGTTGAGGAACTTGTGGGACACCTCGCCCCACCCGCCTTCCAACGAGAGGCTGCCCTGGCCCTGGAGCGTATGCTCCACAAAGAGCACGAGACCCTGCGACGCCTGGAAAGGGAACACCTCCAGCGCTCCCTCCTGGGGAAAGCACCCGGCTTCTACACCTTGTGGCAGAAACCCCGGCAGGAGGATTAGCACGAAAAGCCGCGCAAGAGCACGGAAAAGGCCCCCCTTGACACCCCCACAAAACGCCGTAAAGTAGGGACAGCACCACCTGCCAAGCGGTTTCAAGGAGGGGCCGTGAAAGTGTATGCTCCCCTGCGCGGTCGCGCCCTTGCCGATGTGCCTGCCGAGGCACGCCGCGCCGAAAGCCTAGGCTACAACGGGGTTACCCTCAGCGAACTGACCACCGATCCCTTCCTGGCATCCACACTGGCGGCCGAGCACACCCAGCAGGCCAAGGTGGCCACCTCTATCGCCGTGGCCTTCCCCCGCTCCCCCATGATCACCGCATACGAAGCGTGGAACCTTCAGGCCTTTTCCAACGGGCGTTTTGAACTGGGCCTGGGCACCCAGGTGAAGGGCCACAACGAGCGCCGCTTCAGCGTGCCCTGGAGTGCCCCTGGCCCCCGCATACGCGAATATGTGCAGGCCCTGCGCGCTATCTGGGATTGCTGGCAGAATGGCACCCCCTTGAACTTCCAGGGCCAGCACTATACCTTCACCCTTATGACCCCCGAGTTCAACCCTGGCCCTATCTCCAGCCCTCCACCTCCTATCCTCCTTGCCTCGGTGAACCCATATATGGCCCGCCTAGCCGCAGAGGTGGCAGATGGCGTCCTCCTCCACGGGTTCATGACATGGAAATACATTGCCGAAGTGGCCCTGCCAGCCGTAGAGGCAGGCGCAAAGCGGGCCGGCAAGACCCTAAAGGATGTGGCGATATCGGGTGGTGGCTTCATAGTTACTGGGGCCAACGAAGGGGAAGTGCTTCAGAACCTGGAGGTAACCCGCCGTCGTATCGCCTTCTACGCCTCTACACGCACCTACAAGGCGGTGATGGACCTGCACGGATGGGGCGATGTTACCATTCGCCTGCACGAACTAACCCTTCAGGGACGGTGGAAGGAACTACCCTCCCTTATCACGGACCAGATGATAGACGCCTTCTGCGTGATAGGCACCTATGAAAGCATCGTGCCCCGTTTGAAAGAGAAGTATGCCGGCTGGGCCACCTGCATCACCTTCCCCATGCCACACGGCGAAGGCCCAGCCGATACTGCGTTACGCAAGGTTCTGGCTGACCTAGAAGCCTTGTGAAAAAGGTGCTAAACGCCACCTTACCCCCTTGCACTGAAATGATAAGCAATATATGATAGGCCACAAAAAAATACCACACGCGCTGGGAGGTGCACGCATGCCCGATATGGCCCTCAGCGACCTGAAGGTGCTAGACTTCACCCAAGCCATCGCCGGCCCCTACTGCACCAAACTCCTGGCCGACTTCGGCGCTGATGTAATTAAAGTGGAGCGCCCCGACGGGGGCGACCCAGCCCGCCGCTGGGGCCCCTTCCCCAACGATGACCCCCACCCCGAAAAGAGCGGTATCTACTTGCTCCTAAACACCAACAAGCGCTCCATCACCCTGAACCTGAAGACCGAGGCGGGCAAAAAGATCGCCCGTCAACTGGTGGACTGGGCCGACATCGTGGTGGAGAGTTTCCGCCCCGGCACTATGGCCAAGTTCGGGTTAGACTACCCCACTCTCCACGCGCAAAAACCCACCCTTGTTTACACCTCTATATCCAACTTCGGCCAGACCGGCCCATACCGAGACTACCTGGCTTCGGAGATCATCATCTATGGCATGGGTGGGGAACTGTACAGCACCGGGCTAGACTTCCGCGAACCCGTAAAGATGTATGGCACCGTTTGCCAGTTCCTGGCGGGCAACATCGCCGCCGTAGCCACTATGGGGGCCGTTTTCGTCGCACGCTTGCAGGCCATAGGCCAGCAGGTGGATATCTCCCTTATGGAGACCCAGATGGGCAACCAGGACCGGAGGATGCCCGCCCTGGTGGCCTACCAATATACCGGAGAGGTGAGTGGGCGCATCCCCCTGGGCCAGGCAGGCTACCCCATCGGCATTTACCCGTGCAAAGACGGCTATTTTGAGATAATGAGCGGTTTGGGGCGCTTCCGCCAGGCCGCTGAAATGCTGGGCAATCCCGACTGGCTCCAGGACCCCAAGTGGTATACCCCTACCGCCCAGCAAGACCCATCCCTGAAGGAGGAGTTTGAATCCAATTTCTTCCCCTGGCTTATGGAGCACACCATGTCCGAACTGTGGGAGATAGCCCAGAAACACCGCGTGCTCTCCGCCCCTGTGAACACAGTGGCTGATGTGGTCAACGACCCTGTCTTCAACCAGCGGGGTGCTTTCACCGAAGCGGAACACCCCGTCGCCGGAAAGGTGAAGATGCCCAGCCGCCCCTTTATTATGAGTGAAACCCCATGGTATCTGCGTCGCCCGGCTCCCTTGCTGGGCCAGCACAACGAAGAGGTTCTATGCGGTATGCTGGGCTATAGCCGCGATGATCTGGTGAAACTGCGCGAGCAGAATGTCATCTAGGCTCTTACGGACTTCTGTAGGAGGAGGTTCGCCATGCCCCGACTCCCGCTGGAAGGCATCCGTGTAGTGGACCTCACCGTCGTCTGGGCCGGCCCTTATGCCTGCTTCCTCCTCGCCCACCTGGGTGCAGAGGTAATTCGGGTGGAGTCCATCAAGTTCTTCCAGCCACTCACCCGAGGGGCCATCCCCCGCCCCCCCAAAGCGGTTGTCCAGCGGGGACAGCCCCCCTGGATCTGGGGTATGCCCAACCGGGACCCCGGCCAACGCCCCTGGAACCGCTTCCCTATGTTCAATGCCCACGCCTCCAACAAACTGAGCATGACTGTAGACCTGCGGGTGCCAAAGGGAAAAGAAATCCTGGCCCGCCTGGTGAAGGTCTCCGATGTGGTCATTGAGAACAATGTTACCGAAACGATGGACAAACTGGGCATTACCTACGACTGGCTCAAGTCCATCAAGCCGAATATCATCTTCGTGCGTATGCCTGCTCTTGGGGGCACCGGCAAATACGCCAACTACCGCCTGCTGGGGTCCATGAACGAAGGTGTAGCCGGTCACAACTCACTGCGAGGCTACCCCGATATGGACCCTACCGCTGTTACCCCTATCTACGCCGCCGATGCCGCCTCCGGGGCCGGGGCAGCCTTCGCTGTTTTGGCCGCCCTGCATTACCGCCAGCGCACGGGGAAGGGCCAGTTTGTGGAGCTCTCCCAGATTGAAAACTTCATGCCCTACCTGGGCCAGGCCATCCTGGACTACACCATGAACGGCCGTGTCCAGCGCAGCATTGGGAACCGCCACCCCTGGGCCATCCAAGGCGTCTACCGATGCAAAGGGGAAGACCGCTGGTGCGCCATCACCATCTTCAACGACCAGCAGTTCGAGAGGTTTTGCCAGGCTACTGGCCACCCCGAGTGGGCCACTGACCCCCGCTTCGCCGACGCCATAAGCCGCTACAAGAACCACGATGAGTTAGACAAACTCATTGAATCTTGGACTACACTGCATACCCCCTATGAGGTTTTCCACCTGCTCCAGAGGGCAGGTGTGCCCGCCGGCCCCCTTATTGACCAGCGGGACGCCTTCAACGACCCCCACCTACAGGCCAGGGGCTTCTTCAAGAAAGCCTATCAGGAGGACTGCGGCGAGCACCTCTACCCGGGCGCACCTTTTACCATGTCCGAAACACCCCCCACAATTCGGCGAGGCCCAGTGCGCTTGGGGGAAGACAACGAGTATGTCTACAAGACCCTCCTTAAGTTCACCGACGAGGAGTTCCAGCAGTTGGTAGCCGAGGGGCACATCGGCATGGACCTGGCCCCAGATGTGGTGGCATAGGGAGGTAGGATGGGTTTGGGGCGAGTTGAGGCTATCTATATAGCCCCAGAAGCGGGGAAACCCATGCAAGGGGTGGAACTGGTGCGCGCCCTGGCCGGCCAGGGCCTGGAGGGCGACCGTTACGCTATTGGGAAAGGCTACTACTCCCCGCGCCCAGGCACTGGCCGCCACCTCACCCTCATTGAAGCCGAGGTGTTGGAAACCCTCTGGAGGGAGAGGGGCATCCCCTTGCTCCCCCACGAACACCGCCGCAACATCACCACCCGGGGAATAGCCCTCAACGCCTTGGTGGGCAAACGCTTCCGCATTGGAGAAGTGCTCTGCCAGGGCATGCGCCTGTGCGAGCCTTGCACCTACCTGGAAGGCCTCACAGGCAAGCCCGTGCTAGCGCCTTTGGTGCACCGTGCAGGCTTGCGCGCAGACATACTCACCAACGGCGTCATTCGCGTGGGAGATCCTATTCAGGAAATAGCGGGCTAGCCCTCTTGCGCCCCTGGTGGTGTGGTCTGGCAGCAGGCCCGTTGCCCCGAGGGGCACAACCCCAGTAGAGGACACGCACCGCACAGAGGCTCCCTCTTACGGCACACCTCCTTGCCCAGACGCACCAGCAAGGCGTGGTATTCGTTATAGGTGGGCACATCTGGCGGGAGGTGGTTCATAAAGATGCTCTGCACCTGCCGATAGGTAGCCCTCTCCCCTATCAGCCCCAACCTCTGGAAGATACGGATCGTGTAAGCATCCACAACGAACACAGGCTTACCCGCCGCATATAGCAAAATATCGTCGGCCGTCTCTTCCCCAATGCCGTAAATGCCCAACAGTTCCTCACGCAAGACAGTTGTCTCTTTGCCGAAGAAGGCTTCCAAGTCGTCATTGTAGCGGGACAGATGCTCAACAAAGGCTTTCACCTTGCGGGCCTTCACGGTGAAATACCCCGATGGGCGCAGGAGATGAGCCAACTCCTCCAATGGCAATGCCCGCAGGCCAGCCGGCGACAGCACCCCTGCCATCTTCAAGTTGTCCATGGCTCGCTCTACATTGTTCCAGGAGGCGGCCTGGGTGAGGATAGCCCCTATGCAAACCTCAAAGGCTCCATCCCCTGGCCACCAGCCCTGAGGGCCGTAGGCGTTGTAGAGGCGGCGATACACCTCCTGGAGATAGAACCTTACTCGTTCCTCTTCCATCTCGTCCTCGCCTGGGAAAGGGTAGAAAACACGGGTAGCGGAGCGTCCAGGCACACCTCCTCCCACCCAACCCGACAACGATATGCATAAACCTCAACCCCCTGGGCCTGTGCCGCGCGCAACGCCTCGCCAAAGGCAGGGTCAGCGAGGTCGTTGGGGGCGAAAGCACAGGCATCGGAACGCTGGACGACAAACACGACTGCTGCCCGATGCCCCTGACGCACCGCCTCGGCCAGGCTCTCCATATGGCGCTGGCCACGGGTAGTGGGGGCATCGGGGAAGAGGCCTACGCCCCGCTCTACCAGGGTTACCGACTTGGCCTCCACCCAGCAGAGACGGCCATCCTGCTCCAGCACCAGGTCTAAACGGCTGTGCCCCAAGGGCACCTCACGCCCCCTTATTCGCCACCCGCGGAACTCCTCCAATCCCCCTTCCATCACCCCCTCAGCCACTAGGGCAGAAGGGAGGCGCGCGTCGGCCGAAGCCAAGGTGTGCCCCAGATCTACTAAGGCCAAGTCGTAGGCGGTCTTTCGCTTCGTCGCGTGCCGCTCCACAAGCCAGCAGGTGCGCCCCTCCTGAAGTAGTTCCTTCATTCGCCCCGAGTTGGCGATGTGCACCAGCACAGGGGAGCCCTCCACCAGCACCCGGCCCGCAAAGCGGTTGAGGCGCTCCTGGAACAGGGCTGGAACAAGAGGGGGCAAACGCATATGCCATCTGACCTCAGGACAGTTAAGGGCGCCACTTGCCGTTGCTAGGGGCAACCCCTTGCTGTATGATGGAAAAGATATGGCTGGCAGTCAACTCCTGCTTGTCTGGCTTGCCATGCTTGCCTTTCTGGTCCTACTGGCCGCCTGCCAGAAGGGGCTAGCCGCAGACCCCCAGGTTACCCGGCGTGGCGAGGCACTTTACAACGCCAACTGTCTCTCCTGCCACGGGGGTGTCCAGGGCGACACGCGAGCCCCCTTTGCACCTCCTCACACCAACGCCGGTCACACATGGCACCATCCTGATGGGCAGTTGAAGGACATAATCCTGAACGGCTTCACCGCTCGGGGGGAGATGCCCCCCTTCCGGGGGAAACTCAACGAAGCAGATGTAGAAGCCATCCTGGCCTATATCAAGACCTGGTGGGGGGAAAAGGAACGCGCCTACCAGAGTGAGGTAACCCGCCAATGGGAAGCCCAGCGCCGACCCCGTTAAAATGAGGCCAGGGCCTGGGGAAGGGCTGATATGCCACACCACACGGCAAGGGGGATACATGAAGGCAGTGGTCTTTGAACGGCACGGCGGCCCTGAAGTCCTGCGCTATACCGACATCCCCGAGCCCAAAGCAGGGCCTAACGATGTGGTCATACAGGTAAAAGCCGCCTCCGCCAACTACAACGATATCTGGGCGCGCCGGGGCTTGCCAGGCATGCAAATCATTCTACCCCACGTCTCCGGCTCCGATGCAGCGGGCATCGTTGTGGAAATAGGCAGCGCCGTAACGGGCATCAAGCCTGGGGACGAGGTTTTGGTGCATCCATCCCTCTCTTGTCGCTCGTGCGAGATGTGCACCAGCGGGCAAGAGTTCTTCTGCCGAGACTTCAAGATCTGGGGCTTCCAGACCGGCCCCAACGATGGGGGCCACGCCCAATATGCCCGCCTCCCAGCCGTAAACATCGTGCCCAAGCCCAAGAACCTCTCCTTCGCAGAGGCGGCGTCGCTACCCCTGGTGCTTATGACCGCCTGGCGCATGCTGGTGAGCCGGGCACGGGTGCAACCTGGCGACTTCGTGTTGATTTGGGGTGCGGGTGGTGGGCTGGGGGTGATGGCCATTCAGGTTTGTCGCCTCTTCGGGGCGCGCCCTATCGCCGTGGTCAGTAGCGAGGAGAAAGCCCAAAAAGTAGCCGACCTAGGGGCCGACTTCGTCATCAACCGCACAAAGCAGGATGTCTACGAAGAGGTGCGGCGCATCACCAACCGTCGAGGGGTAGACATAGTCTTTGAGCACGTGGGACAGGCCACCTTCCCCACCAGCATCCGCTCCCTGCGGTGGGGAGGCACCCTGGTAACCTGCGGGGCCACCTCCGGCTTTGAGGCCGTTACCGATGTGCGCTTCCTGTGGAACAAGCAACTGAACTTCCTGGGCTCCCATATGGGCAACAAAGCGGAACTCCTCCAGGCCCTGCGCTGGGCCGAAGCGGGGAGGATTCGCCCGGTAATTCACGCTGTCCTTCCCCTGCGCGAGGTGCCCCGCGGCCAAGACCTTATGGAGAAAGACCAGGTCATTGGGAAAATTGTCTATGTGCCTGATGGGGCCTAACGACGGCCACAAAAGTGCCTGCCCATCACAGGAACGGCCAGGGTAAGGATGAAGCCTCCTCACAAGGCTAATGGTGGGGTGCCTCCGTGCCTGAAGCCCACTGCCCGGATGTGCGCTCCCTCATTGCCCGGCGCAACTCCGCCTCTACCACCTCAAAGTCGCGACGGGAGAGGATGTGAACCTGCTCCAGGAAGGCCAGGGGCCAGTCCTCCGGACGCCAGCGCTTCACATACTCCAGACTGGGAGCCAACAGACGGGCGTCCACCAGGT
>JBKBKV010000024.1:0-24733 GCA_046294495.1 Dehalococcoidia bacterium | reverse complement strand
CTCCTTCGGGCGTTCCTGCGCCCCGGCCTGGGGCTGAAACGCTGGCTGCTTCTCTTTGCCCTGGGTGTCGCCTGTATCGGACTTGGCATCGGCTTTGCCATCGCTACCCCCATCAGCCCACGCATCCTTGCTATTGGACAGTTACTTACCTTAAAACCACTTCCCCCCATCTGGCGGGGCAGCGTTTTCGTGGGTATTGGCACGGTGTTGCTGGCGGTCTCCAGCGTGCGCATTTACCGCATTGCGGAGGCCAAGCTCCGTGGGCGGCGCGATAGGGTGTCTCTCATTGAAGCGCTACACGAGGATACGGTGTTGAAGCGGGGGCCCAGGATTGTGGCCATCGGTGGAGGCACAGGGCTCTCAACCCTCTTGCGGGGCCTAAAGCGCCATACGGCCAACATCACCGCCATCGTTACTGTGGCCGACGACGGGGGGAGTTCGGGGCGACTTCGGTCTGAACTGGGGATCCCCCCGCCTGGTGATGTGCGCAACTGCATCCTCGCCCTATCCGAGGCAGAGCCTATCCTGGAGCGTCTGATGGACTACCGCTTTCAAAAGGGGGAGACCCTGGGAGGCCATAGCGTGGGCAACCTCCTTCTGGCGGCTTTGATCCAAACGGAAGGGGGTCTGGGCAAGGCCCTGCAAGTCGCCTCGCTGCTTCTGGGGGTGCGAGGGAGCGTTTTACCGGTTTCGGAGTGCCCTAACCTGATGCTGCGGGGCGAAACCGAAGAAGGGCAGATTGTGCTTGGGGAGTCCCGCCTGGGCCATACGGGCAAGCGCCTGCGGCGTGTGTGGCTGGAGCCTCAGGAGGCCGCTCCCAGCCCTGGAGCGTTGCAGGCCATCGCCAAGGCCGACCTCATCGTCATAGGGCCAGGGAGCCTGTTTACCAGCGTCATCCCCAACTTCCTTGTGGCTGGCGTAGCCGAGGCGGTAAATGCCTCCCAGGCTCCTAAGGTATTCGTATGTAATGTGGCCACCCAGCCTGGTGAGACCGACGGGTTTGGGGTGGCCGACCACCTGCGGGTATTCCAGGAGCACACCGGCGTGGCGGTTACCCACCTGCTAGTCAATTCCAATGTGAAGCCGTTGCCACCCCAGTGGAACCAGGAGGCAGTGTATCCGGAGAGGCCTCCCGGGTTCACCGGGGTGTATGTAGAGGCTGACCTGGTAAACGAGGCCCTGCGCACCCGCCACGACCCGGACAAACTGGCGCGCGCCATTATAAGCCTGGTGCACGCAGGGCGCTATCCCCCCGCCTACTCCCTATCCCCTGTGGGGCCCAGGCGGTAAGAAACGGTCATACCACTTCTAGAAGCCTTATGCCTTCACCCCTCGCGAGGGGGCTATATCGCGGCTCTTGGGGTAAAGGTTTCACAACGCTACACGGGGTATTACAATACTTTTTAAGGAGAGAGATGGGCGAAACGGCACCTGACCTGGTAGCACGATTAGCAAAAGGCGTTCGGGAGCAGGTGGGGAGGGCGGTTGTGGGGAAGCAGGAGGCGGTAGACCTGTGCATGGTGGCCGTCCTCTGTGGGGGGCATATCCTGATACAGGATGTGCCTGGCATCGGCAAGACCACCCTGGCCAAGGCCCTAGCCCGTGCTCTGGGGTGCTCCTTCAAGCGGATTCAGTTTACCCCTGACCTCACCCCTGCCGATGTGCTAGGGGTGAGCATCTACAGCCAGCGCACAGGGGAGTTTGTCTTCCAGCCGGGGCCGGTCTTCGCCCAGGTGCTGCTCGCCGACGAAATCAACCGTGCCACCCCACGCACCCAATCGGCCCTCCTGGAGGCTATGCAGGAGCGCCAGGTTACTGTGGACGGTGTGAGCCACCCCCTGCCCCAGCCCTTCCTGGTCATCGCAACCCAGAACCCTATTGAGATGGAGGGCACCTTCCCTCTGCCCGAGGCACAGTTGGACCGCTTTATGCTGCGGGTTCACCTGGGCTACCCCTCCCTGGAGGAGGAGGTGGAGGTTTTGGCGCTGGGGAGCCGCGCTGGACAGGTGGAGCAGGTGGAGGCGGTGGCATTGCCCGATGCGCTTCTAGCCGCAACCCGGGAGGTTGAGCGGGTGCGGGTGGACGAGTCTATCCGGCGATATGTGGTGCACCTGGGGCAAGCCACCCGGAGCCATGAGGCTCTAACTCTAGGAGCCAGCCCCCGAGCACTCCTGGCCTTGTATCGCGGCGCCCAGGCCCTGGCCGCTCTGCACGGGCGAGACTTTGTTACCCCCGACGATGTGAAGGCGCTAGTGCTCCCAGTCCTTGCCCACCGTCTTTTGCTCACAGGGCAGGCGCGCCTGCGGGGCAGGACCACCGAGGCGGTGCTACAAGAGGTGCTGAACCGGGTGCCTGTCCCACTGGAACCTGGGTAGATATGTTCGGGGAGTTCTGGGCGGTTTTCTTCTTCCTTCTTCTAGTGGGGGGCCTGGCATCCCGTGTCTGGCTTTTGGCCGCACTAGGAGGGACGGGGCTGGCCACAGCAGGGGTGGCCTGGGCGTGGGCTACCCTCGCCCTGGAGCGCCTCTCTTATACACGGAGCCTATCCCGCTGGCGTTTGCTAGCGGGTGAAGAGGTACAACTCACCCTTACCTTGGCCAACCGCAAGCCCATCCCCATCGGCTGGGTGCGAGTAGAGGACGATTTCCCTACAGGGATAGAGGTGGTGGGCCGCGAGTTGGAGGTCTCCCCTCGCCCCCGCACGAAAGTGTTAGTGCACACCGCTTCCCTGAAGCCCTACGAGCGGGTGCGCTGGATTTATCGCCTGCGGTGCTCACGCCGGGGGTTCTACCGCATTGGCCCTGCAGTTCTGCGCAGTGGCGACATCTTCGGTTTCTTCCCCCGTTTCGCCAAGGTGGAGGAGGAAGCCTATCTGCTGGTTTTCCCACGACCGATGCAGTTGCCTTGGCCGGCCCTTTTCCCCCGCCGTGCCAGCGGGGATTGGCGAGGTGTGGAACCTTTCCACCCCGACCAGTCCCGCTTCGCCGGCATAAGGGACTACCAGCCCGGGGACCCCTTCAAGGCGGTGGACTGGAAAGCAACCGTCCGACGGAGCCGCCTTCAGGTGCGCCAGTATGACCCTGGGGCCACTCCCCTGTTGGCGGTGGTGGTGAACATTGACACTGTGGGCGTGGTGTGGGCCGGGCACATCCCCCATTATCTGGAGAGGGTAGCCACAGCGGCGGCCTCTTTGGTCACATGGGCATATGAGGAGGGTTACAGCGTGGGCCTATATACCAACGGCCTCTCGGTTATCTACGAGCGCCCTCTCACTGTGCCCCCTGCCCGTGGCCCAGAGCACCTGACCCTGCTCATGGAGACCCTGGCTATGCTGGGCCCCCATGTGGCCTCTCCTATTGAGGATGTTCTCCTCCGGGAAGAGCGGGCCTTCCCGGCAGGCTCTACCCTGGTGCTGATCACCTCCATTATGACCGATGGCCTTCGGGAGACGCTTGATAGCCTGGCGCGGCGTCGCAGGGCCCCTCTTCTGGTATGGGTAGGCGATGAGGCACCGGAGGGGATACCATCTGAGGTCCAGGTTCACCCCATTGGAGCGTTTCTAAGACCGGTGGAGGCAGGGGATGGGTTCCAAGCGTGAGCACCTTTTGCTGGCTTGCCTGCTGGTGGCCGAGTCGGCCTGGATAGGGGTGCTGGCCGCGCTGGTAGGAGATCTTATGGGCAACCCCGGGGGGGTGCTCACCTGGCCAGGGGTTCTAGCAACACTGGGCGCGGGGGCAGGAGCGTCTCGTATGTTAGCACGGGGCGAACAGCAGGGCAGGCGTATGCTGGCCGGGGCGCTGTTGGGAGCGGCGACGGTGTATCTGGTAACGGCGTGGCACCATGGGAGCCTAGCCTGGCCTTGGCTCCTAAGAGGCACAGGGGGTGCCCTTGAGGCGACCCGAACGGGCTTTACCCTCGTTGGAGCCATTCTCCTATGGTGGCGGGGCGCAGCCCTGGCAACCCTCAGCGGGGCGTGGGAGACCCTGGCTAGTGGCTTCCGCATAGGGCTGGTGGTGCTGGCTGTAGGGGCTATGGCCGAAGCCCTCGGGAAACGCCCAGTGGGTGCTGCGTGGGCGACCCCGCCCTTTGTGGTAGCAAGCCTTACAGGACTGGCCATTTCCCACCTTACTGAGGAGCACTGGGCGCGCTGGGGGCGTGCTTTGGCGGCCCTGGTAGGGGGTATCCTTGTGGCTGGTATAGTAGCGGCTGTCGGAGTTGCAACGCCCCTTTCCTTAGCGGCCCAATGGCTTGTGGGAGGTCTGGGGACGCTGGCTCGCTGGCTCATCCTGGCACTGGTTATCCCCTTGGCCTATATCGTGGAGTTTCTCGTCAAGGTTATTGTGGGCCTGCTCCGCTGGCTTTTGGGGGGAGCACAGCCGGTTCCCCCCCAGCCTCCCGCCCTTGACTTCCTGGAGAACCTGAAGCGTCAGGCGAGTGAAGGCGGGGGCATCACCCCGGCGGTGGTGGGTGGGGTGAAGTGGGGGCTGTTGGCGCTGGCTTGTGCCGGTGCGCTCTACCTTCTGGGGCGTGTGCTGTGGGCGAGGCGTCTCCCCCTTACCCTCCAGCCAGAGGGGGAGCATGAGGCCATCGCTGACGAGGAGGCAGAAGACGCCCTGGCCTTCCTTCGTGCACACTTATCTTTTCGTGGGAGACCTCGCAAGGAGGCTGAAGTGCCCCCTCTCCTTGCCCTTCCTGAAGGGGCGACCCCAGGGGAGCGGGTGGTGCGGGCCTATTTCCGCCTCCTGAACGCTGCAACCATGTCTGGCATCCTACGCCCCCCTTGGCGGACGCCCTGGGAGTTCGCCCCTGACCTGGAAAAGCGATTCCCCGGCCTGCCGATAAGGCCCCTTACCGACGCCTTTGTGCGCCTGCGCTGGGGGGGCCATACCCCCGACACGCAAGAGGCTCTGGCTCTGGAAAGAGCCATCGCCCAGGGCCTGGATGTCAGGGCAGAGGGAGAAAGCGGCGCGGGTGCTAACTAGAGGCACGGGGGAGCGGCGGAGACGGCCTCCAGGATGGTGATGACGACCTGGGATACGCTGTGCAGAGGTGGCCCCATCGCGAAGGGGATGGTATCCTGGCGGCTCTCGCCTCTGGTGCCGTTCCCTTTGCAAGAGGCAGAGGCCATAATGCCGCCCGCCTCGTCTTTGAGGGAGGCGCGCAGGGCGTATGTAGATCCCTCTGGCGGTGTCCAGGCCACAACAAGCCCCCGCACCATATTGCCCGGCCCCAGAACCCACCCCACCACATCGGCGTTCAGAGGTGTATCGGCACGGGCTGGGGTGGCTATGCGCCCCCTGCTGGAGGGGGGCCAGCCGATGCTGTTGGGGTTCTGGCTGGCGTAGATGGCTACGGTAGAGGCCAGCATAGATAGCACGATGGCCCAAACTAGCACCTTGCCTAGCATGGCAGATGACACCATAGGTTGCCCCCAATAGCCCTCCCTATCACACTAGGCCTGTCTGGGAGCGCTAGAATAGGGCCAACCCCATTAGTTAGATGAAGGGAAAGCCTGAAATGTATAAAGGGCATCCCCCTGGGGATGCACCCCCTGTGTAGTGCGCTATCATGGGAGAAGGCTACACTTTCGGAGGAGATGAGCATTGACCACCGAGCCCACACAAGCCGAGCCAAAGCGCCCCAGGAAAAAGCGCACCAGTGCGGAGCGAGCGGCCGCCAAGGCTGAGCGCCACCGCTTTCGTAATCGCCCAATCCGCACCCGGTTCCGCACCTTCGTTAAAAAAGCCCGCCAGGCCCTGGGCAGCGGCGACCTCACTCGGGCCGAGGGGGCAGTGCGGGAAGCCCAGCGCGTAGCCGATTGGGCTGCGCAGAAAGGCGTAATTCACCCCAACACTGCTGCGCGCTACAAGTCCCGCCTACAACGCGCACTGAACGCTTTGAAGGCCCAGGCGGCAGCAGGGGCCGGCCAGGGCTAGGGAGTGGCGCCTAGGTGTGAAGCGGAGCGTGGCACTGGCCCTGTTCCACCCAGCCCGTTCGTGTAGGGTGCTGGTCGTCCAGCGCCCTCCTTGGGATACCGACCTGCCGGGTATCTGGGGGTTGCCAGCAGCTTCCCTCTTCCCCTGGGAGAGCGTAGAAGAGGCAGCCCAGCGGTGTGCGCGCACGAAACTGGGAGCGAAGGTTTACATCCAGGGTCTGCTGGGAGAGGCGTGGGAAGAAGGGGCGTCTATCCCTCATATGATGACCTTATTTGGCGCCTTACCAGAGGAAGACAACTTTACCCTTCCCCCGGCGGTGCCTGGAAGCCCGGTAACACTATATAGGGCGTGGCAGTGGGCTTCCTACTCTGTGCTGGAGGAGGGTGCCCGAAGCGGATCTCTATGTTGCCGCCTCTTCCTGGCGTGGAGTGCTGGGGCAACCTCTTCGCAAAGCGCCGGTTCCTCGCTATAATCGGCATAACCAGTCCGCTAACAGGGGGTGGGCATGAGCGACCTTCCTCTAAAGGGTATGCGTGTCCTGGACTTTACCCAGGTCATGGCTGGGCCTTTCTGCACCCTGCTCCTGGGCGACCTGGGGGCAGATGTGGTGAAGGTGGAGCGCCCCCCCGATGGTGAGGAGAACCGCCGTGGCGCAGTTCGCTGGAATGGGGAACCCCTCCCCTTTCTGCTTATCAACCGCAACAAGCGGGGCATCTGCCTTGACCTAAAGAACCCAGAAGGGCGCAAGGTAGCCCTGCGCCTGGCACAGCAAGCCGATGTGGTAGTGGAGAACTACCGCCCCGGCACTATGAAAGACCTGGGACTGGACTACGAATCGGTGTGCCGGGTGAAACCTGATATCATCTATTGCTCCATTTCCGGTTTTGGGCAGACCGGCCCTTATGCATATCGGGGTGGATATGACCTCATTGCCCAGGGTATGAGCGGGCTTATGTCTGTTACCGGAGTGCCCGATGGCCCTCCGGTGAAGGTGGGGGTGCCCATCTGCGACTTGGTGGCTGGCCTTTACGCCGCCCAGAGCATCATGGCGGCCTATATCTATCGTCTGAAGACGGGCCGGGGCCAATACCTGGATGTTTCCCTTTTGGAATCTGGCATCGCCATGACCTTCTGGGAAACGGCTGAATACTTTGGGACAGGACAGCCGCCTCGCCCCATGGGTTCTGCTCACCGCCTCTCGGCCCCCTACCAGGCGTTTCGGGGGAGCGATGGGAAGTATTTCACCATCGGGGCAGGCAACCAGGCCAACTGGCGACGCCTGTGCCAGGCTATCGGGCGGCCAGACCTGGTGGAAGACCCCCGCTTTGCAGACGGTGCCCACCGTATTAGGAACCTGAACGCCCTGCAGCAGGAACTGGAGCGCACCTTTGCCACCCGGCCCGCTGCCCACTGGTTGGCGGTTCTTGACGCTGCTGAGGTGCCATGCGGACCTATTTATACCCTAGACGAAGTCTACAAAGACCCCCATGTGCTTGCTCGGGGGATGCTAATAGAACTGGAGCACCCGGCGGCGGGGAAGGTGCCTCAGATCGGTGTGCCCGTTAAGTTTTCTCTAACCCCTGGGCGCATCGCCCGCCCGGCCCCCATGCTGGGCCAGCATACCCAAGAGGTGCTGCAGGAGGCGGGTTTCACCTACCAGGAGATAGAGGCTCTGCGTCGGTGTAAGGCCGTTATCTAGTAGCAGAGACCTCCGCAAGGAAAGCGGTTACGGCCTTTTCCCAGGCTGGGGGGTTGTCTCCAGGCACTAGGTGCCCCGCCCTGGGGATGGTAACCAGCCGGCACTGTGGCAAGGTCTCCACCATGCGCTGGGCAGTCTGGGGCGCAAGCACATCGCTTTCACCCCCTCGCACCAACAAGACAGGGCATCGGAGGGAGCGCCACGCCTCCCACAGGGCATCGCTGTTAGCCACCCGTCGGGTGCGCCGTGTGGGGTCGCGGAAAGCGGGGTCATATTTCCAGGTCCAACGCCCATCGGGGCGTTGGACGAGGTTGTGCCTCAGGCTCCCTCGCACCATCCACGCGGGCCGCAGAGGGTTGTGGCGCAGATTGCGCTCCACAAACTCCTCGAAACTGTCCAGCACATCCTCCATAGCCATAAAGCGACCGATGCGATCGCCCCCAGCACGGTTGATTTCGGGGCCTGTGTCGGCCACCACCAAGGCGCGCACATTGTGAGGGTAGCGGGATGCATACACAAAGGCGTTGCGCCCCCCCATGGATAGGCCTACCAGAGTAATGTCTTTGAGGCCCAGGGTTGAGACAAAGGCGTCCAGGTCGGCGATAAAGGCGTCCAGGGAGTAATCGCCATCGGGTGCCCAGGATGAGTCGCCGTGCCCACGCTGGTCCAGGGCCAGGATGTGGTAGCGGGTGCACAGGGCCAGGGCGGTGAAGTCCCACATATGGGCGTTCTGGGCGGCTCCGTGAAGGCACAGCATCCAGGGGAGGCCCTCCCCACCCCAGTCCAGGTAATGGAAGCGCAGGCCGCGCAGGTCAATCCAGCGGTCAGCCGGCTCCCGTTGTGGGGCTGCAATGGTTACCCCGGCCCGGCGGGCCGCCTCCAACAGGGGAAGGCCAAAACGCTCATCGTTCACGGGACTGCTCCTCCTTTTTGTGAGTCTGGCAAACAGGGCATGGGCACGCCTCCCGCAGAGTGCGGAAGGGGTAGATGCCTGTGGAATGCCCATCGCTGAACAGGAACTGCAAAGCGTAGCGCCCCACCTCCAGGTAGTCCAGCACTTCTACCCACTGGGGAATGGACGCCTCATCCAGGGAGTGGGTGTGGGGCCATTCCCCCACACAGCCGGCGCAGGCACACCGCAAACGCAGGTAACGGTGGGGATAAAGGCTGGTGTGGCCGTCAGCCCAATCTATAGTTACACCCTCAGGGGAAATGGCAATTCTATGGGGAAGAGGCAACTCTTCCCGGCTCAAGGGCTTTGCTCCTGGACGAGGGTGGAGAGGACGAAACGCAGATAACCTTCATTGACATAACCTATAATGCGCCGAGCGATGCGCCCCTCCCGGTCTATGAAGTAGGTGGTAGGGAGGCCAGTTACCCTAAATGCTACTGCTATCTGGCCGTCCGTGTCCAGCCCCAGGGGATAGGTAACGCCCACCTGCCGGGCAAAGGCCATGGCATCATCTGGGCGGTCGCCTGTGGCTACTCCCAGGATGACAACCCCTTGCTGTCGCCACACCTGCCACGCCCGCTCAAACTGGGGCATCTCGGAGCGACATGGTGGACACCAGGAGGCCCAGAAGTTAACCACTACCACCTGTCCCCGGAAAGAGGAGAGGCCCACTTCTTCCCCGGTGATGAGGGTAAGGCGGAATAGAGGTGCTGGGATACGCTCCGCCGGGCTGGCCATGCCCGAAGAGCCAGGCGAGGTCCTTGAAAGGGTGGCCTCACTGGAAGGGGGGAGTTGAGCTCTGGGCGTCGGCGCAGGCAATGGGGTCATGATGGGAGGGGACGCCCCCTCGCAGGCCACAGCCAGGAGCATCAGGGCGAGAGCAACAACACCTAGCGCCAGGAGCCGCTTCCTCATTCCCCTTCTTGGAAACGGCTCCATGGTAGCGCTTTGTGGTGCGATTGCCTAGACAGGAAAGTGGACGCTCCCACGGGGATTGGAAGGCGCTGTCCAGAGCGAGGGTAACGCGCTCCCCGATGCGCATCCATTTCCCCATGAAAGCCCCGGTGGCCTGTGTGCCGTGCCTCACCACGATTGCGCCATTGGGGGCGAAAATGTTGGCCTGAAGCGTGTTCCTTCCCCCGATATTAACATGGTAAGGCGGGGATCCAGAGTGGCGAGCAAAAGCCTCGTTATCCTCTTCCTCGTCGCTATTGTCGTCCCGAGGGTGCACAAGGCGAGCGTTTTTCCCCTCCACCATATAGTGGCTGAGCGGCAAAGATACAAGACGATTCCGGTAAAAATAGTAGAGGACAAGTAAAGTTTTGGTAAAGAAAGGGGTCGCCTACAGCCGGCGGCAGAGGTAGGCGGCCTGCAAAGATGAGAGCCTTTCCAGGCCCTTGCGGGTGTCGCTGGCGGCGCGCTCGGGAACGGAGATTGCGAGGCGGCGCCGGAAGAGGCGGTAGGTGAACTCGTGGGCTTCGTCCCTTGTGAACTGGTGCGAAATGGGGAGGCCCCGCTCCTGGCAGAATTGCGCCCGCAGTGCCGAGTATGGCTCCCCGTAGAGACGGGCAAAGGCCTCTTCTCGCACCCAGGCGCTAGGAACGCGCCCCCGGGCCACAGCCTCTTTGCGTGCCTGGGCCTCCTCTGCCTCCTGCAGGGCCTGCTCCACCTGCACCCCATACCAGAAGTTCAGGTAGGCGCGGAACTTGTCAATCCCCATAGAGCGCTTCAGTTCCTCCTCGGAGACTGGGCGAGGGAAGAAGCCCTGAAAGACCACCTCCTTCTCGTTGTGGGGCACCTGGCCGTTGGTCTCGGCACACAGGCGTCTGGCCAGGAGGGGCCAGTCCAGCGCCTCCCCGGCGATAAGGTAGCGCCAGCGCTGACAGCCTATGGTCTCCTCCGGCAGGGTCCAGAGGCCCATGGCCTCCAGTAGGGCAGACACCCACTCCTGCCCTGCGTCCAATGCCCGGCGGAGGTGCAGGATTGCCTCCTGGGCTGGGTAGGCCAGGGGGCCAGTGGGGATGACTGGGTGGCGGCTCACGACTTCCTCCGCCCTTGTAGCCACGCCTCTACGCTCTCTAGGGGCCAGGCGTTCAGAACGTCTTTGGGTTCACACCACCCGCGCCGTGCCTGGGCGACGCCAAAGCGCATGTTCCTTAGCATTTCGGTGCGGTGGGCGTCGGTGCTGATGACCATAGGGATGCCCAGGTCTTTGGCGCGCAGGATATGGGTGTCCTTCAGGTCCAGGCGGTCAGGGCTGGCATTGATCTCCAACGCTACCCCCGTGTCCTTTGCGGCACGGAAGACGGCTTCCAAATCTATTTCCACCGGCTCGCGCTCACCCAGCAGGCGGGCAGTGGGATGGGCCAGGACAGTAACATAAGGGTTGCGCAGGGCGTGGATAACCCTCTGGGTCATCTTTTCCCGAGGCTGTTTTAGGCTACTGTGCACAGCGGCCACCACCACATCCAACTGTGCCATAGCCTCGTCGGGCAGGTCTAGGCTTCCGTCAGCCCGGATATCTACTTCCGAGCCGTGGAAGATGCGGATGCTATAGCGGTCTTCCAGGTGGCGTAGCAAGCGCTTCTGCTCTTGCAGGCGTTCGGGGGTGAGGCCCCTCGCTATTCCCAGGCCTTGGGAATGGTCTGTAATGGCGATATACTGGTAACCCAGGGCTTTGGCGGCGGCCACCATGTCTTCTAGGGGATCCTGTCCGTCGCTCCAGTCCGTGTGGACGTGGAAGTCGCCCTTGATATCCCCCAGGGTAACCAGGGTGGGAAGGGCACGCCTGGCGGCGGCCTCTATCTCGGTGAGGCCCTCGCGCAGTTCCGGCGGTATCCATGGCAGGCCCAGGCGGGCGTAGAAGGCTTCCTCGGTGGCGAACTTCTCTATGGTGCCTGTCTTCAAGTCGGTAATACCGTATTCGCTGAGGGAGAGCCCCATGCGGTTGGCGTAGTCGCGCAGGAGGATGTTGTGCTGTTTGGAGCCGGTGAAATACTGGAGCATAGAGCCGAAGGCGTCTTCGTCCACCACCCGCAGGTCTACTTGCAGGCCCTGATGCACCACTACACTACCCTTCTTCGGGCCATGCGCTAGCACCTGGGCCACCAGAGGGAGACGCACGAAGGCGTCTATCACCGCCTGGCTGTCTTTGCCCACCACCATGATGTCAATGTCGCCCACGGTGTCCCGCCAGCGGCGGATGCTCCCCACTGGCACCGCCTCTTTGATGGAGGGTAGGCGTTCCTTGAGGGCGGCGACAACTGCCTCCGCCACGGGTAGGGCTTGCCCCAGGGGAATGCGCCTCTCCTTGCTGCGGGTGGCCTGTATGGCCTTCAGGATGTTCTCGGCGCTCTTCTGTCCCAGGCGCGGGAGGGAGGCCACCCGCCCGTCCAGGATAGCCTGCTCCAGTTCCTCTACGGTCTGAATGCCCAGTTCCTGGACGAGGCGCAGGGCGGTCTTGGGGCCGACGCCGGGTATTTCCATCAAGGCGAGAACGCCGGGAGGGAACTGGGCCTTGAGTTCTTCATAGGCGCTGACCCGCCCCGTCTGCATCAACTCCACAATCTTGCCGGCGATGGCCTCGCCGATGCCCGGGATCTGGCGGAGGTCATCGGCGCGTCCCTGGTGCACCAGCAACTCTAAGGGTTCGGGGTAACGCTCAATGGCCCGGGCGGCCCGTTGGTAGGCACGAATTTTGAATACATTCTCTCCCTTTAGCTCCAGCAGGCCAGCCATTTTGTCAAACAGTCTGGCGATCTCTTCATTGGGTATGGGCATAAGTCATTCCGCCTCACAAGAGGTTGCCCCCTCCCGCTGGGGCTGGAACGCCAGCACAACGCCGTTACAAACAGGATGCAGTGTCTTCATGTATTGGCCCCGTGGCACTTTTTGTATTTTCTGCCGCTTCCGCAGGGGCAGGGGTCATTGCGCCCCACCTTCTGCCCGGCGGTTACAGGCTCCCTCGGCTGGCTCCTGGGCACCCTTGCCATTGGGCTGGGCTGGACAACTTGCGCCGGGTTGGGCCTCCCAGCGGCCGGGGCACGGCCTGGAGTGGGCTGGCGCTCTACCGTGATGGTGTAGTGGTAGATAGAGCGGGCCACATCGCGGCGAATACGAGCCATGAGGTTCTGGAACATCTGGTGCCCTTCGGTCTTGAAAGCCACCAGGGGGTCCCGTTGCCCGTAGGCGTGCAGTCCGATGCCCTGGCGGAGGTTCTCCATGCTGGTGAGGTGTTCAACCCAGTGGGTGTCTATGGTGCGCAGGAGCACTAGGCGTTCCAGAAGACGCATCGCCTCTGGACCGACTGCCTGCTCCCGTGCCTCGTAGAGGCGGTGGGCGTAGTCTAGGATGCGCTGTTCTATCTCCTCTCGGGAGAGTGTGCTTAGGGCTTCCTTCTGGAGTTCTGGGGGGAGCGGGAAAAGAGTGCGCAGTTCCCGAACAAGGGCGTCCAGGTCCCAATGTTCGGCATCCTTGCCGGGCAGGGCGTAGGCGCAAGCCTGGCGAATTTCCTGCTCCACCATAGCCAGCACATTGGCCTTTAGGTCGGCACCGCTCAGAATCTTGCGCCGTTCCGAATAGATAATATCCCGATGTTTGTTTACAACATCGTCGTATTCCACCAGATATTTGCGGATTTCAAAGTTATAGGCCTCAACCCGAATCTGAGCGTTCTCAATGGCTTTAGTTACCATTCCACTTTCAATGGGTTGGTCTTCCGGGATACCTGCCCAGGTCATAATAGACTTGATGCGCTCGCCTCCGAAGCGCCTGAGGAGGTCGTCCTCCAGGGAGACATAGAAGCGAGAGGAGCCTGGGTCGCCCTGACGCCCGGCGCGCCCCCGCAGCTGGTTGTCAATGCGGCGTGCCTCGTGCTTTTCGGTGCCAATGACATGCAGACCACCCAGGGCCACCACCCTCTCGTGCTCCTCGCGCCAGCGCGCCGTCACTTCTGTTTTGGTCTTCTCTAGGACGGAGGGTGGAGCATTGTCAACGGTGTAGCCCTGCTTGCGCAGGGCCTCGGCAAGCAGGCCGTCGGGGTTGCCGCCCAGGATGATGTCGGTGCCGCGCCCGGCCATGTTGGTAGCCACCGTAACGGCCCCTATGCGGCCGGCCTGTGCGACGATCTGTGCCTCCCGCTCGTGGTGCTTGGCGTTGAGCACCTGGTGAAGTATGCCTCTGCCCTGGAGCATAGCGCTGAGTTTCTCGGAGTTCTCAATAGAAGTGGTGCCCACCAGCACAGGGCGGCCCTTGCGATAGCACTCTTCAATTTCTCGTGCCACTGCCTCCCATTTGCTCTTTTCGCTCTTAAAGACCAGGTCAGGGAAGTCGTGGCGGATCATTGGTTTATGGGTTGGGATGACCACTACATCCAGTTTGTAAATCTTGTAGAACTCCTCAGCTTCGGTGGCGGCGGTGCCGGTCATCCCTGCCAGTTTCTCATACATACGGAAGTAGTTTTGAAGGGTGATGGTGGCGTAGGTGATGGTCTCCTGCTGAACTTTGAGGCCTTCCTTAGCCTCCACCGCCTGGTGAAGGCCATCGGCCCACCGGCGCCCTTCCATCAGCCGGCCGGTGAACTCGTCTACAATGACCACCTGGCCATCCTTTACCACATAATCCCTATCCCGTTTGTAGAACACCAGGGCGCGCAGGGCATTCTCTATGTAATGGGTAAGGGCATAGTTGCCCGGCTCGTAGAGGTTGCCCACATTCAACCAGCGTTCCATTTTGGTGATGCCCGCATCGGTAAGGGCAACGGTGCGGTGCTTCTCGTCAATGGTGTAGTCTTCCCCCATCTTCAGGCGTGTAACAAGACGGGCCATCTGGTAGTAGATTTGAGTGGACTCCTGGGCCGGGCCGCTGATGATAAGGGGTGTGCGCGCCTCGTCAATAAGGATGTAGTCTACTTCGTCCACTATGGCGTAGTGCAGGTCCCGCTGCACCACCTGGGAGAGGTCTATAGCCATGTTGTCCCGCAGGTAGTCAAAGCCGAACTCATGGTTTGTGCCATAAGTGATATCGGCCTGATACGCCTCCCGGCGGTTTACAGGGCGCAGGTGGCGCATGGAAGGGTTGTCGGTGATGTAGGTTGGGTCGTAGATGTAGGAGGCTTCGTGCTGGAGGCACCCAACTGTGAAACCTAGGGCGTGGTAGACCGGCCCCATCCATTGGGTGTCTCGGCGTGCCAGGTAGTCGTTAACGGTAACTATGTGGACGCCCTTGCCGGCGAGGGCGTTGAGGGTTGCGGCAAGGGTAGCCACCAGGGTCTTGCCTTCGCCGGTCTTCATTTCGGCGATTTTCCCCTGGTGAAGCACGATGCCGCCGATGAGTTGCACATCAAAGTGGCGCAGGCCGATGGTGCGTCGAGCGGCCTCTCGCACAGCAGCGAAGACCTCAGGGAGCAGGTGGTCAAGGGTTTCGCCATTGGCATGGCGGTGGCGGAACTCCTGCCCCCTGGCGCGAAAATCGGCGTCGGAAAGGGCCTGGAACGAGGGTTCCAGGGCGTTGATGCGCTCCACCAGAGGCCAGAGGGCTTTTACGGCCCGCTGGTGGGAGTCGCCAAAGAGTTTTGCCAGTTGTCCAAGCATCGCTGATATCTCCACGGAAAGCCCAGTGCCCCGTCTGGGATTCGAACCCAGGACACCCGGATTAAAAGTCCGGTGCTCTGCCGGGCTGAGCTAACGGGGCATCCCCCGTCTACATTCTAGCATACTAACCTTGTAGGGGCCTGGTCGTTGGGGTATCAAGGAATGGGCCAGCGGGGCGTCAGGACGCTGATTAGCCCAAGCCGCGAAAGGGGCCAGTAGGTAAGCCACGCCTTGCCGATAATGTATCTGCGGGGGAGAGGCCCCCATGATCGGGAGTCGTTGCTGGCTGTGCGGTTGTCACCCATAACGAAATACTCATCTTTCTTCAAGTAAAATGGGGGCATGGTGAAGTTGCCCGGGTTTCTTATATAAGGTTCGTGGAGTGGTGTATCGTTTACCCATACCTTCCCGGCGCGAATTTCCACCTTGTCCCCAGGGCCGGCGATAACCCGCTTCACGAAGTCCCTTCTGGGGTCTCGGGGGTAGTGGAAAACGATTACCTCCCCCTGCCGAGGGGTTGGAAAAGGATCCCAAACGGTGTCTTCGGGTATGGAAAGAAAGGGGAGCCAAGAGACGAGTTGCCCTATCGGAATGCGCATGTAGCGTGCCTTGTTGACCACCAGGTATTCACCGCTATGGAGGGTAGGCTCCATACTGGAACCCTCCACCCTGAAGTTCTGGATGGTGGCCTGCAAGGCCAGGAAGATGCCCCCCGCCAATATCAGGGTCTGGAGGATCTCACGGATGAAACGCCCCATCGCCTGTTTTCTGCTTCCTCGTGGTCGGGGCGGCCGGGTTTGAACCGGCGACCTCCAGGTCCCAAACCTGGCGCGCTAGCCGCTGCGCTACGCCCCGCAAAGAAGTGGCGCCCCTGGCGCGACTTGAACGCGCGGCAACCGGCTCCGGAGGCCGGTGCTCTATCCATGCTGAGCTACAGGGGCGTGCATATGCAATATAGCATACTCCCCTTGGGGGCACAAGGCGGTGTCGGTGCCAGTTCTAGGATGCCCTGCGTGGGTCGCCTGCCAGGGCACGCTCCATTGTCTCCACACCTAACTGGAACGCCTGGAGGTTGAGGGCCAGGCTCTTGCCTGGGAACTGCTCCTGGAGCACCTCTATCACCTCTTCTATTGACAGGGGCAGGAGGCCAGTGCCCACAGCAGCGCCTACCATAATGATATTAGCCACCAGTGGTGTTCCCAAACCTAGGGCCATCTCGGTGGCGTCTAAGAACCAGGCGTGCTGGGAGAGGTCGGTTATCGCCTCCTTCAGGTGCTCGATGTTGGGGTAATCCCCTTGCTCCAGGGCGGTAACGACCGGCAGGATGGGACGGGTGTTCACGATGGCATACACCTGGGCGTTGCCGTAGTCGGCCAGGGCACGGACAGTCTCCAAAGGCTCCAGCCCAACCAGCAGGTAGGCTTGCCCCGTAGGCACAAGAGGCCCGCACGGGTGCCGGCGGGAGACCCGCACATGGCTCATAACCGAGCCACCCCGCTGGGACGCCCCGTAGGTCTCTCCGATGGAAACATAGTAGCCCTTGCGGACAAAAGCCCTCCCCAAGAGGCGAGAGGCCAGCACATTGCCTTGCCCCCCCACGCCGCAGATAACGAGGTTCAGAGGGTCTGGAAAGGCCACATGTTCACGCATACACCGGCTCCTTTTGGATGGCAGTGGCGGGGCAGATAGCGGTGCACAGGCCACACCCGGCGCATAGGGCTTCGTCTATCTTGGCCTTGCCGGCAGTGGCATCCCAAGTCAGGCCAGGGCATTTGAAGATGCGAATACAGTAGCGCCCACATCCGCAGGCATCCCCAAGGCACCGCTGCGGGTCCACCCAGACGCGGAGGGGTGGTTTGGCGTCCCTTGGGCGCAGGAGCACGCAGGGGCGCCGCATAATAAAGACCCGCACCCCATCCTGCTTCTGAAGGGATTCCAGGAGTGCAGGGATGGTCTGGTCCAGATCAAAGGGGTCAAAGACCTGCACGGGAATGCCGAGCCCGCGGCAGAGGGCCTCTATATCTACGATGGGGGCCTCATCCCCCTGGGCCGTTTTGCCCACCCCGGGGTGGGGTTGGAAGCCCGTCATAGCGGTGGCGCTGTTGTCCAAGACCAGCAGTGTAAAGTTGGACTTGTTGTAGCGGGCGTTGATTAGGGCGGGGATGCAGGCGTGGTAGAAGGTGGAATCGCCAGCCACCGCCACAACGGGCTGGTTGAACCCGAACTGACCCAGTTTACCCAAACCAGAGGCGATACCTGTCCCTGCTCCCATAACGGAGCCCGTTTTAGTCATCTGATAGCCACCAAGCCCTCTATCCATGGCGTAGCATCCGATGTCTCCGGTAACAAAGCCGTCGCGCCCATCCAGGCGGATGGCCTGTTTGACCGCCCAAAGGCTTCCTCGGTGTGGACACCCCGGGCACCATACGATGCCCCGGTTGACTACATAGCGCTGAGCGTAGCGCTGGGCCCTCTGCTCGTATTCCCCGGAGCGGGGTTGAAACTCCACTCGCAGGAGGAGGGCCAGGGCACGCAATACCGCTTGAGGCGTCAGTTCCCCGTAGGCTTCTATGTGGCCGCTGCGCTTGCCCAGAATGCTCCGCTTCTGGTTGAGCCACCCTATCTCTGCAGCAAGGTCGCGTAGATGCTCCTCCAGGAAGGGATCCACCTCCTCCAAGACCAGGATCCTCTCTGTTCGCGCAAGGTGTTCCTCTATGGCTTTGCGAGGCAGAGGCCAGGTTACTCCGGTGTGGAGAATTCCCACGCTCTTTTGGAGCGCCAGGGTTGCTACGGCCTCCACAGCGTAAAGGCGTGCTACCCCCGAGGCCACCACCAGGAGGTCGGGGTGAGGGGGACCTTCGTAGGTGGTGAAGGGGGCGGATTCCACGGCCTTCTGAATGGCAGGGAGTTGGGCCAGGCGTGCGGCGTGTTTCTGGACGGCTGGGGCGGCCAGGAACTCACGAGTGGTGTCGAAGCGGGCAGTGGGTGTAGACTTGGGGAGTTCTCCCACCACCACATTCCCGCTGGCGTGCGAGACACGGGTGCACGAGCGAAGCATCACCCAGGTGCGGAACTGTTCGGAGAAGTCAAACGCCCACTTGGTCATAGCCAAGGCTTCCTGAGGGGAAGAGGGTTCAAACAGGGGAACCTTGAGCCAACTGGCAATGGCTCGGGAATCGTTCTCCGATGGGCTGGACCATGCCCCAGGGTCGTCGGCTACCACAACCACCAGCCCGCCTTTTATGCCAGTAAGGTTGAGGTGGGCCAGGAAGTCCATGGCCACATTCATCCCTTCGTGTTTCATGGCGGTGATGGCCCGCAGGCCGGCGAAGGAGGCTCCGGCCACCACCTCCATAGCCACCTTTTCATTGGTGGACCACTCCACATAGATACCGGCCCGCTTGGCCACCCGGGCTAGGCTCTCAATTACCTCCGTAGAGGGGGTCCCTGGGTAGGCGGCGGCGACTTTTACCCCCGCCTCCAGGGCACCGCGGGCGATTGCCTCGTTGCCCATAAGGAGTTGGGTGCTGCCTGGAGCGTCGTCGGCCAGGGTGAACATTCTTGCCTCCTTACCTAGGCACCCAGGATCTGGTTGGCCACAGCACCCCGTAGCGTTAGGTAGAGGAATTTGTGCGGGTGGCCAGAGCGCTGGGCCAGGTTTTGCAAGGCTCGCCGTTTCTTGATCAGGGCCGAATCCGTTAGGTGCTCCAGGTTGGACTTGGGAAGGTCGTTCACTTGCAGAAGCCCACGAGCCATAGCGCGCTCTACCAGTGCCTCCCCCTGCTGGGTGCGCACCAGCACCGTATTCCAGCCTGGCACCCCTTCAGCGGAGCCAACGGATAGGTCGGCCATCTCTGCGGTCATGTCTGCACACAGAGTGCAAGCCTGGGGGATATAGTTCCGCACATCGTCCAGGGGGAGGGAAACCACCCCATCCTCGGTATGCACTTCAAAAACCCTTGCAGGTGGCGGGGGCACATCGGTCTTGCGCACCCTCTCGGGCGGGGCTACACGGGACAGGGATTCTAGGAACTTGAAGGAGAGAGCCCAGGTGCAAAAGAGGCCGATGGTGAGGGCTACCTTTCCAATGTTGCTTCGCAGGGCCAGTGGGGAGAGGCGCATCTTGCCCAAGGCCAACATCTGACAGGGGGTGCCCACCACCGCTACACGCCCGCCGTTATGAGGGAGGCGGTTCAGGGCCTCCAGGGTGGGAGCGGCCAGATAGTTGGAGCCGCTGCACTGCAGAACCTCCCGGCGGCTGGTGGCTACCACACCCTTAGGCACCCCCCTGTAAGAGCGGGTTAGGACAGCGCCCTCCACCAGGCCCTCCTGCAAGGCCAGGGCCACCAGGGTTGTTACCACCCCTCCATACTGGGCGTGCTCCAGGATTTCCTGGTCTGTGCTTCGGGCCATAAGCACACGGCGCACCGTGCCAAGGGGTGAGCCGTCATAGGCGATACCGAAGAGGGACTGGGTGAGGGTGTCCATATCCAAGGAGTTTCTGGGGCAGAAGGCGTAGCAGCGCCCCTGAATAACGGGGCACGGGTCTAGGACAGCGATACGCCCCTGGAAAGGGCTCAGGTAAGGGCAGAGTCCAGAGCAGGCGCCGCAGTAGGTGCACAGGCCGCTCTCCAGCACCTCCTGGCGAAGGCGCTGGAGGCTAGTGCCGTTGGTGCTGACCATGCCATCCCCTTTCCCCTCCCCCGAAGCCTAGCATACCACGAAACCCATAGATGCGCACTGCCTCTGTTTCCACGCCTTTCTTCCGCCTACCCACATGCATCGGTATGGACACTACTGGCAGGCAACCGTTGCATCACCCTTCCCGGGCCTTTGGCGTTCCGAGCAGAAGGTAACGGTGCACCGCATCCCTTCCTTCAACTGGAACTCTGGGGTTGTGGCCCGTTTGGCGTCAGCGTTGGCTGCCGTTACATACACGACATAGGGCCCGGCCCGGGCAACACTGAAGGCACAGCACTCCTTGCTGGGAACTTCCCGGTGATACACCGTCCCATTGATGACGTTTTCCACCAGTTCAAAGCGCACCTGCCAGCCCGCTTCATTCACCACTTATAAAGCCAAGGCACTTGCGGGCTGTGGCTACTGACACGGAAATATCTGCGCTGGCAGGGGCTCTACGAAATGCGGTAGGCCAGGGTCTCCCGGTTCTCTGCCAGCAGTTCCCCGTGCTGGTTGGTATATGTGATGTCTACCACCAGGAAAAGGAGCCTCCCACTTCGCCCCTGCCTCTCGTAGATGTCGCTAATCCTCCAGCGGGCGGTAATGATGTCGCTGGGACGTAGAAGGCGATGGAAAGTGTAGTCATTACCTGCGCGAATAGTCTGCCCCAGAGGCAAACGCACCCGCTCTGTGAACCCTCCCTCCTCGTCCACTTCTCCCTGGTAGTAAGGGGTGGTTTCGCAGATGAAGGTGGGCGGCGCGACAATGTCCCCATAAGGCCCCCGGCTAGCCACCTCCCAGTTGACATAAAGCGGGTTCAGGTCTCCAATAGCCATAGCGAAGAGACGGATGAAGCCTCGCCCTACCTCCTCTGGGGCTGTGAAGGTGAACTCCTTGCCCACCAGGTGGCGCCAGCGTTGAGCGATAGTCTCTCCCCCTTCAGCCACGGTTCCTCCCTACCCTAGCACGGCAACCGCTTCTACTTCTATGAGCATCTCCGGACGCAGGAGGCGCTGGACGACAGGCTGGGAGAGGGCATAGCCCCCATCGGGCAGGAACTGGCGGCGCACCTCCTCCAGGCGTTCCCGCTCCTTCAGGGCAGAGGGGGACAGATATTCCACTACTTTTACCACATCCTCCAGTGAGCCCCCTGCCTCTTCCAAAACCATAGCCACCAGCGTATAGCACTGCTCGGCCTGGATGCCGAGGTTGCCAACACCTACTACCTCATTGCTCTTGGGGTGGATGGCGCCAAAGCCCGACAGGAACAGTAAGCCATCCACCAGCACAGCAGGGACGAAGGTGAGTTCCCGGTAGCGATCCCAACCGGGGTTGACCTCCTCTCGGTGCCCTTTCACAGCCACCATGTCCACTTCCAACAGGGCCTCCGGTCGCAGGAGTCGGTTCACAACCACCCCTGTAGAGGCAGGGAAGGCTTTACCAAGATACTGGCGGCGCACCTGCGCCGTTGCGCGGTAGGCAGGCAGAGCGTCGGTCGTGAGGTAGTCCACCGTCTTGACTACGTGGGCGTAAGAAAACCCCAGTTCGGCCAGCACCCGCTGATGTTTTTCGTAAATGGCGGCGGCCTGCTCCACCAAATCTGGGGGGTATAACTCAGCGCTGGAAGGGTCGTGCCGTCTTCCCGTTGCACCGGAAAGCCAAAGAATACCCCCCTTCTCCACACCCGCCCGAAATGTCAGGCTGCGGGAGCGTTCGTCTTGCAGGGAGGTCTCTCGGCGTTCGTCCCCGTCTGTTGATACCACTACCTCAACGCTGATAAGCGCGCCTCTCTGGGGCAACGCCTCCATAACTACACCCGTTGCGGCAGGGAAGTAGTCGCCAAAAAAGGCGCGCCGCACCTGGGCGGTGGCAGGGTAGTTTGGTAGGGATGCAGGGACGATATAATCTACCGTCTTCACCACATCCCGAGGGGTTGCCCCAGCCCAGTGGAGGATGGCGTCCATTTGGGAGAAGATGTCCTGTGTCTGGGCTACGATATCGTGGGGGGGAGTGCCATCGGGCTCCCCTTGGGGAGTTAGGGAAGAGGTCCACAGCAGGCCCGCCTTCTCCACGGCCAGGGAGGCTCTGGCTCCGGATGTGGCGACCCCTGGGAAGGTGCGCTTTGTGGCCATGCGTTCCTCCTTGACAGTGGCTCTAGGCTAACTCTACCAGAGTTGCGCTGTCTCTTGCGCGAGAGGTATCGGGTCTCCAGGTAGCCACCAGGGAGTGGCTTTTCAGATGCTCCCGCACCGCTGTCCGCAAGGCACCTGTCCCTACACCGTGCACCACCCTAACAAGGCGGTGTCCCTCCAGGGCGGCCTTGTCCAGGAAAGTATCTAGACGGCGCAACGCCTCCTCAACTCGTAGGCCGTGGAGATCTATGTCGGCGGTGGGGGTAGTTTCCCCCGACACAGGGCCCGTGGCAGTAGCGGGTGTTGCCAAGGGGCGTGCCCAGCGGGCTAGGGCAGAGGGCAGGGGGGCCTCCTCCGCCAGGCGCTCCAGGTGGTCAACGCTGGTGCGCAGGCGCAGGGCACCAATTTGCACCTCCAAGTCGCCTTGGGTATCGGGAAGGGTGAGCACTGTGCCCGGCTGGGGGAAGCCACGCACCCACACCCGTAGGCCGGGATGCAAGGCGGCCAGCAGAGCCTTGCGCTGGGGTGACTGCCACCTCTCACCGCGCACCTCTCGGCGGACCGCGCGGACCTGCTGGAGGGCTATGCGATAGCCAGGCGTGTCCATCTGTTCCAGAGTGCGGCGGGCCTGGTGCAAGCGGGCCAGCAGAGCATCCGACTCTTGCTGAACCTGGCGGCGTGCCTCCTCCAAGAGGCGTGCCTTGTCTTCTTCCAGGTGGGCCAGTTCCTCCTGGAGACGCTGACGCAGTGCGTTTGCCTGGGCCAAGGCCGTTTCCACCTCCTGCTGGCGCTGGCGGAGGGCGCGCCGCTCTTGCTCCATTTGGGCTACAAGGGCGTCCAGGTGGCGCCGCTCTGGCGACAGGAAAGCCTGCGCCCGCTGGAGAAGGCTCTCCGGCAGGCCCAGGCGCTGGGCGATAGTCAAAGCCCAGGAGCGCCCCGGTGCGCCCAAGGTGAGGTGGTAGGTAGGGGCCAGGGTTGCCGGGTCCAGATCCAGGCTGGCGTTCATCATCCCTGGTTGCTCCTGGGCGAAGGCGGCCACCTCCCGCTGATGGGTAGTGGCGATAAGGAGGATGCCCCGCCGCCGAAACTCCACCAGGAGGGCTTTGGCCAGGGCGGCCCCCTCCTCGGGGTCGGTGCTGGCCCCCAGTTCGTCCAGCAGGACGAGGCTACGGCGTGTAGCCCCTTCCAGCGCCTGGCGCACGGCTGCCAGGTGTGCGGAAAAGGTAGAGAGGGAGCGCTCAATACTCTGCTGGTCCCCAATGTCTGCGTAGACGCGGTCAAACACGGAGAGGACGGAGCCTTCCGCGGCCGGGATGGGGATGCCGCACTGGTGGAGAAGGGCAAGAAGGCCGGCCGTCTTCAGGGCCACCGTTTTTCCCCCAGCGTTGGGGCCGGTGATGAGGAGGACGCTCCACTGCTCCCCCACCTCCAGAGTGTTGGGGACTGGATTGGTCAGCAAGGGGTGGCGGGCGTCCACCAGGCGCAGGATGGGGCGCTCGCCGGTGGCTGTGGCGGGGCGGATGGCTGCCACCTGGCGTGCCCAGCGTGCCTTGGCGAAGGCCAGGTCTATACGGGCTGCTGCCTCCAGGGCACGGGCTATGTCGTCGGCCAAGGCACCGACCTCTTGAGAGAGGGAGCGAAGGATGTGCTCTTCCTCCCGCTCGGCGGCTGCCTGGTGCTCTCGCCAGCGATTGGTGAGGGGGACGATCGGGAGAGGCTCCACAAAGAGGGTGGCCCCGCTCTCTGACACATCGTGCACCAGGCCTGGGAGGCGTCCGCGGAACTCGGCCTTGAGGGGGAGCACAGGGCGCCCTGCCCGTTGAGTAATGAGAGGCTCCTGCAGGATGTGGCGTCCTAGTGGGGAGTTGATGATACGGCCCAGGGCTGTTTCCACGGCCTGGTAGGCGTGGCGGGCACTCTCTCTGAGGGAGCGCAAGGCAGGGGAGGCGTCGTCGGCCACCTGCCCCTGGGGTGCAATGGCGGAGGTCAGGCGTTCTTCCAAGGGCTTTAGATCCGGGATGGCTTCTGCCATACGGGCAAGGGTTGGGCAGGGATCCCGTCTGCGTAACACGGTGCCCTTGACCTGGCGGATGCCAGTGAGGGTGCGGGCGATGTCGGACAACTCGGCGCCGGTGAGGATGCCCCCCCGTTGGGCGCGAGAGAGGTGTGGGGCGATGTCGCCGAGAAGGGAAGCGTCCAGGTCTAGGCCTTGGTCCAGAAGCATACGGGCTTCGTGGGTCTCTTGCTGGAGGCGGGCAACGGTGTCTGGGTGTGGCGAAGGCTGTATTGTAAGGGCCAAGCGCTGTGCCAGGGGACAGGTAGCGTGCCCAGCCACCTGCTGGAGCACGGCCGGGAGATCTAGAAGGTGAGGGGAGAAATCGGCAAACACTTTAGGTGTGATCTTATTGCACCCGTAACTCTTGCTTGACTTCTGACAAAATACAAAGCAACTCATCGTAGGTGCCAGGGCCGCCCACAAAATCCCAGAACTCGCCACCGATCAACACTTCCGTTTCCATATCCATTATCTGTTTTGTAAACGGCCAGCGGTAGTGTTCTGGAAAGTAAGGATTATAATAAAGAGCGAAAATGGCTTTCGCATCGCGTATGTTATTCTGCTGTGCGTTGGCAAGAAAGTAAAGCATTTTCCTTAATATTCTGTAAAGGTTTTACCTTACGGCGTGCAAAATCTAAGATAAATGTCTTCAATTGCCGCCGAGTCTCTGCTTGCACTTTACTTCCTT
>JBKBKV010000023.1:12165-25773 GCA_046294495.1 Dehalococcoidia bacterium | reverse complement strand
GTGCTGGCCACTGCCACACCCTTCCCCACGCCCACGCCCCTTCCCCCCACCGCCAAGATAGACTACGGTGGGGTGTTCACCTTCCCACTGCAAGAGCAGGCCCCCTCCTTTGATATGCATTGGGAGGGTAGCAACATCGTGGTGCAGGCGGCCTCCCTGGCCCACAACAGCCTGCTGGTGATTGACAACTTCATCGGCCCCGGCTCCCTTCAGCCGGAACTGGCCTCCCGCTGGGAAGTTGCCAACGACGGCAAGACCTACACCTTCTTCCTGCGCAAGGGGGTTGCCTTCCACGACGGGACGCCCGTTACCTGCGCCGACGCCAAGGCTTCTATAGAGAGCATGGCCGACACCGCCATATCTACCCTGCAGGCATATCTGCAGGTGGCCTCGGCCGAGTGCCGAGACGAAGCGACCCTGGTGGTAACCCTGCAGGAACCTAACGCTATGTTCCTGCCTGCCCTGGGGGGGAGCAGAACCGCTATCTACCGCAAGGCTATCGCCGATGCCCTTCGTGCAGAGGGCAAGCCCCGCTCTACCCTGGCCAAGACCCCTGAGAAGATGCTGGTAGGCGCTGGCCCCTTCCTCTTTGAGCGCTGGACATCGGGCGTTGACTACTGGTTCAAGCGCAACCCCAACTACTGGAAGACCGATGCCCTGGGCAACCGCCTCCCCTATCTTGAGCAGGTCCATGTGGTGATTATGTCCGACCTGTCAGCCATATTTGCTGCCTTCCGCGCCCGCAAGTTGACGGTTACCGGCATCTCCCGCAACCTAGAGCCTAGCGAGGCGGAGATCCTGAAGCGCCGCTACCCCGATGCCGTCCACGAAATCGCCCCTCGGGGGGCGTGGTATGTCATTCATTTCCATAACCAGAAGGCGCCCGTGAACGACAAGCGCGTTCGCCAGGCCTTCGCCTACGCCATTGACCAGCGGGCGGAGATACAGAAGGTTACCGAGGGGTGGGGTGTGCTTGGTGCCTACATCGGGCAACACCTGAAGCCCTACGCCCTGCCGGAAGAAGAACTGCTTAAGCACCCCTACTTCAGCACCGATATGCAGGCACGGCGTGCCAAGGCTAAGCAACTTCTAAAGGAGGCCGGTTTCCAGGAAGGGCTTTCCCTGGAGATGCCCTCCCGCTCTGGCCCCCTCTATAACCGCTCCTACCCCGCCCACCAGGCCGACCTGGAGCAGGTGGGCATCAAGGTTACTATCCGCATGCTAGACACGGCCGCCTATTCCGACTTGAACATAAGGGGAGACTTTGTTATCTCTTCCCAGGCCCCCGCTGTTACTGTGGTGGACGACCCCAGCGCCTACACCTTCCCCTATCTGTGCAACCAGCCTCCTTCAGTCAATATAACCCGCTACTGCAACCCCGAGTTTGACCGCCTCTGGAAGGAGCAGAACAAGGAGGTGGACCCGGCCAAGCGTGCCCTGTTGACCCACCAACTGGAGCGCATCCTGCTGGAGGATGTGCCTGATGTGCGCACCTACTACTGGGTGGCGGCCATGGCCTACTGGAACCGGGTGCAGGGGTGGCGCCTCACGACGGGGGACCAGGTCTACAACTTCCGACACCTGGAGACCGTTTGGTGCAAGGGGGGGCAGTGCCAGTAACACACCCCTGTAGGTGCTAGTCCAGGGAGAGGGGGCGTGCAAACTTATATCCTGCGCCGGCTCCTGCTGGCCGTGCCCACTTTTGTAGGGGCGGTGGTGTTGGTGTTCGTTATTATGCGCCTGCTCCCTGGAGATGTGGTATCGGCACTGGTGCCTGGGGGAGAGAGCGCCAGCGCCTCCCAAGCCCAGATTGAGCGCCTGCGGGAGCAGTTGGGCCTTACCCGCCCCCTGTATATCCAGTTCTTTGACTGGTTCAGCAAGGCGGTGCGCTTTGACTTTGGCCAGTCCATGTGGACAGGCCAGCCCATTACCAGCGAGTTCAAACTACGCTACCCCGTTACCATCAGTCTCCTGGTGGTCAGCTTGGCCGTGTCGGTGGCCATCGCCCTGCCCGCCGGCATTCTGATGGCCCTCAAGCAAGACACCTGGGTAGACTATGCCTTGCGTATCTTCACCATTGCCGGCCTTTCGGTGCCCAACTTCTTTGTGGCCATTCTGCTCATCCTGGGGCTTCTGCTCTTCTTCAACTGGACGCCTCCCCTGGAATACCGCCCCATCTGGGAGGACCCCTGGCTTAACTTCAAGCGCTTTATCCTGCCGGCGGTGGCCACAGGCTACCGCCTCTCTGCCATTGGTGCCAGGATGACCCGCTCCAGCATGCTGGAGGTCCTGCGAGAGGACTATATCCGCACCGCCCGGGCCAAGGGCCTCAAGGAGATGGTGGTGGTCTCCCGCCACGCCTTGAAGAACGCCATCATACCCGTTGTTACCCTCATCGGCCTAGAGATTATCGCCCTCTTTGGGGGCATCGTTATCGTGGAGACGGTGTTTACCATTCCAGGCATGGGGCGCTTCCTGGTGGACGCCATCTTCCACAGGGACTACACATCGGTGCAAGCCCTGGTCTTCGTGTTCGCCATCTTTGTCCTTCTGGTGAATTTGATGATAGACCTGGTCTATGGCTGGCTAGACCCCCGCATTCGCTATCAGTAGGGGGAAGGTCGTGGAGTGGCCCCACGCAGGGGAAAGGGGCTTGGCCCAGAGCCTTCTGGGGAAGCGTCGTCGGTGGCTTACTGCTCTTCTTCGCTTCGCCCGGCAGAAGCCCCTGGGGGCGGCAGGGGCAGTGGTGATGCTCCTCTTTGCAGTGATGGCGGTGGCCCCGGGCATCTTCGGGGCAGGGAACCCCAATGCCCAGGATGCCACCCAAATCCTCAAACCCCCCTCCTCGGCCCACTGGTTCGGCACCGACAACTTTGGGCGGGATATGTATAGCCGCATTATCTACGGGGCGCGCATATCGGTGTATGTGGGGTTGGTTTCCACTCTCGTAGCCACGGCCGTGGGCCTGATGCTGGGGCTGATCAGCGCCTTCTACGGCGGCTGGGTAGACAATACCACCCAGCGGATGATGGACATCCTCTTTACCCTACCCCCCCTGGTGCTGGCCCTGGCCATCGTTACCATGCTGGGGCCTTCCATGAACAATGTGCTCATCGCCATCTCTATTCCCCGCATCCCTGGGACAGTGCGCCTGGTGCGCTCGGTGGCTCTCTCTGTGAACCACACCCAGTATATGGAGGCGGCACGTGCCCTGGGGGCTAGCCCCCTGCGGCAAATGTTCCTGCACATGGCCCCCAACTGCCTTGCGCCCCTTATCGTGTATTCCACAGCGGGGCTGGGCACCGCTATCCTCACCGAGGCATCGCTGAGTTTCTTGGGGATGGGGGTGCCCCCGCCGGCGCCCTCATGGGGGCGTATGCTCTCGGTAGAGGCTATGCGCTACTTTGAGATTATGCCTTGGCTGGCCATCTTCCCCGGGATAGCCATTAGCGCAGCGGTCTTCGGGGCCAACCTCTTTGGGGACGCCCTGCGGGATGTGCTTGACCCCCGGCTGAGGGGCAGGGGTTAGCCTTGGGCGTTGGGGCGGGTGAGGGGGGCTTTCCCTTCTGGGGGTGCGGGTTGTGAAACCGGCCCAGGGCATTAGCGCCCCTATCGTGGCCTTCTCCTGGCTGGGTATGGGGCAGGGGAGATCCCTGCTTATTCCAGAATTTCATAGGGGCTGGGGGTGGGCCACTGGGGCACCAGCCCCACAAACATAATGCCCCCCACTACCAGCAGGCGCAGGGGGGCGTCCCCCGTGTTAAAGGTGCGGTGGGGCACATCCGGAGGGTTGTAGACCGCACACCCCTGGGCCACCTCGTAGCGCTCCCCGGCGCTCTCCAAGACACCACGCCCCTGCAAGACATAATACACCTCTTCACAGTTATGCTTATGTAGGGGGGAATGGGCGCCTGGGGCGATCTCCACGATGCCCATAATCAGGGTCTTGGTGGGCACCCCCGTCTCGGGGTAGATGACCTTGATATCCCGCACCCCGGGGCGGGCCTCCATAGGTGCTCCGGGCAGAAACTCCCCCGGACGCACCACAACTTTGGGCTTGCTGGCCATAGGCACCTCCTTACAGGCTATTCTACAGACCCAGCACCTTCTTGTAGTGGGGGTCGTGGAAGGCGCTGGCCAAGCCGCGCACCTGCTCCTCGGGAGGGGTGGGTTTAGGGCGAAGGCGTTCTGCATTTACCGGTGTGTTGCCAATGACCCCCTCCCTTTCCATTTGGGCGATGGCTGTCTCCTCCATCCCCAGCAGGTTGCCCAGGACGGCGTAGTTGTGCTCTCCCAGGCGGGCGATGAAGCGGATGGAGCCCTGGGAGCGGGAGAAGCGGTAGGGGCGACCCGGATATACGCGTGTGCCCACACCCTCTACCTCGGGGGGGTGGGTGTAGCGCTCAAAAAAGCCACGCTCCCGGAAGTGGGGGTCGGTGAGCAGGTCTCTGGCGTGAAAGACAGCCCCCGCCGGGACACCCCGTTCTTGCAGGCGGTGCATAACGGTGCGCTTGTCCAGGGTGCGTGTCCACTGCTCTACGATGGCGTCCAGGGCCTCCTGGTTGGCCCAGCGGGCCGAGTATGTGGCGAAGCGGGGGTCAGAGATAAGGTCAGGGCGCCCCATAACGTGGCAGAGTTGCGCCCATTCCTGCTCCGAGCGGACGCATATGGTAACCCACTCGTCTTCCCCAGCACAGGGGTAGCACCCGTGGGGCACCATCCAGCGGTGAGCGTTGCCCATGCGCTGGGGGTAGGTGCCCGAGGCCTGGTATTCCAGCAACGCAACGCCGATACAGGAGACGCCCGTCTCATACATAGACATGTCAATGAAGGTGCCTTTGCCAGTGCGCCGCCGGTAGTGCAGGGCCATCAAGACAACCAGGGCGTTGTTCCAGGCAGCGGTGATGTCCATATAGGAGAGGTTGGCACGCACCGGAGGGCCGCCCTTGTAGCCTGTAAGATGGGAGAGGCCAGCAACGGCGTCCACGGTGCGGGCGAAGGCCCCGTAGCGCCTCCACGCCCCCGTCTGCCCGTAGCCTGTGGTGCGGAGCATAATGATGTCAGGGCGTATCTGGCGCAGGGTGTCGTAGTCCAGGCCAAAACGCTCCATAACTCCGGCGCGGTTGTTCTCGGCCACCACATCGCTGATGGCCACCAGGCGCTTGAAAGCGTCCACCCCTTCGGGTCTGGCAAGGTCCAGGGTGAGGCTCATCTTGTTGCGGTTCCAAAGGTGATGGATACCGCCCTGGTCCCAGAAGCGCTGGCCTGGGCGGTTGTCGGGATAGGGGCCCATGGTGCGCGTCTCCCCACGCGCGAGGGACTCCACACGGATAACTTCGGCCCCCATGTCGGCCAGGATTACGGTGGCCCAGGGGAGTTGAAGGTAGTCCTCTACGGTGAGGATGCGCACTCCCTGCAAGGGGAGGGAGGACGGGTCGTTGGCGTTCATCGTTGCTTTACCCTCGCTTGCTTTATAGGGATACATCAAGGCTAAATAACCCCCATTGCCCGCAGGCGGGCCAGGCTGTCCCTGGGGAGGCCAAGCCAGCCACAGTAGACCTCCTCGTTATGCTGGCCCAGCAGGGGGGCTGGACATACCTTCCCAGCAGGGTGCCCATCCAGGCGGAAGCCAGCGCGGGGATAGCGCAGGGTGCCCAGGAGGGGGTGCTCCACCTCCTGAAAAGCCTCGCGCTCCCGCAGGTGAGGGCACGCCAGCACCTCCTCCGGCGTCTGCACTACGCCCAGGACGAAGCGGTTTTGCATGCCAGAGTGGAACACCTCATACTTTCCCCGCTCCCGCAGACGCTCCCCCAGTATCTGCTGTATCTCCGCCCCATACCTGGAACGCCCTTCCCGGGTGGCGAAGCGGGGGTCCAGGAGTGCCGGGGCCTGGAAGAACTGGGCGAACTTCTCCCAGGGGTTGCCCCCCCCTGTGGTGATGCAGATGTAGCCGTCTTTGCAGGGCAAGTAGTCGCCATCGGTGGGGTTGGGGGTGCGCGGCCCCCGGGTGGCCACTACCCCCAGGTAGGAATACTGGACAATGTGCATGGGGGGCTGGCTGGCCACCGCCTCGGCGATGGACACATCCACATGCTGCCCCCTGCCCGATGCCCACCGCTCCATCACCGCCAGCATGGTGGCGATAGCGGCGCACCGCCCTCCCATAATCTGGGCCTGCTCCAGGGCCACCTGAAGGGGGGGCTTGTCGGGGTCGCCGCTAAGGTAGAGGAAGCCGCCGATGGCCTGGAGGGTAATGTCTTCCGCGAGGAAGCCTTTGTAGGGGCCGCTCTGCCCGAAGGGGGTTACAGAGACGAGAATTAAGCCAGGGTTTTCCTGGGCCAGGGCGCTGTAGCCGAAGCCCAGGGAGGCCATCTCCCCCGGGGGCAGGTCTTCAATAAGGATATCGGCCTTACAAGCCAACGCCTTTAGCAGAGCCGCCCCTGTGGCGGTGTGGATGTTTAGGGTAATGCCCCTCTTGCCGGTATTGTAGTAGGCGAAGGTAAGGCTCTTTTCCGGATGGGGGATGTTGTGGGGGAAAGGACCCCGACGGCGGGCGTAGTCCCCTTCGGGGGGTTCTACCTTGATGACCTCTGCACCCTGGTCGGCCAGGAGTTTGGCGGCCAGGGGCCCAGCGATGCCCTGTGAAATGTCTAACACCCGCAGGTCGCTGACCAAACCGTCGGTCATGGCGTCTCCTTTTTGGCGCATAGCCTCCTGCACGCGCTTTTTCAGAGCGTTTCTGTCTGCGCACACCCGGGCGAAGGACTTCAGGGGAACGCGGATGAACAGGTCAACGCCTTTGCCTGTCGGGAGGCCAGTCGCTAATGGGGTTGACGCACCCAGTCCCCCTTTGGGCGAGCACTCCGCTGTGGGATAGAATACAGCAGGAGAAAGGGGATTGGCTATAGGGTGTAGTTGCGTGTGAGGGTTGTGGAGCCACTTCTGGTAGGGCTGTCTTACAAGTTTCTGGACGGGATCACCCCCTTGACACGGGCTAGCGGGGGCTTTATCATAGCATTGTAGTCTCGGTGAAGGCGCGACCCGGTCCCTCGCAACGCGGAAACCTTCCGCTTTTTCGCCCTCTGCACCCGTAGATGGCAAGGACGATGAGCAAGACTAGATGAGCACGAAGGCGAAGTATGTCTTTGTGACCGGCGGGGTCGTTAGTTCCGTTGGGAAAGGTATCAGCGTCGCTTCGCTAGGGCGTCTCCTAAAGAGCCGAGGCCTCCGCGTATGCGTCCAGAAACTTGACCCTTACCTTAATGTAGACCCCGGCACCATGTCCCCCTATCAACACGGGGAGGTGTTCGTAACCAAAGACGGATGCGAGGCAGATATGGACCTGGGCCACTACGAGCGCTTCATTGATATTGAACTGACCCGCTCCTCCAATGTTACCGCTGGCCATATCTACTCCTATGTCATAGCCAAAGAGCGCAGGGGCGACTACCTGGGAGGCACCATTCAGACCGTGCCCCATGTTACCAACGCCATCAAGGAGCATATCCACAAAGTGGCCCAGGAGACCGATGCCGAGGTGGTGATCGTGGAGGTGGGGGGAACGGTGGGGGACATTGAAGGGCTCCCCTTCCTGGAGGCGGTGCGCCAGATGCGAAAGGATGTGGGGCGGGACAACTGTTTCTTCATCCATGTAACCCTGCTCCCCTATATCTCCACCACGGGCGAACTGAAGACCAAGCCCACCCAGCACAGCGTCAAGGAACTGCGCTCCATCGGCATCCAGCCCGACGCCATCCTGTGCCGCAGCGACTACCCGGTGAGCACACCCCTGCGAGAGAAAATCTCCCTTTTCTGCGATGTGGACCTGCGGGCCGTTATCCCCCTAATGACGGTGCCGACGGTGTATGAGGTGCCCATCCTCCTGGAGGAGGCGGGGGTTGCAGAACTGCTGGAGGACGCTCTGGGCCTCCCCCACCGGGAGGGAGACCTCCACGCCTGGCGGGAGATGGTGGAGCGCATGAAGGCTTCCAAGGAGCCCTTGCCGGTGGCTGTGGTGGGCAAGTATGCCGACCTGCCCGACGCCTATATCTCGGTGCGGGAGGCCCTCAAACACGCCGCCCTGGCCCTGAACCGGGATGTGCAGATATTCTGGGTGCCCTCGGAGAAGATAGAGCGGGACGGCCCCGACCCCTTCCTCTCCAGTGTGCAAGGCATCGTTGTGCCCGGCGGTTTTGGCCCCCGCGGCGTAGAGGGGATGATCGCCGCCGCGCGCTACGCCCGCGAGAACGGGGTGCCCTATCTGGGCCTCTGCCTGGGGATGCAGTTGATGGTCATTGAGGCCGCCCGTAATCTCCTGGGATTAAAAGACGCCAACTCTACCGAGTTCAACCCTGAAACCCCCCACCCCGTCATTGACCTGATGCCGGAGCAACGCAAGATAACAGAAAAGGGGGGCACTATGCGCCTGGGCAACTACCCCTGCCGCCTGGTGTGGGGGAGCAAGGCCCACCGGGCGTATCAGGCCGACCTTGTTTATGAACGCCACCGCCACCGCTATGAACTGAACAACGCCTATCGGGAGGCCCTGGAGCAGGGGGGCCTGCGTTTCTCCGGCCTCTCCCCCGACGGCTATCTGGTGGAAATTGCCGAACTGGCTGACCACCCCTTTATGGTAGGCACCCAGTTCCACCCCGAGTTCCGCTCCCGTCCCAACCGCCCCCATCCCCTCTTCCTGGCCTTCCTTTCGGTGGCCATGTGGACCATCCGTCCAGGGACACAGCGTCCCCTTCCCTTGGAATAGGGGCAGGAGGTAGGGATGGGCAGAGGGACAGCAACACGGAGGTGAGGGAGGGCACCTATGGAGTTGTTCCTGGACACCGCCAACCTGGAGGAGATCCGTCAGGCGGCTGCCCTGGGGGTGATTAGTGGAGTTACCACCAACCCCTCCCTGGCGGCCAAGGAGGGCATCGGCGACCTGGAGGCCTATAAGAGCGCTGTTCTGGAAATTGCCCGCCTTGTGAAAGGCCCTATCTCTGTGGAGGTAACCAACCTGGACCCCCAGGGGATGATCGCCCAGGCGCGTGAGATAGCCACCTGGCACCCCCAAGTGGTGGTGAAACTCCCCAGCACTTTAGCCGGCTTCCAGGCTATGGCGGTGGTATGCAGGGACGGTGTTCGGGTGAACCAGACCCTCTGCTTCTCCCTGAACCAGGCCCTATTGGGCGCACGCCTGGGGGTAACCTTCATTAGCCCGTTCGTGGGGCGCCTGGACGACGAGGGCCACAGGGGCATGGCCCTGGTCAGCGACATCGTGCAGATGATACGGCGGTATGGCTATCCCACAAGGGTGCTGGCCGCCAGCATTCGCCACCCTTTGCATGTGATAGAGGCTATGCAGGTGGGGGCAGATATCGCAACGGTGCCTTTCAAGGTGCTTATGCAGATGACTCACCACCCTTTGACCGATGTGGGCATACAGCGCTTTGCTCAGGACTGGGAGAAGGCGAGCGTGGGGCGTCCTGCTCGCTAGGGTAGATGCGCCCCCTGCCCAGGATGGCCCAGCACGAAAGGAAACAACCTATGGATCTGGTGCAACTGGAATCCAAGACCTCTGAAGAGCTGCTGGAACTGGCCAAGCAGTTCAACATTGAAGACGGGGCACTGAAACGAGAAGACCTTATCTACAAGATTCTGGAGGCAGTGGCCCAACAACAGGGCTTTGTGCTGGCAACCGGCCTGCTGGAAATTACCCCCGACGGCTACGGCTTCCTGCGCCAGCAGGGGACACACCCCAGCCCCGGGGATGTGTATGTGTCCCAGAGCCAGATACGCCGTTTCGCTCTACGCACGGGGGATATGGTAACTGGGCAGGCCCGCCCCCCCAAAGAGGGGGAGCGCTACTTCGGCCTCATCCGCGTAGAAGCGGTCAATGGCGTTGAACCCGAGCAGACACGCACCCGCCCCCACTTTGATAACCTGACACCCGTCTTCCCCAATCAGCAAATCCGCCTGGAGACCACCCCACAGAACCTATCAGGACGCCTTATAGACCTCATCGCCCCCATTGGGCGTGGGCAGAGGGGTCTCATCGTCTCCCCACCCAAAGCGGGCAAGACCTTTCTCCTGAAACACATCGCCCACGGGACCACCACCAACCACCCCGACATCCACCTGATGGTGGTGCTGGTGGGGGAGCGCCCCGAAGAGGTAACGGATATGCGCCGCTCGGTGAAGGGGGAGGTCTTCTCTAGCACCTTTGACGAGCCGGTGGAAGACCACTGCCGCACTGCCGAACTGGCCCTGGAGCGCGCCAAGCGCTTGGTGGAGATGGGGCGGCACGTGATGATCCTGCTGGACAGCCTTACCCGTCTGGTGCGCGCCTATAACCTTGCCCTCCCCAGCACCGGGCGCACCCTCTCGGGAGGCGTAGACCCCGCCGCCCTCTACCCCCCCAAACGCTTCTTCGGCGCCGCCCGCAACATTGAGAATGGGGGGAGCCTCACCATCATCGCCACCTGCCTTATTGACACAGGCTCACGCATGGACGAGGTCATCTACGAAGAGTTCAAGGGCACAGGCAACAGCGAAATCCATCTGGAGCGCCGCCTGGCCGAGAAGCGGGTCTTCCCGGCCATAGACATAATGCGTTCAGGCACCCGTCGGGAGGAACTGCTCCTGGAGGAGAGCGTGATCAACACGGTGGTGCGCCTGCGGCGCATGTTCTCTATGGCCATCAGCAACGGTATGGACCCCACTGAAGCAATGGAGAAGTTGCTGGAGAGTTTGGCCCGCACCAAGAGCAACGCCGACTTCCTGGCCGCCATTGCTAAGGGCGGACTGTAGGCCCCCTCCTTTACAACGGGGGATGTATCCCCTGCCACGGCTGTGCCTGCTCTAAGGCATAGGACGCCCGCAGCACCAGAGCATCTTCCCCCCTGCGCCCAATGATGTGCAGCCCGATGGGCAGCCCATCCGCAGAGAAACCGCAAGGGATGCTGGCGGCTGGCTGTCCTGTCATATTGCACAGCGCCGTAAAGGGATAGAAGCCATAGACGGGGTCTACATCTTGCCCGGCGATGCGGCGCGGGCGCTGGCCGTGAGGGAAGGCGGGCACAGCCACTGTGGGGGTCAGCAGCAGGTCATACCTCTGGAAGATGTCGTCCATCTGTTGGGCCATGCGCTCCATCTGGCGCATGGCTGTTAGGTAGTCGGGGATGGTTACCCTGCTCCCGTGGGCGATGCGCTCGCGGGTCTCGGGCGCCAGCAGGTCTTGGTGCTCCTGAAGCAGGTGTCCATAGGCGGCGAACCACATGGCGTGGTAGAGGGTTAGGAAGTAGGTGAAGGGGTGCTCCAGGCGGAGTGGGGGCTCCTCCACCACTGCCCCCTGCGCCTCCAAGAGGCGTGCGCCCTTCTGGCACACCCTTTCCACCTCCGGGTCAACGGCGGCGTAGCCCAGGGTTGCGCTCCAGGCGATGCGCATGCCTCGCACCCCGCCTTCTAGCATCCCCAGGAAGTCGGGTGGGCTCTCCCACAGGGCGTGCACATCCCGGGCGTCGTAGCCGGCCGTCGCCTGCAGCAAGAGGGCGGCGTCGCGCACCGTCCAGGTGAGGGGGCCGATGTGGGAGTAGGGGTTGGAGACGGGCCGTGCCACCCCGCCCGAGCGTGGGACACGCCCACGGGAGGGCTTAAGCCCATACACACCGCACATGGCCGCCGGAATGCGGATAGAGCCACCTCCGTCGCTCCCGATGGCCAGGGGGCCGAGCCCGGCGCACACCGCAGCGGCAGCCCCTCCGCTGGACCCCCCCGCCGTGCGGGAGGGGTTCCAGGGGTTTCGGCACGGCTCCCCCAGGCGGTTCACGGTTTCTGCCCCCAGCCCCAACTCCGGGGTGTTGGTCTTGCCAAGGATAATGGCCCCAGCAGCCCTCACCCGCTCCACCACCACCGCATCCTCCTGGGGGACAAAACCCTTGAAGGCCAGAGAGCCGAAGGTGGTGCGCACCCCTTTGGTAACGATAAGGTCTTTCACCGATACGGGCAGGGCGTGCAGGAGGCCCAGAGGCTCCCCTCGCATCAACTTCTCCTCGGCGGCGCGGGCCTGCGCCAGCGCCTCCTCCGCCGTTACCGTCAGGTAGGCGTTCAGGCGCGGGTTCAGGCGCTCTATCCTGCCCAGGAAAAAGCGGGTTACCTCTACAGGGGAGACCTCACGGGCTATTATCATCTCCCGCAGGCGCCAGGCTGGGGTGTAGGCCAAATCGTCTAACACCATGGCAAACCTCCCCAAGGGGCCACTGCCCCACACAAGGTATTATGGGACAGAGGGGAGGCGTTGCCTAGATACTCCCCTGATAAGAAGGGGTGTGGAATGAACAACCGCCCTATTCCTATCGCTCTGGATGGCATGGGTGGCGACTACGGTCCACAGGAGACGGTGGCAGGGGCCGTCCAGGCGGCCGCCGGGGGGCAGATAGCGGTGCTCCTGGTAGGCGACCCCGATGCCTTAGAGCGGGAACTACGCCTCCAGGGTGCCCAGGGCTTGCCGATCCACATTGTGCCTGCCCATGGGGTAGTGCAAGAGGGGGAACCCCCGGTCCAAGCCCTGCGCCAGAAGCCAAGGGCGTCCATCGCGGTCTGCGCCGGCCTGGTGAAGGAGGGGAAAGCCCAGGGCTTTGTAAGCATGGGCTCCACGGGGGCGGCCATGGTAGCGGCCACCCTGGCCCTGGGCCTATTGGAGGGGGTAGAGCGCCCAGCCCTGGGTGGGCCCATCCTGGGGTTTGCCCCCAAAACCCTGATCCTGGACCTAGGAAGCCATGTGGACTGCCGCCCCAGCATGTTGGTAACCTTTGCTGCTCTGGGGGTGGCCTTTGCCCGTCGCTTTTTGGGGGTGGAGCATCCACGCGTCGCCCTCCTCAGCGTGGGAGCAGAGGAGGGGAAGGGCAACCAGCAGGTGAAAGAGGCCTATGCCCTTCTAAAAGCCAGCCCCCTCCCCTTTGTGGGCAACTTGGAAGGGCACGAATTGCCCCAGGGGAAGGCCGAAGTGGTGGTATGCGATGGCTTTGTGGGCAACATCCTGATGAAACTGGCCGAAGGTCTAGGTGAGGCTTTGGCTCGCTGGCTCCGCCAGCGTCTGCCCGACAGGCCTACTATGGCCCAGGAGATTTACGATATGCTGAATGTTGTGGAAAACCACGGGGGAGGGCCAATTTTCGGTGTTAGGGGTGTGGCGGTGGTGGGGCACGGGCGCTCCCGTGCGCCAGCCATCGCCCGCGCCCTGCACACCGCCCGGCGGTGCGTGGAGGTGGGCCTGGTGGAGGAAATGGAGCGGGAACTGGCCCGCCTTGCCCCCTCCCTTCGCCAGAGGTAACCATGCAAAAGAGCCTGGAAGGTCGTGTGGCCCTGGTAACAGGGGGGTCAAGGGGTATTGGTCAGGCCATCGCTCTACGCCTGGCCCAGATGGGGGCCAAGGTCGCCATCCTCTATCTATCCCACGCCCAGCAGGCCCAGCAGACGGTAGAGGCCATCGGCAAGGTGGGGAGCCAGGGCCTGGCCCTGCAAGGGGATGTGGCTTCTGCCAGCGATGTGGAGGCCTGCTTCCAGAGGGTGTTCTCCGCCTGGGGCAATGTGGACATCCTGGTAAACAACGCCGGT
>JBKBKV010000023.1:4674-12066 GCA_046294495.1 Dehalococcoidia bacterium | reverse complement strand
AAGGACAGCCTCCTGGTGCGCATGGACGAGGAGACATGGGACCGGGTGGTGGCCGTGGACCTGAGGGGAGCCTACCTGTGCAGTCGTGCCGCCCTGAAGGGGATGCTTCGCAAACGCTGGGGGCGCATCGTCAATATTGGCTCGGTGGTGGGCATCGCCGGGAACGCCGGTCAAGCCAACTACGCTGCCGCCAAGGCAGGGCTTATCGGCCTCACCCGCTCCATCGCCAAAGAGGTAGCCTCTCGGGGGATCACCGTCAACTACATCGCCCCCGGTTACATCACCACCGACATTGTGGAGGATTTGCCCCAGGAACTGAAGGAGCGCATTCTCCAGCGCATCCCTGTAGGGCGCTTTGGGCGCCCCGAGGAAATTGCGGCCGTAGCCGCCTTCCTGTGCACCGACGAGGCCTCCTACATTACCGGCCAGGTTATCCCAGTGGATGGGGGCCTGGTTATTTCCTAGCGAGGCGCTGGTGAGAGGCGGTCATCTGGCAGGAAAGGTGGCCCTGGTAACGGGCGGGTCCCGCGGCATCGGGCGCGCCATCGCCCTTGCCCTGGGAGGGCAAGGGGCATCGGTGGCCTTCAACTACTTCCGGGGGCACGAGGCGGCGCGCCAGAGCGAGGCACTGCTTCTTGAGAGGGGCATCCCCTGCCTACGGGTTCGCGCCCACCTGGGCGACCCCCAGCAGGTAAAGGCCCTTGTGCAGACGGTCAAGGAGCACTTCGGGCACCTGGACATCCTGGTGAACAACGCTGCTTCGGGTGTCAACCGCCCTGCGATGGAGTTGGAGGAGAAGCATTGGGAGTGGGCGTTGGGGGTGAACGCCCGCGCCCCCTGGCTCTTGGTGAAGGAGGCTCTGCCCCTGCTGTCCCACGGGGCGTGCATCGTGAACATCACCAGTCTGGGTTCTAGCCGGGTGCTCCCTAACTACTTCAGCGTGGGGGTGTCCAAGGCCGCTCTGGAGGCCATAACCCGCTACCTGGCGGTGGAGTTGGCTCCCAGGGGTATACGGGTAAACGCCATAGCCGGTGGGTATGTGGAGACCGAAGCCCTGGAGCATTTCCCCAATCGGGAGGCTATGCGTCGGTCTGCCCAGGAGCGCACCCCAGCAGGGCGTCTGCTGACCCCTGAAGATATCGCAGGAGTGGTGCTCTTCCTGTGTTCCCCGGAGGCCGAGATGGTGCGGGGGCAGGTCATCGTGGTGGACGGGGGCTACTCCCTGCTGGGGTAGGGGCTAAGCCACCACTACAGCGGCAAAGGCGGGGTCCTCCCGGAGGAGGGCGTGGAGGCGGTCTAGGGCTTGGGAGGGGCTGGCCGACAGCACTACCTCCAGCCCTTGAAGGGTGGTGAGGCGGCGCAGGTGGCTCTGGCACACCAGCAGTGCCACGGCTGGGGGGAAGGTGAAATGGCGGAGGGATACTTGTAGCGGCCCCTTCTCCAGCCCCACGGCGCTTCCTGTGGGGAGGGGGAGCAGGTGGATGGCTTGCCCCTCCTTTACGCACACCATGCCCGGGCCAGCCCACGCCAGGAGCACCTCTTCTCCCCGCACCGCCCCTACCGCTAGCCCCAGGCCCCCCTGCTCCTCCCTGGGGCGTCCCCCCTGCGCCTGGGCTATCTGGCTATGGCACTCCAGGATGGCGTGGGTAAGGGCAGTGGTGAGGGAGGCACGGCTCCCGGCCAGACGGCGCTGTATTTCCTCCAAAGCCCAGGCGCACAACCGCTCCTGGGCCTCCTTCGTAGGCTCGCACACTACGAAGAAGGGCGTCCCTCTCCACGCCCCCTTCCCTGAGAAGACGACGCCATAGGGGGAGCGTTCCTCTTTGTGTCCCGAACGGAGGAAGAGGGTGTAAACCGACGGTGGCAAGCAACGCCTCGCACCAACTCTATACCCGTAGTGTAAAGGGAGCAGGCTTGGGCGTCAATGCGCTCCCAAGGCAAACAGTGAGATTACCCACACCGGAGCGTTCCTGGGGGGTCCTAAGGGGCTTTGTAGCAGGGGTTGCAGGCACCTTCTAGAATAGAGGTAGCCTTTTTAGCAAACACCCGTTAGGCAAGGGGGTTTATGCCTAGAGAGGGGGGCTCTTATGGAGAGTTGGGGGGCCGTTATCCTGGCAGCAGGGAAGGGGACGCGCATGCGCTCCCGCATCCCCAAGGTGCTCCATCCCGTCTGCGGGCGTCCTATGCTGGCCCACATGCTGGACATAGTGCGAAAGGTGGGCATCGGTTCCGTTACTGTTGTGGTGCCTCCGGAGCATACTGCCGTTGCCCAGGCCAGCGGGGGTGGGGTGCAGTTTGTTGTCCAGCCAGAGCCTTTGGGCACGGGCCATGCCCTGGCCTGCGCCCGGCCTGCTCTGGAGGGGCGCTTTGTGCACATTCTTTCCCTTTATGGCGATGTGCCCCTTCTGCTTCCCCAAACGCTCCAGCGCCTGATAGCCCACCACGAGGCCGCCGAAGCGGCCATCACCGTCCTTACCGCCACAGAGGCACCGGTGCCTGGCCTGGGACGCATTATTCGGGATACCAATACCGGCCGCCTCCTCCGCATTGTGGAGGAGAAAGAAGCCTCCCCCCAGGAGTTGCAGGTGCGTGAGGTGAACAGTGGCATCTACGCCCTGAACGCCGCCCTCTGCTTCCCACTCCTGGAGCGTCTTCCCCGCCACCCCAACGGCGAGTTCTTCCTTACCGACCTGGCGGGTTTGGCCATCGCCCAGGGCATGCGGGTTGAGGCAGTGAGCACCGACGACCCTCTGGAGATCCTGGGGGTGAACGACCGGGAGGCCCTAGCACGCGCCGAGGTCGCCATGCGCCAGCGCCTCTGTCGGCGCTGGCTCCAAGCTGGGGTAAGCATCCTTGACCCTGCCACCACTTATCTAGATGCCTCGGTAGAGATAGGGCAAGACACGGTTATCTACCCTGGCACGCACCTGCGGGGTGCCACACGCATCGGGCGAGACTGCCGCATCGGCCCCTATGCCGTTCTCCAGGATACGGTGGTGGGCGATGGATGCGTGGTGGTGGCCTCTTTCCTGGAGGGGGCTATCCTGGAAGAGGGGGTTGATGTGGGGCCTTTCAGCCACCTGCGCCCGGGCTCTTACCTGGAGAGGGGCGTTCATATAGGCAACTTTGTGGAGGTGAAGAACAGCCGCCTGGGGCAAGGGGTCAAGAGTGGGCACTTCAGTTACCTGGGCGACGCCACCATCGGCCCTGAAGCCAACATCGGCGCAGGAACCATTACCTGTAACTTTGACGGCGTCCGCAAGCATCCCACGCGCATTGGGGCCAGGGCCTTCATCGGCTCCGACACACTGCTGGTGGCCCCTGTTGCAGTGGGCGATGGGGCAGCCACCGGTGCCGGCTCTGTGGTAAACAAAGATGTCCCCCCGGGAACCCTCGTGGTCGGCATGCCCGCCCGCCCTATCCGCAGGGTAGAGGCCCAGGAGGGGGGCCTCCAGGGGCAGGAGGGAAGGGAGTAGGCGTCTTGTGCTATGATGGCTGGAAAGGGGGGATGCCATGACCCTGTCGGCTCCAGCTGTCCTGCGCCAGGAACGGCCGCAGCCCGAGCGCCCAAAGGTGGCTGTTGTCTTCACCAGTCCGCAGACGGTGCTGGAGGACATCGCCCGGGCCATGCGCCTGGCCGACTACCAGCAGGCCCTCCCTGCGGGTGTTCCTGTTCTGCTGAAGATCAACATCTCCTGGCAGCACTGGTATCCCGCCTGCTCCACCACCCCCTGGCAGCTGGAGGGGGTGATACGCACCCTGCGCACCGACGGCTACCAGGAGATCATCCCCGCCCAAAACGGCACCGTGGTGGTGGACTCCTTCGTCGGGGAGGTGAACAACGGCCACAAGGTGGTGCTGGATGCCTATGGCCTGCGAAGCATCCACCTGGATGTGCCCCCCCAGAAGTGGATACCTTACACCCCCAGGGCCCGCCTCCTGGTGCTGGACAAGATCTTCCCTGAGGGCATCACCATCCCCGAGGTTTTCCCCGGCAGGAGTGTTATCCACCTGCCCACCTTGAAGACACATGTGTTCACCACTATTACAGGGGCCATGAAGAACGCCTTCGGGGGCCTGCTGAACCGCAAGCGCCACTGGACGCATTCTGTGATCCACGAGACACTGGTGGACTTACTGGCCATCCAGAAGGAGATCCACCCCGGCCTCTTTGCGGTGATGGACGGCACTTTTGCAGGAGACGGCCCCGGCCCCCGTGCCATGCGTTGGCATGTGAAAGATGTGCTGTTGGCCTCGTCGGACCAGGTGGCAATAGACGCCGTGGCGGCGCGTCTGATGGGGTTTGACCCCTTGTCCATCAAGTTCATCCGCCTGGCCCACGAGGCTGGGCTGGGGGTGGGCGACCCCCGTGAGATCGCCATCGTGGGGGAGGACATTAGCGGGGTGAACTTCCGCTTCCGTGCCACAGAGGAGACCTTCGCAAGCCGTGGGCAGAAACTCATATACTGGGGGCCGTTGAAGCCACTGGAGCGCCTGCTCCTGCGCACCCCCATTGTGCCCTGGGCCTACTTCGCCTCCAACGCCTACTACAACGGCTTCTGGCGCACCCTTATCGGCAAGAGGCGTGTGCGCCGCGCTCTCCAGACACCCTGGGGGCAGTTGTTCCAGCGCTACCTGCGGGAGGGGCAAAGCGGGCCTGCCGTGTAACTACATAGGCAACAACCAACAGAGCGCCCCTTGGGGCGCTCGGGGGAGGGTAAGGCATGTCTGTTGAGCGACCCGGTGCTGTGAAGGCCCGAGGGAACCCTGTTACCCTTATCGGGCCGGAGGTCAAGGTGGGGCAGAAGGCCCCCAACTTCGTTGCCCTGGGGCAGGGCTTCAAGCCCATATCCCTACAGGACTTCCAGGGTAAGGTGAAGGTGCTCCTTTCGGTGCCGTCCCTGGACACCCAGGTGTGCTCCACCGAGACCAAGAAGTTCAATGAGATGGCGGCATCCCTGCCCCAGGATGTGCAGATAGCCGTCATTAGCATGGACTTGCCATTCGCCCAGGCCCGTTGGTGCGGAGCCAACGGGGTAGACAAGGTGCTTACCGCATCGGACTTCCGGGACCGCCAGTTCGGAGAGGCCTACGGGGTGCGCATCAAGGAGACGGGCCTGCTGGCCCGGGCCGTCTTCGTGGTGGACAAGGACGATGTGGTGCGCTATGTGGAGTATGTGCCTGACATCGTCCAGGAGCCGAACTACGAAGCAGCCAAGCAGGCGGTGCTGAAGGTGTCCAGGCCCTAGCACCACACCCGGGGGTGGCTAGGCCGGCTCCTCGTGGTTGGTGTCTTCGCCCATCCCCCCTTCACTGAGCACCCCCAGGTCGCGCCCCTGGTGCACATGGACGATGAAGTCCTCTCGGTTGACGCCCACCGCATCCAGGAGTTCTTCGTCAATCACCTGGACGAGTTCCTGGATGGCGTCTTGGGTGAGGCGTTCGTGGACAAAGAGGCTGGCGTGCACCATAGTGGGTGTGAAGTGGAGGTCCAGGCGTCCCACCTCCTCGTCATCCTCAAAGATGGTGTAGCACTCAGAGGAGGGGGTGCGGCACTCCCGCTCAAAGTAGAAGTCCCCCATATACGGCTCCTTACAGGCCCATAATATGGTAGCCGGCGTCCACCGGCAGGATAACCCCGGTTACTCCACTGGATAGGTCGCTTAGCAGGAAGAGGGCGGCCTTTCCCACCTCCTGATGGGTTATGTTGCGCTTCAGGGGGCTACGCTCGGCGTGGATGTGCTTCATGTCCACAAAGCCGTGAATGCCCCGCGCCGCTAGGGTGTCCAGAGGGCCGGCGGAGATGGCGTTAACGCGGATGTTCTGGGGCCCCAGTTCGTAGGCCAGTTGGCGCACCTCGTGCTCTAGGGCCGCTTTGGCCGTCCCCATAATGTTGTAGCCTGGGAATACCCGCTGGGACGCCTGGAAGGTAAGTGTAAGGATGCTTCCCCCCTCCACCATTAGGGGCACCGCCTCCCGCACCAGTTGGAGGAAGGAGTAGGCGCTCACCTCAAGGGCGATGCGGAAGCCCTCCCTCCCTGTCTTCAGAAAGGCCCCGCTGATGTCCTCCCGTTGGGCGTAGGCGATGCTGTGCACCAGCATGTGAAGTGTTCCAAAAGCCTCCCTCAAGCGTGCGAAGGCCGAGGCGACCTCCTCCTCGTTCTGCACATCACACTGGAGCAGAAGGGGGGGCTGGTGTAGGGTTGCCCCCAAACGCTCCGCCCGTTCCCGAAAGCGCTCGCTCTGGTAGGCGATGGCCAGGCGTGCCCCGGCGCCGTCTAGGGCCTGGGCGATGTGCCAGGCGATGCTCCGCTCGTTGGCCACCCCGAAGACAACGCCCTTCTTGCCGGTTAGGTCTATAGCGTGCAACGCACCTCCCGCTGGGAGGGGACTTATGGGCACAGGCGCATACCACTCCCATGCGCTACCATAAAAGAAATCCCTGTGATGGGCAAGGCCATGTGGAACCTACATCTGGTGTGCCATGTCTGCGGGCAGGAGTTCCCCCCCACCCACCGTGCCCCTATGTGCACCGCTTGCGGCGGCCCCTTGGACGCTGTATATCATACGCCCCCACGCTTTCAGGAGAGGGATGGGCCAGGGGTATGGCGGTGGCGTTCAGCCTTCCCCATAGCCCAAGAGTTGCCTCTGGTCTCCCTGGGCGAGGGGAACACACCCCTGGTGCCCCTGGAGCGGGCCGGCGAGGCCCTGGGATGCCCCCACCTGCTTGCCAAACTGGAATACATGAACCCCACTGGCTCCTTCAAAGACCGAGGGAGCGCCGTTCTGCTCACCCTTCTGAAGGCTATGGGCGTCCAACGCCTGCTGGAGGACTCCTCTGGCAACGCAGGGGCGTCCATAAGCGCCTATGCAGCACGGGCAGGTATACAGGCGATCGTGTATGTGCCCAACACAGCGCCCCGGGCCAAGGTCCAGCAGATACGAGTCTATGGTGCCCAGGTGCGCCTGGTGCCAGGGGGCAGGCAAGGGGCAGCGCAGGAGGCGCGGCGCGTCTGGGAGGCTGGCGAAGGGGTCTACGCCTCCCATAGCCTCTCCCCCTTCTTCCTGGAGGGGATGAAGAGTTTCCTTCTGGAGGTGTTTGCCCAGACGGGGGGCAACCTGCCGGAGCATATGGTCTTCCCGGTGGGCAACGGCTCCCTGCTGTTGGGCACGTGGCTGGGTCTGCTTATCCTGAAGCAGGGGGGGCACATCGCCCGCTTGCCCAATCTCCACGCCGTGCAGTCCGCCCGGGTGCGCCCAGTTGTGGCCGCTTGGCAAGAGCGGGAATGGCGCCCACGCCCCGGCACCCGCACCATAGCCAGTGGCATCGCCGTGAGCAACCCACCCCGGAAGGCGCAGATGCTCCAGGCCCTGTGGGAGACAGGGGGGCGT
>JBKBKV010000023.1:0-4575 GCA_046294495.1 Dehalococcoidia bacterium | reverse complement strand
GCGGTGGCTGTGGCCGAGGCCGACATCCTGGCGTGGCAGAAGGCGCTGGCCCAGGGAGAGGGCATCTTTTGTGAGCCTACCTCGGCCGCCGCCTTTGCGGGGGTAGAGCGCCTGTGCGCCCAGGGCGTAATAAGAAAGGGGGAGCGGGTGCTGGTGCCGGTTACGGGCTTTGGGCTGAAAGACCGTTTACCCAGGAGGTGAAGATGGACGCGCAGGAATGGGACGCCCTCCTCCAGCGGAGCCTGGAGCGGGCAACGCCTTTCACGCGTGGGGTATTTGGCTCGCAATCCATGACGGGCCAGGAGGTGCTGGACCTGCTGAGGCGGGTGCGCAGCGTGGTAGTGGGCACCACCAGCCCCGCTGGGGCACCCCACCTTAGCGTTACTGGCCCTATCCTTTGGAACGGGCGCCTCTACCTGGGCTTCTCGCCTCAGGCGGCGACATATCGCCATCTGCAGCGCTCGCCCCGCATAGCCGTGGTGGCGCACCACGGGTGGCGCAAAGTGCTGATTCTAGAGGGGGAAGCCCGCCTGGTGCCAAACGAGGAGGAGGCCCAGCATGTGCGCCAGGCCGAAGAGGCCCGCCACGGGTGGACCTCGCCCGCGCTGGTGGAGGTAATCCCTCGGAAAGCCTTTACCTGGAAGGGGGAAACGACAGGGTAGCCCTTCCCCTAGCGGGAGATGACCAGGGCAGGGCCGGCTGGGGTATCCTCTACATCCAGCACGGCGCCCTCCAGGTGCTGGGAGATGCCATGCTCAATGAGCAACACCGCCTCATCCTCGTGCTTTACCACCTGGTCGTTCTCCCGCTCTACATCCAGGGTCAAGCGGAAGTTGCCCTGGGGGTCGGTAATCAGGCGCAGACACTGATTGGCCTCGCGCTCCACATTGTCCAGCACCTGCTTCAGTTCCCGGCTTGCCCGTTCCGTTACGGTAAGCATAACCCCTCCTGGGTGTGTAATGTTTTGGGGGGGTGCCCACCAGAGGAGAAGTCCCTAGTCCTCTGTTCCTGAGGAACGGAAGCCGGGGACATTCCCCCAAAGGGGGTTTGGCACACCCACTGTGTCAATGATACCCCAAACTTTAGTGCGTGTCATGTCATCTCGCTGGGATGAGGAGGCCCCTTTTTGCCCTGGCACGCCCCAACTTGGTATAATCCAAATGAGAGGTGCGTATGGCAAGCCCCCCAAGTAAGGTTACCTCTGCCTGGCCCGAGTCGATATCAACCCCTCTTTTCCAGCCCAACGGACGCCCCGACATCCCACGCTTACGACAAGTTGCGCGCCTTATTCGGCGGGACATTGTGCAGATGACAGCCATGGCCGGGAGCGGACACCCCGGCGGTTCCCTCTCGGCGGTGGAGGTCCTGGTTTCCCTGTATTTCTGCGTGATGCGCCACAACCCCGCTGACCCTACCTGGCCCCAGCGAGACCGTTTTATCCTGAGCAAAGCCCATGCGTGCCCAGTGCTGTATGCTGTCTTGGCACGATGCGGTTATTTCCCTGTGGAGGAACTGGCCACCTTCCGGCGCATCAACAGTCGTCTGCAAGGGCACGCCCACATTATGACTCCAGGCGTGGAGTTTTCGGGGGGCTCCTTGGGGCAGGGCCTATCCTTCGGCCTGGGGTGCGCCCTGGCTGCCCGCCTGGACGGGCGCACATCCCGGGTCTATGTGCTGATGGGGGACGGGGAGTGCGACGAGGGACAGGTGTGGGAGGCCGCCATGGCCGCGGCCCACTACAAGGTGGACAACCTTACCGCTATCCTTGACCGCAACCGCATCCAGAACGACCGCTTCACCTCGGAGGCTATGGAACTGGAACCCTTGCCCGATAAGTGGCGCGCCTTCGGCTGGGCTGTGCAGGAGGTGGATGGGCACGATTTCCAGGCCCTGCTGGAGGCCTTCGAGCGCGCCCGGCAGGTGCGGGGACGCCCTAGCATCCTCATCGCCCACACGGTGAAGGGGAAGGGGGTGAGTTTCATGGAGAACAACCCCGACTTCCACGGGCGGGCACCTACACAAGAGGAACTGGGCAAGGCCCTGGCTGAACTGGAGGTGGAAGGGTGAGCCGACCCACTACTAGCCCGAGCCTGCGCCTCTGGAGGGGCATCCTCCCCTTCCTGGCAGTGGCCTTCCTCCCCTCTGCCCTTATCGGTGTGGTTAGCGGGGCGTTGGAGTGGCACTGGGGGGTAGCCTTGGTGTGGGGAGGGGTAATCGGCGTCTCCTACCCTGTCCAGCGTCGCCTGCGGGGGCTGGGAGTAGATGGCGCAGTGCTTCGCTGGGCAGTGGTGCTGGGGATTACCAACGCCCTGCTTGCCTTTATTATCGGAGCGCTAGTGGGGCTGGCCCGCCCGTAAGAGGGATAGCATGGCACAGTGGGCTGTTGCTTCTACCCGTGAGGCTTACGGCAAGGCCCTCCTGGAACTGGGGAGGGAGGACCCCCGCATCGTGGTGCTGGGGGGGGACTTGAACAAGTCCACCCAGACTGTCCATTTCGGCAGGGCTTTCCCCGAGCGTTTCTTTGATGTAGGGGCGGCGGAAGCCAATATGATGAGCATCGCCGCCGGCATGGCCGCCAGCGGGAAGATCCCCTTCTGCTCCACCTTCACGGTTTTTGGGGTGTGCCGAGCCTATGACCAACTGCGCATCAGCATCGCCCAGCCATCCCTCAATGTGAAGGTGGTGTGCACCCACGCCGGCATCATCACCGGGGAGGACGGCATATCGGCCCACGGCATTGAAGACCTGGCCCTGGTGCTGGCCCTCCCCACTTTCACCGTTGTGGCCCCCTGCGACGCCCCCGAAACGGCGGCCGCCCTGCGGGCCATCGCACGCCACCAGGGGCCGTGCTATGTGCGCTTGTATCGGCCTGCCACGCCTGTGGTGCACTCCAATGGGTGCGCCTTCACCCTGGGGAAGGCGGAGGTGCTCCAGCAGGGCAGTGATGCCACCATTATCGCCTGCGGAAGCATGGTGCCAGCCGCGCTGGAGGCATCCTACTCCCTGGCCCAGGAGGGCATCTCCTGCCGTGTGCTCAACATGCACACACTGCGCCCCCTGGATGAAGAGGCCATACTTCAGGCGGCGCGGGAGACGGGGGCCATCGTTACTGCCGAGGAGCACCTGGTTTACGGGGGCCTGGGTGCCCTGGTGGCCCAGGTGGTGGGTAGCGCTTGCCCTGTCCCTCTGGAGATGGTGGGCCTCACCCGCTACGCCGAATCTGGCAAGCCCCAGGAACTGCTGGAGAAATACGGCCTCACCCCCCGCCACATTGTGCAAGCGGTGCAACGGGCGGTGAAACGCAAAGGGTAGAGGCTCCCACCGTGTGTGCTATGCTCTAGGGCAAGGAAGCACCCTTTCACGCGGTGGTGCTCTGCACAGGTAGGTGGGGAGGGGGCATCCGGTTTTATGACCACTATTCTGGTGCTTTCCACCCGGGAGAGGCGAGAGGCCCTATGCACCCCCCTGCGGGAGGGGGGCTTCGCTGTGGCCTTCCTAACCGACCCACAGCGCCTTGCATCCCTGCCCCCGGAAGAGGTGCCCGACCTGCTGGTGGCCGACACCCTCGCCCTTGAGGAGGGAAGCGGGGCATCTGCCCTCCAGCACGCCCGCGCCTTGCGTATCCCCATTGTGGCTATCCTCGGCGATGAGACAGGCGCGCGTTGGCTAGAGCAGCGGCTGGCCGACGACTTCCTCGTGGAGCCGGTGCGCCCTCAGGAGTTAGTCCTGCGGGTGCGCCATACCCTGCGCCGCACCCGCGGCCTGGCCCCCTCCAACATTATTCGCGTGGGCGACCTGGAGATAGACCAGGAGCGCTATCTGGTGCGGGTAGCCGGGCGGAAGGTAGACCTCACCTATAAGGAGTATGAACTTCTCCGCCTGTTGGCTTCCAACCCGGGGCGTGTCTTCACGAGGGAAGCCCTCCTCTCCCAGGTTTGGGGTTACGACTACTTCGGAGGCACCCGCACGGTAGATGTGCATATCCGCCGTCTGCGGAGCAAACTGGAGGATGCCCAGCACACCTTCATTGAGACGGTGTGGAATGTGGGCTACCGCTTCAGGGCACAAGAAGGGGAACCACCCGAAGCCTAGTAAGGAGGAGCCATGCCTGTCTTGCGGGATGCAGACCGCACCTATCTTCAGGGTATCTTCAACCGCAACCTGAGGGAGCCGGTTACCCTAACCTTTTTCACCCAGCGGGATTCCCCCCTGGAAACGCCCATCTCCCCTTGCGCCACATGCCGTGAAGCGGAAGAGGTGCTCCAGGAACTGGCAGGCCTCCACGAGAAAATCCGCCTGGAGGTGAAAGACCTGGTGGCCAACGCCAAGGAGGCCCAGGGCTACCGCCTGGATAACCGCCTCCCTGCCCTGGTGCTGCACTCCCCTGCCAGGCAGGGCCTTTTGCGCTACTTCGGCGTCCCAGCCGGCTACGAGTTCGCCGTCCTGGTAGAGACAATAGTTGACCTCTCCAAAGGCACAACGCGCCTGTCGCCCGTAAGTAGGGGAAAAATAGCCTCCCTTACCAAGCCGGTGCACATTCAGGTGATGGTTACACCCACCTGACCCTACTGCCCC
>JBKBKV010000022.1:14845-26612 GCA_046294495.1 Dehalococcoidia bacterium | reverse complement strand
GTTAGCGAAGTGGCGACGCTACTGTGCCAGCCACACATAGGTGTAGAACTTGCCCACCCCATAGCCGCCCATCACCTTGGGCACCATCCCACGCACCTGGGGGTGCCAGGCGGTGCGCCCTACACCTGCAGGGAGGTAGACATAGTAAGCCTTGTCTGCTAGGTATTCCTGGATCTTATACACAATCTCCAGGCGCTTCTTGGGGTCCATCTCCATTCTCTGTTGCTCCAGGAGGGGGTTCAGGGCCGGGTCGTTCACACTACTGCGGTTGGCCGTCTGGCCCGGGTAGAAGTGGCCATAGAGGAAGTAGTCGGATTCGGCGTAGGGTGTAACGGGGCCGATAGCGGCATCGTCGAACTTGCCCAGGTAAGTGGTGGAGATGTAGAGGCCGTATTCCTGGGGCTTCAGTTCCACCTTGATGCCCACCTTGCCCAGGTTGTCCGCCGCCAGTTGGTAGCGGGAGTCCCAGATGGTGCCATATACCACCGCTGCATACCGTAGAGGGGTAGAGAAGCCGTTGGGGTAGCCGGCATCGGCCAGCAGTTTCTTGGCCATCTCCGGGTCGTAGCCGATGAGGAGTTTGGCCTTCTCCGGCGGATACTTGTCAATGGGCAGCTGCCACGACTGGTAGGCGCAGGGGATGGGGCCGTGGTAGAGACACCCCTCCCCGTAGTGCAGGGTGTCTATCCACGCCTGGCGGTTGATGGCCAGGGAGATGGCCTGGCGCACTCGCTGGTCGTTGAAGGGGGGCTTGGTGGTGTTGAAATAGATAGCCCCTAGCACCAGGGAGCGTATGCCGCTCCCCAGCACCAAGTCAGGGCGGGTGCGCTGGAGTTGGAAGTAGTCGGTATCTTCCACGCTGGGCCACCAGTTGGCCTGGTGCACCCGCCCTGTGCGTAAGAGGGCCACGCGGGTGCTGTAGTCGGGTGTAATCTCCAGGCGCACTTCGTCTACATAAGGTAGGCCCTTCCGCCAATAGTCGGGGTTCTTCTTAAAGATATACTGCACGCCCCGGGTGTAAGAGGCGAGGGTGAAAGCGCCCGTGCCAATGGCCGCCTCCAGGCGGTTGTAGTCTTTATAGGTAGCCTCCGCTTCGGGGGGCAGGATGACATTGTAGGAGGGCTGGGCAAGGTGGTTCAGCAGGGGTGCATAGGGCTGGGAGAGATGGAGACGCACCGTGTAGTCGTCTACCGCCTCTATCCTGGTAACCGGCTCAAAGTTGATGCGAAAGCCCGACTTGGCCTTGAAGCGCTCCAGGGAGAAGACCACATCGGACGCTTTCATCTCACGGCCGTTGACGGGGGGCTTGTTGTGGAACTTCACGCCTCGGCGCAGGGTAAAGGTTACCGTTTTGAAATCAGGAGAGAACTCCCACTTCTCGGCCAGGTTGGGGAGGATAGTCTCGTCGTAGAGGTCCTTTGCATCTGGGCCAAAGGGGAAGCCCACCAGGTGGTCGTAAATCGCGCTGGCCACATTCATGGTGAGGAAACTGATGCTCAGGTGGGGGTCCAGGGTAGGGGCTTCCTGCCCTGCCACGCGGTAAATGCCCCCGTAGCGCGGCTGTTCCGTGGGGGCGGGGGTGGGCGTGGGGGCAGCCGCCGGCCTACAGGCTACAAGCCCCACGAGCAACATCCCCACTACCAGCAGTCCGATGGGCTTCCACACGCCCTGGCGCATGCTCGCCTCCTTTGCTTCTGCCCATTGTTGGGCGAACTAGGAAAACCTGGTTTACTATACTATACGAGCCTGAAGCCGTCAATGGTTTGGGGAAACCTATAGCGCCATTTGAGTTTTTGGTGCCCTTTCTGGTCTAGTTATGACGAATAACGGAGCAGTTTAGGGGATGCCTGTGCAATGGTCTGGCTGGCGGGGAGTAAGCCGGGCGCATTGCCAGGGGCGATTGTTCCTCCCCTCGCAACAATAGGATGACATCGCGGAGGGTGAAGGCCCAAAGTGGGTCTCTAGGGGCTGTTCCCCCCCGTTCTGAAGGCGAGAGCAAAAGGTATTGACCTTCCCTGTCCGACGTCCCACCATAGGGGTATGGTGCTTGGTGTGCTCCCTCGCCGTGGGGTGCGCTTTGCCGTAGCGTCCCGCTTCGCCCTGGTGGCCGGGTATGTAGGATTGGCTGGGTTGGGTGTGCTGTTGGCGTGGCCAGCCCTGGGGGCAGATTTCCCCCCAGGGGTAGACACCCCCACTTTCCTGCACCTGAGTTGGGTTACGCGCCTGGCCCTTACTGGGCGCCTGCCCAACCCCTTGCTAGACCCCTTCTGGTATGGAGGGGCGTTCCCTTATCTCCAGTCGTATCCGCCTTTGGCCTATGGGCTAGTGGGGGGTGTCAGCGCCTTCACGGGTGTGGACTTCCTGGTGGTGTATCGGTGGGTGATGGTGCTTGCGTATCTGGGCACTGCTTGCGCCACGGTGTGGGTAGGGCGAGAGATGGGGCTTGCCCATTGGAGCGCCTTGTTGGCAGGTGGGTTGGTGCTTCTCAGTTACCCCATGCTAGCGGCCCTGGCCCTGTGGGGTTGGTTCACCAGCATAGCGGCTATGCCGTTTGTTCTCCTGGGCTATGGGCTGTTGGAGCGGGGAATGCGCCAGGGCAAGGCTGGTTGGGCTGCCCTGGGAGGCCTGTGCTTCGGGCTAGGGGCGCTGGCCCACCATATGACCGCTCTGGCCGTGGGCATGGCGCTGGTGCCCTGGGCCATTTACCACCTGGTGCGGGGCCTTTATCGGTGGAACTTTTTGAAGGTTTTGGGCGTTTTTATTAGTGTTACCCTTTTGACTACCGCCCCCTGGGGGTTGCCCTTCCTGGCCCATGCCTTAGAGGTGGGCTTCCGACGGGACATCCCGGGGGTGTGGACTTTCCCCCTGGCCACTTATGCCTGGCGGGCCATCTCCCCTTACTACATTGGCCGATATATTTACCCCTCTTATCTGGGGTCTAGCGTAGTGTTTTTCGCCCTCTTTGGGGTCGTCTATTCCTTTGCGGAGGGGCGGCGGCTCCCCGGGGTAGCCTTGATAGTGCTGGCGCTCACATGGTTCAGCCTGGGAGTGGCGGGCAACCCCCTCTACCGTTTCTACCCATTTAGTGGACTGGATGTAGCCCGCTTTTCCCTCTTTATGGCGCCTTTTCTGGCCTTGCTTGCCAGCGCAGTGGTGGACTCGCTGGCAAAAGGGGTAGAGGTGCGTAGGTTTCCAGTAAAGGGAGCCCTGGTGGGGCTAGCCCTAGTGGCGCTAGTGGCCCTGCCGGTGCGGGACGCCTGGGCCTTCCACGGTAAGGTGCGCCCCTACCTGGTTGAGCAAGGGGTGCGGGAGGCTATGGCGTGGCTGGCCCGCGAGACGAAAGATGGCGAGAGGGTCTTCGGGGCTGGGATGTGGTTCTGGGACACCTTTCTCATCCCCTATCTGGCCCAACGGCCCATTGTGCACGGCTGGCACGACGAGGGTGCCCCTACTTGGCGGGAGGTGCGAAGTCTGCGCTATGCCACCTGGTTCGGGCAAGGCTCCGCGGAGGGCGTTTATGCCACCCTTCATGGCCTGGGGGCGCGATATGTGGTTGTGGGCGAGGGCCTCTTCTCCCCGGAGATGGTCACCCTCTTCCGGGGAATGCTGGAATCCCGCCCCGACCTGTTCCCCTTGCTGGAGGAATGGGACAAGGTGCGCATCTACGGGGTGCGCTAGGAATGCCAACAGCCCCCTACCCATCGTTGGTCAGGATATGGCGCGAATAGAGACGCGTGGCTATTATACTGGGTTGGGCAAGGGTAGCAGGCCCTACAGGACTTGCAAGGACGAAGGCTAGAAAGGCTTGCGCAGGAGGAAGGCTATGACGACCACCAGCACCCTTATCTACGAGAAGAAGGGGCGTATCGCCTACCTGACCATCAACCGCCCGGAAGTGATGAATGCCATGGACCCGGACACCTACAAGGCCCTCTCCCGGGCGTGGATGGATGTGCGGGATGACCCCAATGTGTGGTGCGCCATTATCACTGGGGCGGGGGACAAGGCCTTCTCGGCTGGGGCCGACCTGCGCCGCACCATAGGGCGTCCTCAGGAGATGTGGGAGTTCTGGCAGACCCAGGCCGACCCCATCCTGAACCGAGGGCTAGAGGTGTGGAAGCCCATCATCGCCGCCGTAAATGGCTACTGCCTGGCTGGGGGGATGACCCTCCTGCTGGCTACCGACATCCGTATCGCTGTGCCGGAGGCGCGCTTCAGCCTTGCGGAGGTTAAGCGGGGCATCCTTCCCGGCAACGGGGGCACCCAGCGCACCATCCAGCAACTGCCCTACCCCATCGCCATGTATATCCTGCTGACGGGGGAGATGATAGACGCCCAGGAGGCTTACCGCATCGGCCTGATTAACAAGATTGTGCCCCGTGAGCAACTTATGCCCGAAGCGGAGCGCATCGCCAATCTTATCTGTGAAAATGCACCCTTAGCGGTGCGCGCCATCAAGGAACTGGCGGTGCGGGGCCAGTATCTCCCCATTGAGTATGGCATCCGCCTGGAGCAGGCCATCGGGAAGATCCTCACCTTCACCGAGGACGCCAAAGAGGGCCCCCGCGCCTTTGCCGAGAAGCGAAAGCCCAACTTCCAGGGGCGGTAAGGATGGGTTGACAGGCTCCCCATCGCCTGCTCATAGTATGATAGTATAGAAGAGTATGATGTAGTGTAGCCTTCCCCGGTTGGGGGTGAAGTAGGGACGGGAGGTATGCTCCTCGGTGTCTTGGCGGCGGACAACCCGGCACTGGTCTTTTGGGAAGTGGTCAAGGCCCTGATCACCTTTGGGGCTGTCTTGGGCATCGCCCTGGCGGTGAACTTCTTCTTCCAGCGGGTCGCTTCCCTCTTCACCCGGCGCACGGCCACAAACCTGGACGACCTTCTCCTCTCTGCTATACGCCCCCCTATTGTGGGCCTTATCCTCGTGGTGGGGGCCTACCTCTCCCTACTACACATTGACTTCTTGAGTCCCTACCAGCCCTATATCCGCAACGCCACCGTCGTTTTTGTTATTTTCGGCGTGGCCTCTCTGGTGAACCGGGTAGTGGGTGCCCTGATGACTTGGTATGGGCAGGAGATGGCCACCCGCACCAAGACGGATATTGACGAGAAACTCCTGCCTATCCTTCGGCGCATCGCCTTTGTGGTGGTTTGGGGGATAGCGGCTGTCGTCGCTTTGGACCGCCTGCACATCAACATCAGCCCTCTGGTGGCTGGTTTGGGCATTAGCGGGTTGGCGGTGGCCCTGGCCCTCCAGCCCACCCTCTCCAACTTCTTCGCCGGCACCTACATCCTGACCGACGCCTCGGTCCGCCCGGGGGACTTTATCCAACTGGACAGCGGGGTGATGGGGACGGTCCAGGAAATTGGGTGGCGCACCACCAAAATCGTTACAGTAGACAATAATCTGGTCATTATCCCCAACAACAAACTGGCCGACTCGGTGGTTACCAACTTCTTCCAGCCTGGTAAAGAGATGAACGCTGTGGTCTCGTGCGGGGTGGCCTACGAGTCGGACCTGGAGCGGGTGGAGCGAGTGGCTCTGGAGGTAGCCGAGCAAATTCAGAAGACCCACCCCGGCGCTGTGCCCACCTGGATGCCTATCTTCCGGTTCCGGGAGTTTGGCGACTCCAATGTCAACTTTATCGTCGTCTTGCGAGCGGTAGACAGGGGCAACACCTTTGCCCTGGTGCACGAATACATCAAGGCCCTGCACAAACGCTTCGCCCAGGAGGGCATCGTCATCAACTACCCGGCCCGAAACCTATACTTCCCCGATGGGAAGGTCCTGCAGGTGCAGGTGCGCGAGGCGCGGGGTGCACCGGTTGCCTCTCGGGAGAACGACCCCCGGGGATAGAAGGCCTTTACCCCTTGGGGCGGAAGGCTTCAGCGCTGTCCTGGGGGGCATAGCCAAGCCAGCGGCGGGCGTATTCAATGTCCCGATAGCGCCAGGGGTTGTCGGACAGGGCGTAGAAGATGCCAAAACGCAGAGCGGGAGGGGCCTCAACGCACCGCTCAATCATCTGAGCCAAGTCTCGCTGACTGCACCAGTTGGCCCAGTCGGCGGGCAAGCGGGTGGGGCGGTCCTCCTGCGTAACATGGCCAATGCGGATACAGAGCACCGAGATGGCGAAGGCGTCCGAGTAGTAGCGTCCCAGTATCTCCCCCCACGCCTTGGCGCATCCATAGAGGCTCCTAGGGCGCAGGGGCGTTTCGTGGGTTACCAGGGGCCATAAGAAGGGCACATCTTGGTAGCGGGCTTCTATAATAGCCTTATAAGGTTCATCCCGCTCCCATCCCCCGATGACTGCCCCGCTACTGGCGTATATGATGCGCCGCACGCCGTGGCGCCGTGCCGCCTCGTAGACATTGTAGGTGCCGATGATGCTGGTATGCAGGTTGCCCTCCCAATCTTCCCCCAGGTGGCCGGCCAGGTGGATAACTATCTCTTTCCCCTCAAAGGCTGGCAGGATGGCGTCCAGGTGCGCAATGTCCGCTTGGTAGGTGTGGATGCCGGAGACGATGCGACGGTTCAAGGCGAAGAGGTCGTGTTTACCTTCCAGGCGCTGGCGCACAATGCCCCCAATGAGGCCGCTCATACCGGTAACCAAGACTTTGGCCATGCCCAGGCTCCTTCTTGACTAACGGCGAGTATGGGGTATCCCGGGTAGCGTTACAAAGTATACCACGAGGCGCACACGGCGTTATGGCTGGCTCTTGGGGGTTGTCGTGCGGCGCTGGCGGGCCAATGCACGGAAGACTGTGCGCTGGCTTACCCCGAAGCGTTGGGCCAGTTGTGGGACGGTGAGGCCCTCCCGCTGGCGTGTTTCCCAAATCCTTTGGTCCCGCTCTTCCCGCTGCTGGGCGAGCCAGCGCTGGTAGCCCTGTGGGTCATCATACTTGCACAAGGGCAGGGGGCAATTCAGGCAAGAGGAGGATACCTCGCATCCCTCGTCCTTGTAGGGGTAATAATCAGGCAGGGCATCCAGCAGAGGCAGGCCTCGGCGCACCATCCCTCCCCTCCTAGCGGAGAGCACCCACCGCTTCCGGGGCGCGTCCCCTGGCCACCCGGGGGATATAGGCCGCGGCCTGGAGGAGCAGGGCGGTGCTTACCAGGAAGTCGTCGTGCCCGTTGCGTGGGTCTACCGAGAAGTCCATGCGCCCGCCGGGCAGATAGCGAGCCTCGGCCTTCTCCATTTGCCGCCAGAACTCCTGGCATTCGGGGGAGCCGTCCCTGGCGTAGGCCTTGAGGCGCCCAGAGCCTACCGCTGCCAGCAGGTCAAGGCCCAGGCGTGACTTGCGTTGGGCAGTGAAGGTAAAGGGCTGGACGACCCCCTCCCCCAGGGCCTTCACCAGCATGCTGGTGAGGCCAGCACCTATACCTGTGGCGTCTATAACTACCCGGCGGCAGTGCCACACGCGCTTTAGCAGGTCCACCAGGCGCGGAAAAAGGATATGGTGGGCTTCGCCCATCCACCAGTAGTGCTCCACGATGCGGATAGACGGTTCCGGGTGCAGGTCATCGCAGGCAGAGAAGTCCAGTTCGGCGATGCTGACCACCGTGGCGTCGTGTTGGGAGGGTCGCGGGCCTTCCGAAGCGTGCCATGCTTCGCCTCCCACATCAATGCCGGCCACATAGGTCTGGCTGGGGCGTGGGGAGCGCAAGCGGGGGTGCTCCCCCTGGAGCATGGCCAGCATAGAGCGAGAGAAAAGCCCCCCTCCTCCCATTACAGGCAGAAGGCGATACTGGGTGCGGAAGAGGGGATGGTCTTCCCCCAGGCGCTGGCGCTCGGCCTCCACATATTCGGCATAGGCGGGGTTGCACGCTGCCACCTCCTCCCACTCCACCCGAAAGTGGCGCCGGACGCCGTCCACGCGCTCCAGTTCCAGGTTGGTCGCCTTGGCCTGCTCCAGGAGTGTGTTGCCGTCCCAGGGGGTGCCGTAGAGGACGGTGGTAACCTTGTGAGCGGCGCCCATGGGGCGCACCTCTTTGGTGAACTTCTCGGCGTCTACCTCCTGGGCCTCGTCCACCTCCAGTAGTAGGCTGGCGGTGTGGCCCACGATGTGCGTTCCGGGTTCACAAGATAGGAAGACCTGGCGGGCGCGCCCCAGGCGAAGGATGTGCCCCCCTTCAGGACGGGCCAGATGTAGGAGGCCGGCATCGCCCAGGCGGTCTTTGAGGCGGCGAATGCTGATAAGGCCCTGGGGGACAAAGGTAGGTGTGCACTTCACCAGGTCGCCCCCGGTATGCAGGTGTGTGGCCAGGAAAAACACCTCCAGAAGGGCGGAAAGTTCGTTCTTCCCCCCCTGGCGGGCTATCTCTACTGTGAAAGTGAGACCCTTGCGGTTCAGGACGCTGTCTAGCACAGCGCGCCCTATGCGGGCCTGGTAGGGGCGCAGTGCTGGCAAAGGGGGCATAAGGCACCTCCTACTTCAGGAACCCCAGGATGATTTGCACCACTACGGCTCCCACCACCAGGAAGATGAGGCCATTTACCCGCCCTTTGAGGTCGTCCAGAGCGCGCTCCAGGGCGGCGATACGCTGTTCCAGCAGGGCGTCAAAGGCTGTAGGGGGGCGCAGGTCAACAGGCGTAGGCGCTGGCCTCCGCAGACGGCGTAGGGCCTCTTCCAAAGGCTTCACCGCTTTTCCTCCTCCCCAAGCCCCAACTGGGTGCCGATGCTAGTAATAACCTGGGCCAAAGCCTGCCCCAGGTCCTCCCCCGCTTTGGGGGAGAGGCGATACCGGGCCGCCACCAGACGAAGCAGCGTGTTTATACCCTTGAGGAGCAGGTCCAAGCGTTGAGGCTCCTGCTCAGCCAGGGACAGCAGTTTCAGGCGCAGAAGGACGATCTCCTCGTCCAGGCCCTCTACCCGGCGGGCGCGAGGCAGGCGCAGGCGCTCGGCTTGGGAGAGGGCCTGGGCATAGAACCCCTCGGGGGAAAGAGGGGGCTGGCTACTGTCCATGCCTGCCCTCCTCCTTTTCCATGCCCTGGAGGGCGTGGAGCAGGTCTTCCAGGGCGTTAGGGGGGACTCGCTGGGCAGTGCGCAGGATGCCCAGCAGGAGCAGGTAGGCAGCGGTCTCCCATCGCTCCTGGGCGATGGCCTGAGAGAGGGCGCTCACGGTGCACCTCCTTTTGGGCGCCGTTGTGCCCGCAGGATAAGCAAAGCCATAGCCCAGGAGACGCCCCAGGGGATGGCCCACACCAGGGCAGCGGCTCCCCGCCCCAGGTGTTCCAGCAATGGGGTGATGCTTACCCCCAGCAGCGCCATGTTCACACCCACCAGCAGGAGCACTGCCCAGCGCTTGGCCCGCCGAGGGGGGCGGCGCAGGAGGGCGTAGGTGTTCCAGGCGCTAGCCACGGCCGTTGCGCCCCGTTCCGTCGCCACCAGCAGGGCTAGGCCATCGTGCATAGAGGCCTCCTGGGTTTTGGTAAGCCAAATATTAGAACATTTGTTCCAATACTGCAAGGCAGGGGTGGCACCAGGGGGATACAGAAGGAGGCTGTAAGGCTATGTAAGGGGAGTAGGGGCTAGGCTGGGGTCTCCACTAGGGCCAGGAACTGGCGGACGAGGGCACCGCTGCCCACAACAAAGCCCTCGCTAGTCAGGGTGGCGGGTTGGCCCTGAAAGTTTGTGGCTATACCCCCAGCCTCCTTCACCAGCACCAGCCCTGCCGCCACATCCCAGGGGCGCAGGCGCAGGTGGAAGTAGAGGTCAGTGCGCCCGGCAGCGGTGTAGGCGAAGCCCAGGGCGGCCGACCCCATAGTGCGCCCCCCCATCACCCTGGGAAAGACCTGTGCCAGGAGGTCCAGGGTGCGCACCCCCAGGGTGTCGTAGGTGGAGATGTCGCACCCGATGATGCAGGAAGCCAAGTCGGGCTTCCGGCTCACCCCTATGGGCACCTCATTGAGCCTTGCTCCCCGCCCGGCTACAGCGTGGAAAGCCTCGTCGCGCAAGGGGTCGTAAATGACGCCAACCACCGGCTGGCCTCGCCAGGCCAGGGCCAGGCTCACACAGAAGAAGGGGATGCCCCGGGCGAAGTTGCGGGTGCCGTCCAGAGGGTCCAGAATCCACGCCCACTCCTCATCGGGCAAAGCCTGAGCCGTCTCCTCCGCCATAAGGCCAAAGTCCGGGAACTCCCGGCGTAGCGCTTCCAGCACCTGGCGCTCTACCTGATTGTCCACCTCGGTAACCAGGTCTTTTGGGCCTTTGGAGGCGATGTGGAGAGGGCCGCCAAAACGCTGGCGCAAGGTGCGCCCGGCCTGAAGGGCCAGGGAAAGGGCTACCTGGTCTGCGGGAAGCCCGCTGGTGCCTTGGGGCAACTGGAAAGGCATCGTGTTTACTCCTCTGCACTCCTTCCATAGTATCCTCGGCGTGTGAGTGTAGCAACAGGGCCAGCAAAGGGGGATGCGGACACGCCCTCGCCGTTGACGCCTTTCGTGCCCTTCTGCTACCCTGGGAACGAGATTTGCATACAGGAGGGAGGCGTGAGTGCCCTAGACCTCCTGGACACCTTGCGCCGAGAAGGGCGCACCATCCTCACCGAGGTAGAAGCCAAGTCTTTCCTCTCCCCCAGTGGCATACCCATCGTGCAGACCCACCTCGCCCGCACCCAGCAGGAGGCGCTCCAGTTCGCCAAAAGGGTGGGCTGGCCGGTGGTGCTGAAGGTCGTCTCCCCAGACATTGTCCACAAAAGCGACATCGGCGGGGTGAAGGTCAACCTGGCTGGCCCCACTGCCGCGGCTCGTGCCTATAGGGAACTTCTCCAGGCTGTCCGTTCCCACGCCCCCGGGGCACGCCTCCACGGCATCTCCGTCCAGCCTATGGCCCCCTCGGGGACCGAGGTCATTATCGGTGCAGGAAAAGACCCCCAGTTCGGCCATTACATTATGTTCGGGCTGGGGGGCATCTTCGTGGAGGTGCTCAAGGATGTGGCCTTCCGCCTGACCCCCCTCACCCCAAGGGACGCCCACCAGATGATCCGTGAAATCCGAGGCTTCCCCCTTCTGGAGGGGAGAAGGGGCCAGCCTCCAGCCGACCTGGACGCTCTTGAGCAGGCCCTCCTGGGTCTCTCCGCTTTCCTAGAGCAACACCCCGAAGTGAAAGAGGTAGACCTCAACCCCGTCTTTGCCTACCCCAAGGGGTGTCTCGCTGTAGATGCCCGCGTGGTGCTGGAGGAGAGCGCCGTGGGTGCTGGTGCATCCCAAGGAGTGTCGTAATGGGCTGGACTTTTCAAGAGATGGATCTTATGTTCCACCCCCGGGTAGTGGCGGTGGTAGGGGACAAGCGCGACCGGGACTATATGTGGCTTCGCTCGGTCAGCACCCTGAAAGGGAAGGTGTATTCGGTGCAAGTGAACCCAGACGAGGCGGCCGCCATCCAGGGTTTGGGCTTCCCCAATTACACCAGCCTGTTGGACATCCCCGAAGCGGTGGACTATGTCATCGTGGCAGTGCCCCGCCATGTGGCCCCCAAGGTGCTGGAAGACGCCATCCACAAAGGTGTGAACGCCGTCATGTTCTTTACGGCGGGGTTTGCGGAGACAGGGGAGCCGGAGGGCATTCGCCTTCAGCAGGCGCTGACAGATATGGCGCGTAAGGCGCGGATGAAGATAGTAGGCCCCAACTGCATGGGCCTCTTCAACCCCCGATGGGGCCTGCGCCATAACCCCGAGCAGTATCACGACGATGGGGGGCCGGTGGGCTTCATCTCCCAGAGCGGCACCCACGCCACCTTCTTCAGCCTGGTGGGCTACCAGCAGGGC
>JBKBKV010000022.1:0-14746 GCA_046294495.1 Dehalococcoidia bacterium | reverse complement strand
GTAAAAATCAGCAAGTCGGCCAGCATGGGCAACGGCATCGTGCTCCACGCCGACGACTATCTGGATTACCTGGGGCAGGACCCCCACACGAAAGTCATCGCTATGTATCTTGAGGGTGTGCCCAACGCCCAACGCCTCTTCCACCTGATGCTGGAGATAGGCCGTGAAAAGCCCATCGTCCTATGGAAAGGAGGGCAGACCGAGGAAGGCGCCAGGGCGGTGCAGTCCCATACCGCTTCCCTCGCCGCCTCTACCGCCCTCTGGCAGGCGGCTGCCCGTCAGGCCAACGCCCTGTGGGCCGATTCCTTTGACGAGACCCTGGACCTGGTGAAGGCCCTCTGTATGTTGAAGGAGCCGAAGGGGCCGCGCTTGGGGCTGGTAGCCATGACGGGGGGCCAATCGGTGGTCATTACCGACGCCTTCTCAAAAGTGGGTCTGCAGGTGCCCCTCCTATCCCCAGCCTCCTACCAGGAGTTGGCCACCTTCTACAGCACCGTTGGGGGCAGTTTCCGCAACCCCATGGATATGACCCCCACCAGCCGCAACCTGGACCTGGTGCGCCGTGTGTTGGATATCCTGGCACGGGACGAGAACTTGGATGCCATCTGCTACGAACTCAATATGGCATTCGCCGCACGGGGGGAAGGTGCTGTGGAGCGCCTGATAGACCTGATAGGGGAGTTTCGGGGGGCCTACCCACGGCCGTTCTTGTGCGTCTTATCGGCGATGCACCGAGAGGTGGAGGCGCTAGCGGTGCGTCAGGCCCTGGCTCAGCGCGGGGTGCCGGCTTTCCCCTCTTTCCAAAGGGCCGCCAACGCCTACAAGAAGGTGTGGGACTACTACCGGGAGAGGCGAGAGCGCGAGGCTACTCGCCACGTTCCCGTTCCTGTAGCACCCGCCCACCCAGGGTAGTAATGCGCTCCACCCGAATGAGCACGGCCACCCCCTTGCGCTCCGGGTCCCGCTCCAGTTCCTCGGGCACGGTGCGGGCCATAACCCCCTCCCGAATAGGCCCCTCCTCATACACCTCTGCTATCCCGTAGAACTTCCACCCGATGCGTTTTACCGGGTCTCGGAAGATGACCAGCACCCGAGGGTTCTCGCGAATGGACGCCAACTCCCTCCCCCGGGTGCGTTCCCAGTAGGCTAGGTGCTCATCGTCATAGACCATCATGCTCCCCCGGAACCCAGCGGCCGGCCATCCGTCTTGGGGTGCGGTTACCAGGATGCAGGGCATGCGATTGGCCAGCGCAGGGTCGATGGCATCGCGCATCTCTTCGGTCAGGCGAACCATTCTACACCTTTCCTCTTACGGGAATTGAGGGGGTGTATGTAGCGAGGGCTGCCCTTGTATAGGGTATTATAACTAGGTAGGGGTCTGCTAGAGGGCACACCTTGCTCTGGAACCTATTTGTGGCAAGCCTGAAAGGGCACCGATGGGGCATCCTGGGGCTTTTGGTGCTGGGCGTTGGCTTTGCCCTCCTCTTTCCCACCACCTACCAAGCCTATGGTGGAGAGCAGTTCTTCCGTCAGTTCTTACAGCAAGCGCCCAAGGGGGTTGAGGCCCTGCTGAAGTCCAGCGGGGGGGCACTGCAGGCGTCGGGGGCAGAGGGGTATATCCTCATCGGGTTTCGCCATCCCATCATACTGGTAGCCGGGTCTGCCCTGGCTATCGCCCTGGCTTCGGGGGCGGTGGCTCGACAAGTGGAGTCCAGGGCCATGCTTCTCCTCCTGGCCCGTCCAATTCCCCGCAGCAGTTATCTCTTGGCTCACTGGCTGGAAATGGCGCTAGCGGTGGCCGGGTTTGTGGGGGCGCTCGTAGCCGGGATAGGGCTGGGCCTGGCGATTGCAGGCACCCCTGAGCCGGTCTCCTTCACCACCTTTGGGTTAGGTGCCTTGGCGGCATATGGCCTTTTCATGGCCGTTGGAGGCATTGCCCTCCTGCTCTCCTCGGCCGCCAGCGATGGGGGTGTGGCCACTGGGCTTGGGGCGGCAATAGCCCTTTTCCTCTTCCTGCTAGACTTCGTGAGCGGGCTGTGGGCACCACTGGGGGTGCTGGGGCCGGCCTCTCTTTTCCACTATTACAACCCTGTCAGCATCGTTGAGCAGGGCTTGCGCACCCTGGACATAGGGGTGCTGTTCGGGACAGCCCTGGTAGCCACTGGCGCCGCCTTTGCACGCTTCCGCACGCGGGACATAGCGTAGGGGAATGGAGCGGGATCCTATGCCAGCAGAGGGGCCATGGCGTGTCCTTATCGCCGAGGATCAGGAGGCCATACGAGAGATTTTGGTGCTGACCTTCTCCGGCGGGCCTTTTGAAATATATTCGGCCAGGGATGGCCAGAAGGCGCTAGAAATGGCCCGCCAGATCCACCCCCACCTGGTAATAACCGACCTGCGTATGCCACGGATGGATGGGCTGGCTCTCGCCCGTGCCCTGCGCCTTGACCCGGCCATGGCGGGGGTGCCGATCATTGTGGTAACTGCGCTGGCACACCCGGGGGCTGAGTTGCAGGCGTATGGGGCTGGGGCCAACGCCTTCTTCGTTAAACCCTTCAGCCCCACGGCCCTGCGGGAGCGAGCAGAGCACCTCTTGCAGGAGGCGTTCCCTAGGCCGTAGCCTCCACAACCGGGCTCTATACCTCTTCTTCTTCCTGTTCCTGCCCCGTCTCTTCGGCAGCAACCTCGACCCCTTCCTCCGACTCCCCTTCCTCGCTTACAGATGAGGTAACCTCCTCCAGTTCCACCTCCTCGGGAGCCTGCGTCAAGGGGTAGTCGCTCAAAGGGAAGGGGGTCTCCCCAGAGGGGTTGGTAACCACCCGCACCAGGATGGTCAAGCGCTGGTCGGCAACAGAGGCCACGGCGGCGGTGAAACGGTCGCCCTTCTCTTCCAGTGTGCGTATGCGGTTGGCTATGCGCGGCTCCAGGTATCCCAAGAGGATCCCCTGCTTGGTTTGCACGGCCACCAGACTGCCCTGCGCCGACAGGTCCAGAGGGTCGCCAGGGTCCAGTTGTAGGAGCACCTCCTTAGGGGCCAGGGAACGCAAGGTCGTCCTCGTGGCCTTGCCCGTCTCTTCAAGGAAAAGGGTGCTGGGTGCGGGGCTGGGAGGCACCTGGGGGCGTGCCCCCTGCAGGTGCTTGAGGCGCTGCAGGTTTCTGCGGGCTATAGTATTGCTAGGGGATAGTTCCAGGACCTTCTGGTAGGCTTGGGCCGCCTCCTCATAGCGTCCCAACTCCATCAGGGCGCGCCCCAGGCGGTTCCACGCCTCCACATCCTTGGGAAAACTCTGGAGAATGGCCCGATTCAGGGCGGCGGCCTGCTCCCACTCCCCTCGCAAAGCCAGGTCAATAGCCTCTTTAGACGCCTGCTGCCGGCGCTGTATGCCTCCCTGTTCCACCCTTTGCCCTCCTCTTTTCAGCCAGGAAAAGTCTTTGCAGTAGGCTGCAAGCATTCAGGATACCGCAGATACCCCGCTCCCAAAAAGGGGGGAAACACCCACCCCTCCCCTGCGACATCTATCCCCCAAGAATAGATATGTTAGCATAGAAAGAGGAAAGGAGCGCCATGCCCCGCAAGCGCACTTTATCCCCTACCACCCTACAAGGCATCCGTTACGCCTTGGAGCGGGAGCGGGAAAGGCTACAGGCTATGCTAGACGCCGTGGGTCAGGACCTGCGTGCCTTGGCTGAAGCCCACGGAGAAGAGAATGGTTATGGCACCCACCTGGCCGATGTCGCTAGCGACACCACGCGACAAGAGGTTCTCCTTGCGGAACGCCAGCGTTTGGAAGAAGAGATGGGCCTGGTCCAGGAAGCCCTGGAGCGTATAAAGGCGGGGACATACGGCTACTGCTTGGACTGTGGCAAGCCTATCCCCGTCAAACGCCTGCGGGCAGTCCCCACGGCTCTTAGGGACACCGAGTGCCAGCGCGCCTATGAGGCACGCGTCCGAGAACTCCCTACCCCCAGCCCTTTGGGGCGGTTCCCCAAGCCCCTGGTAACCCCTGAACCAGAAGGGCGGCCCATCCCACGGGAAGAAGAGTAAGCCATTACCACCCCTTCGCTGGAGGGTGTCCATGCTGTCTTTTGACGATATCAGGCAACTGGAAAGCCTGCGTCGCCCTGGGGCGTGGGTGCTATCTGTCTATCTGACCGTTGACCCTACCCACATCCTTTGGCCGGCACCGCGGACAAAGGTCTACAATGCTATCAAGCGGCTGGAAGCGACAGCCCCAGATGCCTCCTACCGCAAAGCCCTGCTCAAGGAGTGGGAGCGTCTGGATGACTGGTTCGCCCAGTGGACACCCGAGGGCCGGGGCCTTGCGCTCTTTGCATCCCAAAGCCTAGACCTATGGCGACCCTTGAGCCTCCCTGTCCCGGTGCCAGACCTGGTGCGCTTCCAGGGGACAGCCTATACCACACCCTTGCTAGACCTGATGGACGAATATGAGCGCTACGCTGTTGTGCTGGTGGAGAAGCAGCGGGGTCGCCTTTTCCTGGTGCACCTGGGGCAGATAGAAGAGGGGGCCCTTGTCCTTACCCCCGTGCCTCAAAAGCACATTCAGGGCGGGTGGTCGGCCCCCCGTTTCCAACGCCACCACGAAGAGGCCGTAAAAGAGCATGCCCGCGCCGTGGCCAAGACCCTGGAAGATATGCTCCGCCAGAGGCGTTTTGACCGTCTTATCCTGGGTGGGCCTGTGGAGGCGCGCACCGCCCTGGAAGACGCCCTCCATCCCACCCTCCGCCAGCGCGTGGTGGGGTATTTGCCTTTCCACCCCAATGAGGCTACCCTCAAAGAGGTGCTGGATGCTTCCCTAAAGATGGAGGAGGAGGTAGAGCGTCAGCGAGAGGTCTCGCTTGTAGAGGAACTGGTTACGGCAGCCGCCAAGCGGGAGGCGGCGGTGCTCAGTCCCGAGCGGGCATTGCAGGCCCTGCACCAGCGCAAGGTGCATCTGCTGGTTATCGCCCACGCCTGGCACGTCGGGGGCTACAGATGCACCGCCTGCGGCCTGCTGGCACCCCATATGGGGGAGGGTTGCCCCCTCTGCGGGGGGAAGCCGGAGCCCATCCCAGACCTGATAGACAGCGCCGCCGAGCAGGCTGCCCTTATGGATGTCCCAGTAGAGTGGGTCAAGGGGGCAGCGCGGGAGCGCCTCCTGGGGCTAGGGGGTATGGGTGCCTTCCTTACCCTAGAGCCTCGCCATAGTTTGCGAGCGCGCCGCCTGGCTCGCCGCCAGAAGGGTTTGGCCTAGCCTCTAATGTTCCCTTCCCTGGCCAGCCCCACAATCTTCACCATGCTTCGGCTCCCCTTGTAGATGCGGTTGATGTTCAGCAAGAGGGCGACCAGGTCCTCCACATAGCGGGCGCACTCTAGCCCGTTGGCATCTATTGCGCGCACACCAGGAATACATTCCGCCAGCGCCATAACGGCTCTCTTCGCTTCGGCGTCGTCGGCACACACCAGCACATCGCAGGGGATGGGGTCAGGGGGCCGAAGCAGGTCCTGGGCGCTGATAGTGTGAAAGGCGGCCACCACCCTAGCCTCCGGCGCTACCGCCTGGGCCTGCTGGGCTACCGAGCCCTCCTGGACCAGCAAGGCCCTGGCCCGCCCACGGTTGAACGCCAGGGGCGCCACCACATCTACCACCACCTTCCCCGCTAAAGCAGGGCGCAGGGCGGCAAGGGTCTCCTTGTGGCCCTCGTAGGGAATGGCTACTACCACAACTTCCCCTTGCTGAGCCGCCTCATTGTTCAGTGCTCCGCTCACCTTCCCCCCAGGGCACAGGGCAAGGACTTCCTGCGCCGCCCGCTGGGCGCGGGTGGCGTCTCGGGAACCGATGATGACCTCTTTCCCCGCCAAAGCCCACCGCACCGCCAGGCCCTTGCCTTCGGGACCGGTGCCTCCCAGAATGCCGATGCGCATGCGCCTCCTTTGCACTGGAGCGTGAAAGAGTAGACACATCTATCCTAGCAGGTGAAAGTATCCCCACCTTCGGATCGCTCCCCTGACGCGGGGAAGCACGCTATACTTCCTTTCCAGGGGGTGTTGTGCAATCCCTGGAAGGCCTGCTTGTAGTAGACCTGGGCAAAGCCCTTGCGCCTCGGTATGCTGCCATGCTCCTGGGGGATATGGGGGCGCGAGTGGTGCGTATAGAGCGTGGGGAGCCGCCCCCCGCTGGCCTGTGGCATCCCCACCTGGCCCGCCTATTTGACCGGGGGAAAGAGAGCGCCATCCTGGCCTTGGATACACTTCAGGGACGAGAAGCCCTGAACGGGCTTCTGGCCAGGGCCGATGTGCTTCTCCACGACCTGACCCCGGAGGGAGCGCATGCCCTGCGCCTTACCGGCCCCTTGCTGGCCGAACGCTTCCCCCGTCTTGTCGTTTGTCGCATGCCCCCCTTCCCGTGGGGTTGGCCCCAGGCACACCTGCCCGCCGACGATGGGCTTATCTCCGCCTGGACTGGTATCTACGGCGACCAGGGCGGGGTGGGTAATCCCCCTGCCTTCGTCTACCTGCCACTGCCCAGTTATGGGGCGGCACTGAACGGGGTCATCGCCGTAACGGCCGCCCTGCTGGCCCGCCACAAGGGCGGGCGAGGGCAGGAAGTGGAGGTCTCCCTGGTGGACGGTTCCCTTGCCCTCCAGACGGGCACCATTGTAGGGGGGCCGCAGGTGCGCCCTATGGCAGGTGGGCGTCGTTCCCCCCAGGGCGTCAACCCGGTCTATCGTCTCTATGAGGGGGGCGACGGTCAGTGGTTTTTCCTGGCGTGTGGCAACACCACTTTCTGGAACAAGTTGTGCATAGCACTGGAACGGCCTGAATGGACAGCAGACCCCGTCTTTGCCCACGCCCCCTGGGGCCTTCCCCAGGAAGCCTACGACCCTCTGACCCGCACCCTTACCGACCTGTTCCGCCAGAAGCCACGCCAGCACTGGCTGGACCTGCTTCGCCGGCACGACATCCCCTGTGCCCCCGTTCAGGAGCGAGAGGAGTTCCTCCAGCACCCCCAGGTGGTGCACAACGGCATCGTCGTAACGGTGGACGACCCCCTCCTGGGCACCACGCGCCAGATGGGAATCCCTGTTTGCCTGTCCCACACCCCCGGCAGGGTAAAGGGGCCGGCTCCATTGCCGGGCCAGCACACCCAGCAAATCCTGGAAGAGGCACAACGCCCTCCCCCTCCTCCACCCATAGAGGGCAAGCCCCTTGCCTCTCCCCTGGAGGGTGTGCGTGTGGTAGACCTGGCCATGTATATAGCCGGGGCCTATTGCTCCAGCATCCTGGCCGACCTGGGGGCGCAGGTGGTCAAGGTGGAGCCTCCCACCGGCGACCCCTTCCGCCCCAACATCGGGGCCTTCCAGGGATGGAACCGGGGCAAGCGTGGCATGGTGATAGACCTCACACGCCCCCGTGGAAGGGAAGTGCTCTATCGTCTGGTGGAGCAGGTGGAGGTGGTAGTTCAGAACTACCGCCCGGGCGTGGCGGAGCGCCTGGGCGTAGACGAGGCATCCCTGCGCCGCATCAACCCCAGCCTGGTCTATTGCTCCGTTACCGGCTATGGCCCCCATGGCCCCTTTAGCGACCGCCCCACCTTTGACCCTCTTCTTCAGGCCCAGAGCGGGGCTATGGCCGACCAGGGACATCCCCCAGTTTTCCTGCGGGTGGCCATTACCGACTACGCCGCCGCCATGCTGGGGGCGTGGGGGGTGCTCCTGGCCCTATGGCACCGGGCCCGAACAGGGCATGGCCAGCGGGTAGACTCGTGCCTTCTGAACGCTGCCTTCGCCATTCAGGCCGGGGAGTTCTTCCAGGCCCAGGGCTTGCCCCGCCCCCTTCACCTTGACCAGTTGGGCACCGGACCGGGCTATCGCCTCTATCAGGCTCGCGACGGCTGGCTTTTCGTGGCTTGCACCGAAGCGTCCCACTGGCAGGCTCTCTGCCGCACCCTCGGCCTGGAGGGCACCTTCCCCGCTGGGGAACACACCCAGGCCCAGCGCCTCCTGGAGGAGCGTTTCCAAAGGGCCAGCGTTGCCCACTGGCTCTCGGCCCTGGCCGGGGCCGGCGTGCCTTGTGCACCAGCGCGTTTGAGCAGAGCCCTCTTTCATGAGCAGAGGCTGTGGGAGGGGGGGCGTCTGGCCGAGCATAACTCCGCCGAGTTGGGGAGGGTGCAACAGGTGGGGCTTACCTTCCATTTCGCCCAGACGCCAGGGCGCCTGTGGGGCGCGGCTCCAGCCCTGGGCCAGCATACCGACGAGGTGCTCCGAGAACTGGGCTACACTGACAAAGACATCGCTACCATGCGTAATATGGGCGTCCTGGGCTGATACACCCAGTGCCATTCCCGTCTATAATAGGCACAGGGAAGTAGGGGGGAGTGCCATGAGCGTTGAACAGTATCTGCAATCGGGGGAAAGGGTGCTGGCCTCGTGCGGGGCCTTCCACGCCACCGACCGCCGTCTTATCCGCTACACGGACGACCCGACCCTCCCCCAGCCGGTGGAGTCTCTACCTTACGAGGAGATCGCCGGTATCCGTCTGGGGGTGCGCACACGCATAGCCCTGCTGTTGGGGGGACTGGTGCTGGCCCTCATGGGCCTGTTGCTTCCCCAGCCCCCGGGGCAGAAGGGGTTGCAGACCCTGGCTCTAGTGCTGGTGCTGGCGGGGGCAGGACTAGTGCTCTACGGATTCTTCACCCGCAAGATGTTCCTGGAGTTCCGCAGCGCACGCCTGTCTAAAGCCGAGCAGGCCCGCTGGCGTCTAGAGGACACCCGCAGCGAGGCAGCGCGCCAACTGGCCCGCACCGTTCATGAGCACCTGCAACGCATCCGCAAAGCGAAGCGCGAAGGGGAGCAGAAGGGCACCGCCTAAAGCCCGCCCCCAGCACGACGAGATAGGGCTTGGTCCCTGCTGTTGGTCTAGCCTTTACTGCCAGATGCCCCCTCTACTCTGTATGCCTTGTGTTTTATGGGCGAGGAGGCCGTTTCTCCCTGTTATTCCTGCCTGTGAGGCGGGTGCTATACTCAGCCGTGGAAGTTACACGGTGGGGAGGCATCTCCATGCCTGTAGACCCCAAGGTTATAGAGCGTATAGAGTGGCTCCGCAAGGAGATCCATTACCACAACTACCGCTATTATGTTCTGGACTCCCCTGTCATTAGCGACGCCGAGTATGACGCCCTAATGCGGGAACTGCGGGAACTGGAGGCCCGGTATCCGGAACTGGTTACCCCCGATTCCCCTACCCAGCGAGTGGGTGCCCCCCCTGCCGAGGGCTTCGCCGAGGTGGTGCACCGCCAGCCTATGCTCTCCCTGGCCAACGCCTTCAATGAGGAGGAGTTCCTCGCCTGGTATGAGCGGGTGCGCCGCCTCCTGGAAGGGGAGACCTTCGCCATGACCTGTGAGATGAAGGTGGACGGCCTGGCTGTCTCCCTCACCTACGAGAAAGGGGTGTTCACCAAAGGGGCGACCCGCGGCGACGGCTTCCGTGGCGAGGATGTTACCAACAACCTGAAGACCATCAAGAGCATCCCCCTGCGCCTGCTGGGCACCGGCCCGGCCGCGATGGAGGTGCGGGGCGAGGTGTATATGGCCAAGGAGGCCTTCCACCGCCTCAACGAGGAGCGGGCTGCCGAAGGCTTGCCCCTCTTTGCCAACCCCCGCAACGCTGCCGCCGGCTCGGTGCGTCAACTGGACCCCTCCGTTACCGCCCGACGCCGCCTGGATATCTGGGTGTATGGCATAGGGGCTGTAGAGGGGGGGAGCCATCCCAATACCCAGTGGGGGACACTCCAATGGCTGAAGGAGTTGGGCTTCCGCACCAATCCCCACACGCGCCGGGTTACCACATCCCAAGAGGTGGTGGACTACTATCGGGAGTGGCTGGAGAAGCACCACGACCTCCCCTACGAGACGGATGGCGTGGTGGTAAAGGTAGACCCCTTCCCCCTTTGGGAGCGGTTGGGTGTAGTGGGGCGCGAGCCACGCTGGGCCGTGGCCTACAAGTGGCCTGCCACCCAGGCCACCACACGCCTTATCTCCATCGGCATAAATGTGGGGAGGACGGGGCGGCTCAACCCCTACGCCATCCTGCAGCCGGTGTCTGTAGGGGGCGTTACCGTCTCCAAGGCCACTTTGCATAACGAAGACTACATCAAAAGCCGGGACATCCGCATCGGCGATTGGGTTATTGTGGAGCGGGCAGGGGAGGTCATCCCTCAGGTGGTAGCCCCTATCCCTGCGCGCCGCACGGGCCAGGAGCAGGAGTTTCGGATGCCTACCACTTGCCCTGTTTGTGGTGCCCGAGTGGTGCGTCCCCCAGGGGAGGCTTTCGCCTTCTGCACTAACGCCTCCTGCCCTGCACAGTTCCTGGAGCGCCTAATTCACTTCGCCAAGGCTATGGAGATAGACGGTCTAGGGGAGCAGTGGTGTCGGGCCTTGGTGAAGGCGGGGCTGGTGCAGGATGTGGCCGACCTGTATCGCATCACCAAAGACGACCTGCTCAAACTGGAGCGCATGGGGGACAAACTGGCCGGTAACATCCTGGGTAGCATTGCCAAGAGCAAGAACCGTCCCCTCTCCCAACTCCTGGTGGCCCTGGGGGTTTACCATGTAGGGTCGGTAACGGCTCAGCAGATTGCCGCCAAGTTCCGCTCTATGGAGCGTCTGCTTGCGGCCTCTGTGGACGATCTGCTGGCTATACAGGGCATTGGCCCGGAGACTGCCCAGAGCGTGGTGGCCTTCCTCCAGGAGGAGCGGAACCGCCGCCTTATCGCCAAGTTGCGGGAGGCGGGTGTGCATATGGAGGAGGGGGAGCCAACCCTAGTCTCTGCCCACCTCCCCCTGGCGGGGAAGATGTTCTGCTTCACCGGCACCTTGGCGTCTATGTCCCGTCCACAGGCAGAGGCGAAGGTCAAGACCCTGGGGGGTATTCCCACAGATACAGTAACCCGCAAGACTACTTACCTGGTGGTAGGCGCTGACCCAGGGGAAACCAAGATGGCCCAGGCTCGCAAGTTCGGAACGACCCTCCTTACAGAGGAACAGTTCCTGGCCCTTATCGGGGAGAGAACAGGGGTGTAGGGTGATGCAGTTGTCCTGCCCCTTGCCCTTTAGCCCTGTGCTTACCCCCAGGTTTTGGACCTGCTTCGCCGTGTCCTGGGCTCTAGGCAGGGGTAGAGGGCTATGGCTGGCCGGCTGGTGGTGGTAGGGCTGGGGAACCCTGGCCCCCTCTATACTAATACACGCCACAATGTGGGGCGCCGGTGCGTTGAGGCTCTGGCCAGGCGTATTAGGCTTGCCTGGAGGCGAGACCTCCCCAGCGCCTCCCTCGCCTATGGACAGACGCCCCACGGGGAACTGGTGCTGGTGCGCCCTCGCACCTTCATGAACCACAGTGGCCGTGCTGTCGCTCAGGTGGTCCGACATCTGGAAGTGGACCTGCGCTGGGAACTGCTGGTGCTATGCGATGATATGGATCTGCCCCTGGGGAAACTGCGCCTGCGTCTAAAGGGGAGTTCTGGTGGGCATAGGGGGTTGCAATCGGTCATCGTGGCTCTGGGCAGTGAAGAGTTCCCACGCCTGCGCATCGGCATCGGGCGCCCTCCCCCGGGGGTAGACCCCGTTGAGTATGTCCTCTCCCCCTTTACCTCCGAGGAGGAGGGGGTCATCGCCAAAGCCGTGGAGCGGGCTAGTGCAGGGGTGTCCCTGGTGCTGGAGAGAGGGGTGGAGCGCGCTATGGACTGGGTCAACGCGGGCTAACTCTGGAGAGCCTTGAGCGTTATAGTTTGCTGAACCCCTTTGGAGGTGAAGTGGTGAGACGGCACTGGCTATTGTTGATTGCGGGGTTGGCTTTGGTGGCGTTCCCTCTTACGGCGTGTCGCACAGCCCGGATTGCCCAGGGCACCGCGAACCTGCGCACCGAAACCGTCCGACGGAGCACTTTTCAGGTGAGTGTGCTGGCCTCCGGCAACACCGTTTTCTCAAAGCAGGCCAAACTTAGCTTTGGCTCCGCCGGCACCGTTAGCGAGGTGCGGGTTCGGGTAGGGCAGCAAGTCGGCGAGGGAGAGGTGCTGGCCCGCCTGGATACCCGGGACCTGGAGGTCGCTCTCCTGCGTGCCCAGCAGGACCTGAAAAACGCTGAGAGGGCCATGCAAGACTACTTGGACAGTTTCAGTGAAACGCGGGTCGCCCAGGCGCGCGCCGCCGCAGAGATGGCCAAGGCCAACCTGGCCAACGCTGAAGAGGCTTACGCAAAGGCGCAGAGCGAGGCCACTCTCCTCGCAGCCCAAGCCCAGCAGCGGGTGGCGGATGCCCGTTTGGGGGTTCAGAGGGCGCAGGAGGCGCTGGAGAAGGCGCGCCAGCCCTACAGCCAAGAGGACTTGGCTCGGTCCAAGGAGAATGTGGAGTTGGCCCGCTCCGGCTTACAGACGGCCCAACGCTCCCTGCAACTCGCAGAAATGGACCTGGACATCACGCGCAAGGACTGGGCTAACCGAGTGCAGGATGCCCAGAACCAGGTGGAGGCCAACGAGCGCACCTATACGCAGACCTTCCTGCGCACTTACCGCTCCTACCTGGCGGTAGATACATCCATACCACCACATGAAATGCTGGGTGTCCAGCCCTCCGGCGTAGACAGTGCGGTGTTACAAGCGTGGAACACGCTAACCAGTTCTCGTAACAACCTGGAGGTCCTCAAGGCCCAGGCCCAGCGCAACATCCTCAACGCCGAAAATGCACTCCAGCGGGCTAGGGATGCCGTAAAGACAGCCCAGCAAAACCTAATTGACGCCGAGAAGCGCCTGGCCGATATGCTTTCGCCACCCGATCCCCTAGATATAGAGGCCAAGGAGAGGGCGCTGGTCGCGGCCCAGGCTGCGGTAAGGGAGGCGGAGGAGGACCTGGATAAGATGAAGCCCGACCCTCTGGAGATAGAGGCCAAGGAGAGGGCGTTGGCCACGGCTCAGGAGGCGCTACGACAGGCAGAAGCAGACCTGGCACGAGCAAAAGACAGCGCCAACGCTATCTTGGCTCAGAGGGCAGCCCAGGTCGCCTCGGCACGCGCTGCCCTGGCCAGTGCCCAGGAGGACCTGGAGAAACTCCTCAAAGGCCCCGACCCCGCTACTTTAGAGGCCCGCCGTCTGCAAGTGGAGATAGCCAAGGCATCCCTGGCCGACGCACAGCGTCGCCTGGAGAATGCCACCCTTAAGGCCCCCTTCGCAGGCGTTATAGCCCAGGTGCAGGCCGAGGCAGGGGTGCAAATCGGCGCCTCCACCATTGCCGTGGAGGTCATAGACCCCTCCCAGGTGGAGATACAGGCCTCGGTGGACGAGACCGATGTGGCCCGTCTGCGCTTTGGTCAGGAGGCGCAGGTTAGTGTGGAGGCCCTGGGGCAGTTCCCCCTGCGGGGCAGAATTGTATCCATATCCCCGGTGGCGCGTGTCCAGCAGGGGGTTGTTTCATATGATGTAACCCTGGCCCTCACTATTCCCCAGACTGGTCAAACACCCGGGGCGCCGCCTCAAGCCGGCTCAGGCCAGCGTCCGCCTCCAGGGGCCATACCTTCCGGGGGCGCCGGCAGGACGGGCCAGCGCCCGCCAAGTGGGGCAGGCACACCGGCCTCTTCGGTGGGGGCTGGCTTCCTGGCCGTGGGTCTTAGGGAAGGCATGACTGTGAGTGCGCGCATTATCGTTGAGCAGAAAGAGGGCGTCCTTGTTGTCCCTGCTAGGGCGGTGCGCACAGAAGGTGGCAAGCGTGTAGTGGAGGTGGTGCAAGCCGATGGCAAGCGTGTCCTGAAAGAGGTGCAGGTAGGCACCAGCGGGGACCAGGGCGTGGAGATTATTGCGGGCCTCCAGGAGGGGGAGACTGTCGTGGTGCCCACTGCAACAGGCCAGCGCACCACAACCCAGCCTACCTTCAGAGGGGGTGTAGGCCCCGGTGGCTTTGGCGTAAGGTAGCAGGTATGCAACCCATAGTCCAACTGAGCGGGGTAGAGCGGGTATACCGCACTGGCGCTATAGAAGTGCGGGCATTGCAAGGGGTTGACCTGTCCATCTACTCAGGGGAGATGGTGGCTATTATGGGGCCCAGCGGCTCTGGCAAGAGCACCCTAATGCACATTATGGGCCTGCTGGACCGCCCTACTGCTGGCCGTTATCTGCTGGAGGGACAGGAGGTGGGACGCTTGGGGGAGGGCGCCCTGGCCCGCCTGCGCAACCGCAAAATCGGCTTTGTCTTCCAGGCGTATAATCTGCTACCACGGGCCACAGCCCTGGAGAATGTGGAACTGCCCCTAATGTATGCCGGTGTGGTGAGAGGGCGCAGTCAGAGGGCAAGGGAAGTCCTTGAGCGTGTGGGGCTTGGGGAACGCCTTCGCTACCGCTCCAATCAACTCTCCGGCGGGGAGCAACAGCGGGTCGCCATTGCCCGCGCCCTGGTGAACAATCCCTCACTCATCCTGGCCGATGAGCCAACTGGTAACCTGGATACCCGCACAAGCCACGAGATTATGTCCCTCTTCCGCCAACTACAGCAGGAGGGGATGACGGTGGTGGTGGTTACCCACGAAGCGGATATCGCAGGCTGGGCGCAAAGGATTGTGATGATGCGGGATGGGCGCATTGTTGAAGAGAGGCGAGACGGGCATGTCTCTACGGGATAGCGTGTTGACGGCCGTTCGGGCCTTGAGCGTCAACCGCCTGCGCTCGGCCCTGACCCTCTTGGGCATTGTCATCGGCGTAGGTGCAGT
>JBKBKV010000021.1:12301-28328 GCA_046294495.1 Dehalococcoidia bacterium | reverse complement strand
ATAGCCAATCGCACCCTCGCCCGAGCCCAAACCCTTGCTCAGGCTGTCGGAGGCTGTGCCATCCCACTCCAGGAGATATACCGCGCGCTCTCACAAGCGGATGTTGTGTTCGTTGCAGCGGGGGGCGCATCCCCTCTGATGACTGCTGCCCATGTATCACGGGCCTTGGCGGGGCGCTCTAACACGAAGCCTTTGTGCATTGTAGACCTGGCCGTGCCTAGGGGCGTTGCCTCCGAAGTGGGTAGTATCCCAGGCGTGGCCGTGTTTACACTGGATGACCTGCCAAGGCCTCCAAAGGCCCAGTGCTCATCTCTGGGAGACACCATTACTTGTATGCAGTCGGCGGTGGAAGAAGGGATGGAACGCTTCACCCGATGGTGGCATACAGCGCCTGCCCTTGACACCATCGCTGCACTTCACCAATGGGGAGAGTCTATACGCCGCGGCGAGGTGAAGCGCGTGACCCGCTATCTGCGGAGTTTGGATAGCGAGGGCCATGCCCATCTGGAGGCTTTCAGTAAAGCCCTAGTGCGTCGCCTCCTTCAGCCCGTGGTGGAGCATTTAAAAGCCCATCCCAATCCCTCAACGCTCCGAGGGGTTACAGCCCTCTTCGGCTTGCAGAGGAGAACGCCAGCCCTTCTCGATTTGTTTACCAATGGTGTTAGAGAAGGAGGTGTAAGAGAGTTTCCCGAAGGGATATTGGCCGGACAAAGCGCCCAGACAGGAGGCCAGGAGGAGTGAGCACTCTGCAGTCAGAGCCTCGTGGGGTGCGACGATCCCAGTCCCTTTACCAGCGCTCCGTTCAGGTTATCCCAGGGGGGGTTAATAGCCCTGTCCGCTCCTGGAGGGGTGTAGGAGGGGAGCCGTTCTTTGTGGCCCGGGGCCGGGGAAGCCGTATTTGGGATGTGGATGGCAATGTCTACATAGACTATGTCTGCTCCTGGGGGCCCCTTATCCTAGGCCACGCCCATCCTAGAGTGGTTGAGGCGCTCTCTTCCGCCCTGGGGGGAGGCACTTCCTTCGGCATACCTACCGAGGGAGAAGTGGCCCTGGCGGAAGCAATTTGCCAGGCCATCCCCTCTATTGAGATGGTGCGCCTGGTCAACTCCGGCACCGAGGCGGCTATGAGTGCCTTGCGCGTGGCACGGGCGGTTACAGGGCGCTCCAAGGTCATCAAGTTTGCCGGATGCTATCACGGCCACGCTGATGCCTTCCTGGTGCGCGTCGGTTCCGGGGGGCTGACCCTAGGTGTGCCCGACAGCGCTGGCGTGCCTACTTCGTTTGCCCAGGAGACGCTGGTAGCGCGCTATAACGACCTGGAGTCAGTGGACCGCCTCTTCCAAGCCTATCCCCAGCAAGTAGCCGCTGTGATTGTGGAGCCGGTGGCTGGGAATATGGGGGTTATCCCCCCGAGGCCGGGCTTCTTGCAGGGCTTGCGCACCTTGACCCAGAAGCACGGAGCCTTACTAATCTTTGATGAGGTGATCACCGGATTTCGCCTCTGCTATGGAGGTGCCCAGGATTTTTACCAGGTGAAGCCAGACCTGTCGTGCCTGGGGAAAATAATCGGCGGGGGGATGCCAGTGGGTGCGTATGGCGGGGCAAAGGAGGTGATGCGCCATGTCGCCCCTTTGGGGCCGGTTTATCAGGCAGGCACTCTTTCTGGCAATCCCCTGGCGGTGGCGGCCGGCCTTGCCACCCTTGAGGCCCTGCGGGAGCCTGGCGTCTACCAGCGTCTGGAAACTCTGGGTGCTCTTCTAGAACAGGGCTTGCAGAAGGTAGCAGAGGGGGTGGAGATCCCCCTGGTGGTAAACCGTGTGGGCTCCATGCTCTCCTTCTTCTTCACCACACAGCCCGTAACTGATTGGGAGGGTGTTCAAAAAGCACGGTCAGACCTTTACGCCCGCCTGTTCCACAGCCTGGTGAAGCGAGGCGTATACATTGCCCCCTCCCCCTACGAGGCCCTCTTCCTTTCACTGGCCCACAGCGAAGAGGACATTGACTACACGATACAGGCCCTTCAGGAGGCCTTTCAGGAAATACGGGGTGCACTATGAGTGAACAGCAGGTTCTGCACCACTTCACCCTCTTCCAGTGGACGCCCCGCTACTGGGGCCTGTCTCCCCAGGAGCGCCAGGGCCTTCGCCACGCCTGGTGGGAGGGGCTACAGAAGGTCGCTGACAGGGTATACACCTATCAGGTATTCCCTGGCCGCGCCGATGCCGATGGCCTCATCTGGTGTGCCCAGCCAGCCTCAGATGTGTGCACAGCCAGCAATTTCTTTCAGCGCTTCGCCAAGGCTATGGCGCCCGTGCGCGAGGTGAGCACCGTTATATTGGCCCTCTGGGGGTTCACCCGTCCCTCCCAATATGCCAGTGGGCGCTCGCCCCAGGAGATAGACCCCTTCACCACTCCACGCAAGCCCTACCTTGTCATTTATCCATTCTCCAAGACCACCGAGTGGTATCTGATGAGCAAGGACGCTCGCCAAGGGATGATGAACGAACATATCCGCCTAGGTAGGCAGTTCCCCCAGGTGCTTCAACTCCTGGTCTACTCTACGGGCCTGCAGGACCAGGAGTTCGTGGTGGCCTACGAGACAGACGACTTGACCTACTTCTCGGAGTTGGTAACCGTCCTGCGGAGCACCGAGGCCCGCCGCTATACCCTGCGAGACATTCCGATCATCACCGCCTGCTATCGCCCTGGGGGAGAGGCGCTGGACATAGTTGGGTAACGGAGGGATACCTATGGATTTTTCCCAGCGCCCTATGCTGGTCTACTGGGAACTGACACGTGCCTGCGACCTGGCGTGTCGCCACTGCCGCGCAGAGGCAGTGTCCTGGCGACACCCTAGGGAACTGTCCACCTTGGAGGGCTATGCATTGCTGGAGGGTTTGAAAGCCTTTGGCCAGCCTCTCCCCCATCTGGTGCTGACGGGAGGCGACCCCCTGAAGCGCCCTGACCTCTATGACCTTGTCGCTTGCGCCCGCCATCTGGGTTTTACTGTCTCCATTACCCCTAGTGGCACGAGCTCCCTCACTCGCGAGGTCATCTGGCGATTAAAGGAGGCGGGGGTCTGGATACTGGCGCTGAGCATAGATGGCTCTACGCCCAAGCGCCACGACGCCTTGCGGGGGGTGGAGGGCAGTTTCGCCAAGACTGTCCAGGCAGCCCACTGGGCTAAGGAGGCGGGCCTCCCTCTTCAGGTGAACACCCTGGTTAGTGCCGAGACCCTGGGCGACTTGCCGTCTATCTACACCCTTGTGAGCGCTCTGGGTGTCGTGCAGTGGAGCCTGTTCTTCCTCATCCCCATTGGGCGAGGGCGGGTGCTAAGGGAGATCTCCCCACAACAGAGCGAAGAGGTTATGCACTGGGTTTACGACACAGCCCGTGTCTCTCCCTACCGCATCAAGACTACCGAGGCCCCCCATTACCGTCGCGTCGCCCTTCAGCGGGCTGCTGAAGATAAGCGTAACGGGCGTTCACTTCCGGTGGCGGCCCAGGCGGAGCGGGGCTTTGGTGTTAGGGATGGAAGCGGCATCATGTTCATCTCACACATAGGCGAAGTTTACCCTTCCGGCTTCCTGCCCCTGGCGGCCGGGGATGTGCGCCGCGATGACCCTGTCGCCATATACCGCTGTGCGGCCCTCTTCCAGGCCCTGCGCGACCCTCACCGCCTGAAGGGCAAGTGTGGACGGTGTGAGTATCGCAAGGTGTGCGGTGGTTCCAGGGCGCGGGCCTTTGCCATTACAGGCGACCCATTAGAGAGTGACCCCCTCTGTCCCTATGAGCCGTCCCCTCATCCTGGGCTTGTTTTACAAGAGGCGGTCTGATGGGGCGTTTCAACGACCGTTTCCTTCGGGCGTGTTGGCTTCAACCCACCGATTGCACTCCTGTGTGGTTCATGCGCCAGGCAGGGCGGGCCTTGCCCGAATACCGAGCCCTACGGGAGCGGTATGCTCTGCTGGATATGTGTCGGCAGGCAGACCTTATCGTGCAGACCACCCTTCTGCCGGTGCAGCGCCTGGGGGTAGATGCAGCTATCCTCTTCTCCGACCTCACTCTGCCTTTCCTGGGGATGGGCGTCCCCTTCATCCTCAAAGAGGGCATAGGGCCAGTGGTAGATGAGCCAGTGCGTTCCTTGGAGAGGGTGGAAGGCCTCCGCCCTCTGCAACCGGAGTGCGACTGCCATTTCCTTCTGGAAGGGATAAAAGCCCTCAGGCAGGAACTGGAGGTGCCCCTTATAGGCTTTGTGGGGGGGCCGTTTACTCTGGCCTGCTACATGGTGGAGGGCCTACCCTCCCGGGACTTCCCTTTGACTAGGGGGCTTATATTCTCCCAGCCCCTTACCTGGCATGCCCTAATGGAGCGCCTAACGCAAGGGGTGCTCGCCCTCGCCCAGGCCCAGGTGCGTGCAGGCGTCCACGCCCTTCAGGTCTTTGACAGTTGGGTGGGTGTCCTCAGCCCTGGCGACTACCGAAGGCATGTCCTGCCCTATATGAGGCGCTTCTTTGCAGGCCTGGCCCCTTTGGGTGTGCCCTGCATCTACTTCGGGACGGGAACGGCCGGGCTTCTAGAGGCTATGGCCGAGGCAGGTGCGCAGGTGGTGGGCCTGGACTGGCGGGTGCACCTGGATGAGGCGTGGGCTTGTCTGGGCTACCGTGTGGCTGTCCAGGGGAACCTGGAGCCTGCTGTGCTCCTGGCAGATTGGGGAGTAGTTGCCCAGCGGGCGCGGGATGTCCTGGGTCGGGCTAGGGGGCGGCCCGGCCATATCTTCAACCTGGGGCATGGGGTCCTCCCCCAAACACCCCCTGATGTCCTGGCCCGCTTGGTAGAACTGGTGCACGAGGACACTTTCCGCCGCGAGGGGAGCATCTAGTGAGCACCACCGTCTCTGTGGCGGTAGTTGGCGGGGGTGTGGCCGGCCTGGCAACGGCCTACTATCTGGAGCGGCATGCCCTACGCAATGGCTGGCCCTTGAGGGGTTGGCTTATAGAGGCCGAAGGGCGTCTGGGAGGCAAGGTCTTTACCCAGAGGGATGGCCCCTTCGTGGTAGAGGCGGGGCCGGATTCCTTTATCACGCAGAAGCCATGGGCGGTAGAGTTGGCCAGGGAGGTGGGGCTAGGCGATGCGCTGATACCGCCCAGAGAGAGGCGGGTCTTTGTGCTCTATCGCGGCCGTCTCCACCCTGTCCCTGAGAGTCTCCTGGGGCTGGCCCCTGCTAACCTTTGGGCCTTATGGCGGGCACCTTTTCTCTCCCCGCTTGCCAAGGCCCGCGCCAGCCTGGAGCCTCTTATCCCCCCACGCCGTGAGACCGCCGATGAGCCACTCGGAGCCTTCCTGCGCCGCCGCCTGGGACGGGAATGGGCAGAACGTTTAGGGGAACCCCTGATGGCCGGGATTCACGCCGGCGACCCTCAACGCCTCAGCTTATTGGCCCTTTACCCCACCCTGGCCCACTTGGAGCGCCAGTACGGAAGCCTGGCGCGCGCTCTCCGGCAAGCCCGCGCCACCTCTCCACACGGGGAACGCCCCTCCCCTTTCTTGGGCCTCGCTGGTGGTATGGACGCACTTCCGGAGGCTGTTGCCCGCCGCCTCGCCCTCTTCCAGGTGCTCCTTAGACGGCGGGTAGAGGCTCTCTCGCCCACGGCGGGAGGCTTTGCCCTGGTCCTGGACGATGGGGCTGTTCTGCATGCCCAGTCGGTGGTGCTAGCCGTTCCTGCTTTCGTAAGTGCCCGCCTAGTGGAGGGTTTTGCCCCCCGGGCTGCTGGGTTGTTGGCACGCCTTGAATATGCCACTACGGTAAGCGTTACTCTCGCGCTCCGTCGCCAGGTTGTCGCCCACCCTCTAGAAGGGAGCGGGTTTCTGGTCCCTCGCACCGAGCCTTTCCCCATTGCCGCGTGTTCCTGGATTACTTCCAAGTGGCCAGGGCGAGCACCTGAAGGGTTTGTTCTGCTACGGGCCTTCCTGGGGTGGGCTAGGGACGCTTCCCCCTTGACCTGGGACGATAGGGAAATAGTGCGCCGAACAATGGAGGCTTTGCGCCCCCTGCTGCGCATCCAGGGTAAAGCCGAGAGGGCGTGGGTGCACAGGTGGCCAAGGGCATTGCCCCAGTATGCTGTGGGCCATCTGGGATGGCTCACCCAGGTGGATGAGGCCCTGGCACATTGCCCCGGCCTACTGCTGGTAGGCTCTGCCTATCGTGGCGTAGGTATCCCAGACTGCGTTCGCCAGGGGCAAGCGGCGGCAGAGCGTCTGGCAGGGTTCTTGCGCTTGCCCTCGCGTCAAACCCTACTTTGGACAGTAACCCAGCAAAGCCGAAAACCCTAAAGGAGGAGTAATGTCTCGCCTCTTTGGAGTGCTGTTGATGGCGTATGGAAGCCCCAACTCTCTGGACGAGGTGGAACCTTACTTTACCCACATCAGAGGCGGGCGAAGACCCCCTCCCGAAGCGGTGGAAGGGTTAAAGGCGCGCTACCGGCGCATTGGGGGGCGCTCCGGCTTGCTGGAGGTTACACTGGCCCAAGCTAAGGGTCTAGAGGAAGCCCTCAACCCCCTCACCATCGGGGAGCGCTGGCGCGTCTGGGTGGGGATGAAGCACTGGAAGCCCTCCATTGCGGAGGCAGCAGATAGCATGGCCAAAGCAGGCGTGGGTCGTGTGGTTGGAGTTGCCCTAGCCCCCCACTACTCGCGCATGAGTGTAGGCTCCTATATAGAGGCGGCCAAATACAGTCTAGAATGTATGGGGCTATCTGGCGTTACTACCTTCGTGGAGCGCTGGGGAAACCATCCCCTCTTTCTGCGGGCAGTGGCGTGGCAGATACGCAAAGCCATGGAGGGCTGGTCAGCAGAGGGGACCCTTGTCCTCTTCACGGCCCACAGCCTGCCGGAGCGCATCCGTTCCTGGGGGGACCCCTACGAGAGGGAACTGCTCCGCTCGGCGGCGGGTGTGGCTCACTTGTCGGGGTTAGAGCACTGGCGTTTCGCCTTCCAGAGCGCCAGCCACACAGGGGAGCCGTGGCTCGGCCCAGACCTCCACCAGGTGCTGGAGGAAGCGGCCCGTGAAGGGCGCTTCTCCAGAGTGCTGGTGTGTCCCATAGGGTTTGTAACCGACAACCTGGAGACCCTTTACGACCTGGACATAGAGGCGCAGGAGCACGCCCAGCGCCTGGGGCTTGCCTTCCGGCGCGTGCCTTGCCTCAACGCCTCTCCCCTGCTGGTAGACACCTTAGTGGCGCTAGTCATTGACGCTCTGTCTGCCTCCACATAGGGATGTGCTGGCCAGTTAGGGTGGCGTAGCGACGGGTCATGTTGTAGAATATATGAAGATTTCATACATTCTCCATCAAGGAGGCGTATGCTCTCCGAGATACCAGGTGGAGAAGGGCGGGAGTGGTTAAGCCTGGGCGAGGCTAGTCGCCTGTTGGGGGTGCACCAGGCAACCCTGCGCCTGTGGGCCGACCGCGCCCTGCTCCCCGTCTACCGAACCCCCGGTGGACATCGGCGCTTCCGTCGAGAGGATGTCCTTGCCCTTACTCAGCGCCAAGCCCCCCAAGACTTCCCTCGCCGCCTGGAACGCTCGGTAATCCGTCGTATCCACGCTTCCCTAAAGAGGAAAGAGGCCCAAGCCCTTGCAGGGCTTTCCCATATAGACGAGAGCGCTCGAGCCCGCCTACGCCTGTATGGGAGGCGGCTAGTTACCGTGGCGGCCAGCGCTGTGGCCCAGCGCAGGGTATCGCCTCGCACCTGGGAAGAGATACGCTCCCTAGGGGCGCGCTATGGGGAGGAGGCATCCAACCAGGGTCTCTCCCTTACAGACCTCATCCAGATTTACCTCTTCTTCCGCACCATGATGGACAGGACCCTTGCCGACGCCCTGCGCAGTATGGCACCCGGCGAGGCCAAGATGGCCCGCTGGCGGCAGGCCTCTGCCCTGGCTGACGCCGTCTTGCAGGCTATGGTAGAAGCCTACGAGGCCCGCCGGACCAAGACCTAGGGAATTCATATCCCGAATGGGAGATTGGGGAGCCATGGGCCCGTCGCATCCATAGCCAGGTAGTGCCTTTAGGCTTACCTGTGCTAAAATGGGTTTGCCATGCCTAACCGTCCATTGGCCATTGCGGTGATTGGAGGGAGCAACGCCGACTCCCAGAGCGAGGCGTGGGCCTACCAGGTGGGCAGGGCCCTTGCCCGGCGAAGGTGTGTGGTGGTGTGCGGTGGCCTCACGGGCGTGATGGAAGCTGTCTGCCGGGGGGCGAAGGAAGAAGGGGGCATTACCGTAGGCATCCTCCCCGGCCATGACCCCAATGAGGCCAACCCCTATGTTGACATCGCCATCTGCACCGGCATGGGGTATGCGCGCAACCCCATAGTGGTCAAGTCTGGCCAGGCAGTCATCGCAATAGACGGGGCCTACGGCACCCTTTCGGAAATCGCCCACGCCTTGGGCGAGGGCATCCCTGTGGTGGGCCTCAACACCTGGACCTTCAGCGTGAACGGGCAAGAGAACAACGCTGTCGTCCGTGCCACTGACCCTGAGGATGCCGTAGCGAAGGCGGTTGCCCTGGCCCGACAGGGTCGGCGCATTCCCTTCCCATCCACAGGAGGGCTGCCCCAGTGACGACACCCACCATCACCGCCCTTCACGCCAGGGAGGTGCTCGACTCCCGTGGCAACCCCACGGTGGAGGTGGAGGTCGCCCTTTCCGACGGCTCCGTTGGGCGGGCCATTGTGCCATCCGGGGCCAGCACAGGGAGCCACGAAGCCTACGAACTTCGGGATAACGACCCCAAACGCTATGGTGGCAAGGGGGTGCGCAAGGCTGTGGAGCGTGTGCGCACAGCCCTGGCCCCCCTTCTTTTGGGGCGCCCCCCCTTTGACCAGGAGTTGATAGACCGGCTCTTGCTGGAGGCCGATGGCACCCCCAACAAGGCACGGTTAGGTGCCAATTCCATCCTGGGAGTGTCCCTGGCGGTTGCTCACGCCGCTGCCGCTTCCCGACGCCTGCCTCTCTATGCATATCTGGGGGATGCTCACGGCTGGCTCCTCCCCGTCCCGCTATTTAATATCCTCAATGGGGGCAAACACGCCCACGGCTCCACCGACTTCCAGGAGTTCATGGTTGTCCCGGTCGGTGCGCCCACCTTTGCTGAGGCCCTTCGGGCGGGTGCTGAAGTCTACCACGCGTTGGCACGCCTTCTGCGGGAAGGGGTATACTCTACCAATGTGGGGGACGAGGGGGGATTTGCCCCCAGCCTTCCCTCTAATCGCTCCGCCTTCCAGATAGTGCGGGAGGCGATCGCCCTGGCCGGCTATCAGCCTGGAAGCGATGTGTGGATGGCGCTGGACGCCGCCGCCAGCGAGTTTTTCCAGGACGGGCGCTATCACTTAGCACGGGATGGAGCCGTGTTCTCATCCTCTCAGATGGTGGACTACTATGAGGCCCTCTGCCGAGACTTCCCCCTTATTAGCATTGAGGATGGCCTGGCCGAGGACGACTGGGAGGGGTGGGAACTCCTCTGCCGCCGCCTGGGGGAACGCCTCCAACTGGTGGGAGACGACATCTTTACCACCAACCCCCAGCGCATCCGCCAGGGTATTGCCCGGCGGGTGGCCAATGCCCTGTTAGTCAAGCCCAACCAGATAGGGACGCTGACGGAGACCCGATCGGCTGTGCGCCTGGCCCAAGAGGTCGGCTGGGCCACCATTATGAGCCACCGCTCTGGGGAGACCGAAGACACCACCATTGCCGACCTGGCGGTGGCCTGGGGAATAGGGCAAATCAAAGCAGGTGCACCCGCCCGCGGCGAGCGCACTGCTAAATATAACCGCCTCTTGCGAGTTGAGGAGGCGCTGGGCGACCAGGGGCGCTATGCAGGAGTCGGGGCTTTCCCCCACCTGCGGGGGAGCCCTACGCCTCCTACTTCTTCTCCTCCATAGGCTGGCCGTGGCAGGTAATGGGGTCCTTCTGGGTCGGCCCCGCTCGGGTTACGATAACCTCGGTTCCACACACCTTACACACATAGCGCTTGCCGGTCTGGTTGAAGGGCATCCTTACCCTCCGGACGGTTGGACTAGAGTCCCTCTCCGTCAAGGGTAACGCACTGCCTACCTGCTTGCAAGGCCTGGGGCTTAGACTCGGGGGTGAAAAGCAGGGCAATCCCCTGCCATTGATGGGCCAGGCCAACCCGTGTGCCCAGGTTTGCAGTAGGGGAGTGGTGCATAAGGGGTGTGTTACGCCCAGCTTGCGCTAGATGGGGCACAGGGTGCCAGCCGGGCACCCACCGCCGTATTCGGGGTGCACTAGCACGAAGGGTGTAACATCCCCCTCTTTCAGGTGGCCCCCCAGGTATAGCACCTGCTGGCTTTTGCTTCCGTAGCGGTAGACCGTTATCCCCTTACACTTCAACTCCCATGCCAGCAGAAACGCCTTCTTCACATCCTCCACTGTGGCGCTCTCAGGCAGGTTAATGGTCTTGGACACGGCGTTCTCGGTATGGCGCTGGAAGGCTGCCTGCATACGCACATGCCAATCAGGTGGGATGTCAAAGTCGGTAACAAAAACCCGGCGCAAGTCTTCGGGGATATGCTCCAGGGCCTGGATAGAGCCTCGGCGAGCCACATGCTCCCAAAGGGCATCGGCACTCAGGCCTAGGGCCTCTATGGCCTGCCGAAAGGCGGCGTTGACCTCCAGCAGGCGCATGCCCTCCATAGCCTCCCGCACATAGGCCAGGGCGAAGAGAGGTTCTATGCCCGAGGAGCACCCGGCTATAAGGCTCAGTGTTCCTGTGGGGGCGATGCTGGTAACGGTGGCATTGCGGCGGGGGATGGCCCCCTGCGTGTCCCAGCGGCTCCCTCGGAAGTTGGGGAAGGGGCCTCGCTCATGTGCCAGGAGCCGGCTGGCCTTGTCGGCCTCGGTGGCGATGAAGCCCATAACGCGGTCGGCCATGGCAAGACCTTCAGGGCTGTTGTAGGGGATACCCATGGCGATAAGCATATCCGCCCAGCCCATAACCCCCAGGCCTACCTTGCGGTTAGCCCGAGCCGCCTCCTCCAGTTGGGGAACAGGGTAGCGGTTCACCTCGACTACATCGTCCAGGAAGCGTATTGCCCAATGCACCGTCTCCCCCAGGCGTTCCCAGTCCACCTGCCTGTCCTTTACATAATGAGACAGGTTGATTGATCCCAAGTTGCAAGATTCGTAGGGGAGGAGAGGCACCTCGCCGCAGGGGTTGGTGGCCTCAATCGTGCCTACATGGGGCGTCGGGTTGTGGCGATTGATTTCGTCTATGAAGATGAGGCCAGGGTCGCCTGTGCGCCACGCCTGGGCGCAGATGATGTCAAATACGGCCCGGGCCGACAATCTACGCACCTCCTGCCCGGTGCGGGGGTTCACTAGGGGGTAATCGCTCCCGGTGGACAGGGCATCCATAAAGGCGTCGGTGATGGCCACAGAGATGTTGAAGTTGGCTAGCACACCCTCGTGGGCTTTGGCCTGGATGAACTCCAGGATGTCGGGGTGATGGACGCTTAGAATGCCCATATTGGCGCCACGGCGCTTGCCACCCTGTTTTATGACCTCCGTGGCCGTGTCGTAGATGCGCATGAAGGAGACTGGCCCCGAGGCGACCCCCCCTGTAGAGCGCACCACATCCCCTTTGGGGCGCAGCCGCGAGAATGAGAAGCCGGTTCCGCCACCCGATTGGTGAACCAGGGCAGTATGCTTCAGGGTGTCAAAGATGGATACCAGGGAGTCCTCTATAGGAAGCACAAAGCAGGCAGACAACTGGCCTAGAGGGGCATCGGCATTCATAAGGGTAGGGGAGTTGGGAAGGAAGTCTAAGCGGAGCATCATCCCCAGGAAACGCTCCTCCCAACGGCCCCGCTCCTCTCGGCTGGCACCCAACACCTCTTCGGCCAGGGCAATGCCTCGGGCCACTCGCTGGAACATCTGGAGGGGCGTCTCAATGACGCGCCCCTCTTCGTCCTTGAGAAGATATCGCCTCTCCAGGATCTTGACGGCGTTCACTGACAGTTTCAGTTCATCCAAACCGACCCCTAGCAGGCGTTTGGCCTGGCGCACCCGCGCACGCTCATCACGGTAGAGGATGTAGGCCTTGGCCGCCCGGGAGAGACCGCTTTGAATCAGCACCTCCTCCACGATGTCCTGTATCTCTTCCACTGTGGGAATACCCCCGTATGGGATGCGCTGGGCCAACCGATGGACGACCTGTTCAGACAGGCGATGGGCCAGGTCCGCATCCGGGGAACCGACAGCGGACAAGGCTTTCCCGATGGCGGTGGCGATGCGCTCCGGGTCAAAGGCCTCTAGGGTGCCGTGGCGCTTGCGGACGAAGCGAAAGGGGATTCGCTGGGGCTCCATACCGCTCCTCCTGCCCACCTTTCAGGCTAGCACACACGAGGCCTCCCTCCAATAATCCCCCAAAAAGGAAGACGGCAAGGGCTAGGGTTGTTTAGGACGTATAGGGCGGTGGGGGCCCTTTCGTTCAGCAGGGGGCAGAACAGGCCGGTCAAGCACCTGAAGGGCTTCCTGGACTCGTTGCCGCCACTTGAGATGTGCCTGCTCCAGCCCTGGGCGAGCCTGTGGTGGTGCGCGGCGGAGCACCTCCTGCCAGTGGGCTTCCTGGGCCTGCACACGCTCTATCAGGACGCGCCACACTTCCAAGCGCACCGCCTCTTTCCGCGCCAGCCCAGGGGGCAAAGGGATAGCATAGTTGGCAGAGGGCAGAGGCTCTCCCTGGGCGGCAGGGGTTATCCTTGGGGGTTGTGTAGCAGGATGTTTGGGCTTCTGCTGGGAAGAGGCACCCTCCTTGGCCCTAGGAGCGCCCAGGCCCCCTTCTTCAAACTCCTCAAAGCCCTCTTCGGGGATACTGGCCCAATAATCGGCGGCCTGGCGAGCGTAGGCAGCCATTTGCAAGAGTAGCCCCTCCAGGGCCTCGCCGTCCTTTCCACGGGCAACAAGGGTCTCAGCCTCCTCAGCCCTCTGCCGCGCAAGGGTGGCAGCAAGCCTCGCTTTCCCCTCGGGGGAACGGGTTATGGCTATGGCAACCCGCTCCCGTATGGTCTTCACTGGGTAGAGGGGGTCGCCAGGGGTGCTGTTGGCGGATGCGCTGGAGACACCCCAAAAGGCACCCAAAAAGAGCACCGCAGCCGCTGGTGCCAGAAACCAGGGGCGCAACGCCTGGGACAGCCACCCCCTACCCTGGCGGCGGGGTTGACTTCGCGCCAGCACCTGGGCCAGGATGCGCCCCCTCATTTCGGGGGTGGAGCGTAGCCGTGCCGCTGTGTGCAGAGTGGTAGAGGCTACTTGCAGGAGTGGAGCTAAGTCATTGGCCAGGTTGGGGTAATGCATCAGACACTCCTGCACTGTTTGACCCTGCAGGAGTCGGTCAATGCAATCGTTGAGGGCATCCTGTAACTGCTTATCCGTTTTCACTGCCATTTACCTATGGGTTGGTTTTGGGTTAACAGCCTGCGCAAGTTCTCCACTGCGGCGTGCTGTAAGGCCTTAACTGCTCCTTCGCTCTTATTAAGCGCCCGCGCCGTTTCCTGGAGGCTTAGCCCTGCACCAAAGCGCAAGAGGACCACCTGGCGCTGCAGGTCGGTCAAGTGCCCTAAGGCAGCCCGCAGGTGTTGGGCATCCAAGTTTGCCAGTGCTGCCTCGGCCGGGTCGTGGCTCTCCGCCAGGCCAAAACCCGATTCCAGAGGCACCTCTTGGCCCCTCCCCTTTCGGCGGTAACGGTCAACCACCAGGTTATGGGCGATGCGGAAAACCCATGCAGCGAAGGGAAGCCCCCTGGGCCGATAGTGGGGAAGGGCTTCCCACACCCGCGCAAAGACCTCCTGGGTAAGGTCTTCCGCTTCGGCCTGTTCTCCCACACGCAAGAGCATGTAGCGGAACACTCGCTCAAACAACTCCTCATATACCGAGGCAAAAGCCTGTGCGTTGCCCTGCTGAGCCTGTGCCACCAGGCGCTCAAGGGTGTGGACAGCCCTTTGCCGCTCCATTCCACACTCCGCTATGGGCTGTCCTGTAAAATATAACGGATCCTCATACTCTCAGGATAGGGCATATCCTGGGCTTCTTCTAGAAGAATAGAGGGACTGTGGGCCTTTTCCAGTTTTGCGGATTTTGCGGAGCGGGTGCAGGGTGTCTGGCGGCTCTCCCAGCATCTGCTAATATAGAAAACAGGATTTGTCGCCGTGAAGACCCTTCATGATACATGATAAGAGTGCCTCTGCGCACGCCATGCCCTATCTCCTGCGTCCTATGACGCTCCTGGACATCCCCCAGGTGGAGGCAGTTGAGAGGGAGGCCTTTGGCTCCTGGGCCAGGACCGACTTCCAGCGGGAACTACGCTCCAGTTTCGCTTACCATCTTGTGGTGTGCCTCCAGCAAGGTGTATACACCCATCAGGCTGGGCACTCCTCACACCCCGAAAAGGGGCGCTTCTTGGCGTGGTGGCGCCCCCGAAGGCCGTTACAGGAGGTGTTACACCCGACCATCGGTGGGTATGTGAGCACCTGGTTCCTGGGGGGTGAAGCTCACATCGTTGCCATTGCCGTCGCCTCTACCTATCGGCGCCGAGGGATGGGGGAGCTCCTCCTGATAGGGAGCATTGAAGAAGCCGTGCGAAGGCGTGTGCAGGCGATAACCCTGGAGGTGCGCGTCTCTAATATCCCTGCCCAACGCCTTTACGAGAAATACGGATTTGCAGTGGCAGGCAGGCGGAGGGGCTACTACCTGGACAACGGGGAAGACGCACTGATAATGACGGTGAGTGCGCCCCTTTCACCTGCATACCAAGAGCGTTTCCACGCCCTCAAAGAGGCCCACCACCAGCGGTGGGGCGTTGCCCTCCTGCCACCCCCAGGGCACGAGGTGGACGAGGGGGAACGGCAAACAAGATGAGAAGGGCAGAGACGGCGTAGAGGGCAATGATAAGGAACAAGGGCGCGGAGTAGCCGTCAAACCTGTCGCGCAGGAGAGATACCACAAGGGGCGCAACGGAGTTTATCGCCATACTTGCCGGCCCTATGGCTCCCCGAATAGTCCCCAGGAACTCCCTTCCGAAGTAGTTGGCCCACACCAGGTTGTTCAACGGCGCTGTGGCTGCCACAAAGGTGCCCAGGACAACCGCATAGCCTATCCCCATACTCAGGCCGTTTGCCCTCAGAAGAATAATCACCCCCAGCACGCATCCGCCTGATACAGCCGACAGCAGGAAACGCACCGCTACTCGCTCCGAGAGGAGTCCCCACGCCGGTTTGGTTATCAGCGCAAACACTGCCAGCACAGTGCCTACTAGGGCGGCCTGGTCGCGGGTAAGGCCCTGCTCCTGCAAAATAGCGATTTGGTGCACCAGCAACCCTTGCAAACCCATTAGAGCCAGATTAGTGGAGGCCAACACAAGCCACAGGGCATGGGTGCGAAGGGCCGCCCGCAAGGTCCAGATCGCTTCGGGGTTCACAGGCGGCCTCGCTTGCACCCTTCCCACGGGCACAGGGGCCCCATCGGGCAGTAGCCCTACATCTTCCGGGCGTCGGCGCACCAGCAGGAACGCCGGCGGAGCCACAAGCACCAGGGCAATAACCCCAAGCACCTGCCAGGTAGCCCTCCACCCCACCATACCCAGAAGCCAGTTAGTAAGGGGGATAAGAGCAACACCCCCCGCCGAGATGCCCATGGCAGCAACGGCTAGCGCACGCCCCCGGTAGCGCACAAACCATTTGGACACCACGGTGCTGGACACCAGGAAGCCCGAGGTAAGGGTTGTTACTGCGCCAAGGACGCCAAAAGCAAGGTAGAACTGGAGGGGCGTTTGCACCAGGCTGATGGCGATAAGCCCCAGCCCACCAACTATCGCCCCGACCGACATAAGTATGCGTGCCCCGTGTCGCATGTCCACCAGCGGCCCGATAAAGGGGCTTAGCGCACCTGCCACCGCTGAGCGCAAGATAAGGGCCCCTGTGAGTGTGCCCAGGCTCCACCCAAGGCTATTGG
>JBKBKV010000021.1:0-12204 GCA_046294495.1 Dehalococcoidia bacterium | reverse complement strand
GGCCATGGGGCGCAGGAGAACGCTAAAGGCGTAGACGCCCGTCCCCGCCATGACGAAGTCGGCCAGGAAAGAAGCCCCGACAATCCACCAGCCGTGGAAGACACGCCCCAGGCCGGGCACCTTTGTAGGCGCAAGGATGCTCATTCTGCACCTATGATACAGGAAATAGGGGTGAGCGGCTTTCCACTCCCTTGCCGTTGACCCTTGCGCCCTCCTATGCTAAGATAAATATGCTTGTGGTGAGCGTGGCCAAGTGGCCTAAGGCGCCAGGCTGTGGCCCTGGAAATCGTGGGTTCGAATCCCACCGCTCACCCTTTCTTGCCGGTATTGACTAATCTTCATAGTTTCTCTAACGGCCCCCGGGTTGAAGCCCTGCGGGAAGGCGATGGGCAGGGAAACGGTGCCCTGCTACGGCTACGCTTTCCCAGCGGGATGGTTGTGCACGCGGCCGCTATCCCCCAGGACTGGCCCTCTCCCACTGGCCCTACCTGGGTGTATGCCGTAGAACTGGATGGCCTTACCCTGATAGACGCCGGCGCCCTCGGGAGCGCCGAGGCTGTGCCTAGCGCCTTGCGAGACCTGGGGCTTTCCCCCAAAGCCGTTCGTCGTATTGTTGTTACCCACGGCCACCCCGACCACGATGGGGCAGCCGGCACTCTATCGCGCCTGCTGGATGCAGAGTTGTGGGCGCATCCACTTTATGCCCTTCTGTTGCCCCACGACACCTGGGACTTCCAGCGGCGGGGCAATCCCCTGGTGCGTCAAGGCCTGAAGGCCTTTTATGGCCAGGATACTCCCACCCGCCATAGGGAAACGGCAGGCCACTTCCTGCGTCATCAGCGTTATCAGGAGGCACGAAGGGCCACCGTGGTCTCAACTACCGTCGGGGATGGGCAGCATCTGGCGGGAATGACCTTTTACCACACCCCTGGCCACTCGCCGGACGAACTCTCGGTGCTGGTGGACGGCGTCCTCTTCACCGGCGACCATGTGCTTCCCCAGATTACCCCACACCCCACCGTTTTGACCGCCTACACCCCTGAGGTGTGCCAACAACTGCCGGAGATTTGGCGCCAGGCTAGGGAGCAATATGGCCTGGCCACTTATCTCCGATCCCTCTTCCGTGTGCTTGCCCTGGGCGAGTGGCTGGTGGTATTGCCGGCCCACCGCCTGATGCATCGCGGGCGCCTTAACTTGCTCACCACCACACGGGCGCAGGAGATTGTTGAGCACCACATCCAACGCTTGCGTCGCATCCTGTTGCTGGTAGACGGGGGCCGAAGGACGGTGGAGGAGGTTACGCGCGCCCTTTTTACCCCCGGGCAACTGGCTGGGGGCAATGTGTGGCCAGCGATAACCGAGGTTGTGGCCCACCTGGAGTTTCTGGAGCAGGCAGGCGACCTTCAGATAACGCCCGAGGGACGCTTGTTGGCCACGGGCAGTGAGGGGTTTGTTCAAGCGGTGCACCGTCTGGCATCCCTTGGTCCTTGACCCAGTATCCCGTGTCCAGAGATACTGGAGGTAGGCCCCGCCCGTAGCTCAGCGGAGAGAGCATCGGGCTTCGGACCCGAGGGTCGGGGGTTCAAATCCCTCCGGGCGGGCCACCCCCTTGCTGACTATTTACTCCCCCTCTTGTGCGAGCGGCGGCGTGTAGGTGAGGCTTTCACATCGGGCTGGGGTGAAGGTGGTGATGTTCCAGGTGCGCAAACCATCTCACTGGCGAAGCACTCCAGCAAGGCGTCTCGCACCCCCTCTTCAAAGCGTTGACGCTCCCCTGAGCGAATGGGGCAAACCACATCTCTCGTAAGGCCAGCCTGGTGGGCCATCGCTACCCCTCGGAAGACCTCGCTATCCGGCTCCACCGACAGTTGCACCGCCACTGTCTTCGCCGGCTCCCAGCGCAGGCTCCAGGTGCAGTCGTAGCGCATGGTCTCCTTACCTTCTAGTAGTTGAGGGGAGAGGCCGGGGACTCCCTCCAGGCCTGGCCCCAGGGGCATACCTTCCTGGCGCACCTGGGCACCCCGAGTCGTATCCACCTGTCCTTTGCCCTCCAGGAGGCCCCGGTTCAACTCCTCTAACAGGGTGCAGAGGAAAGGGTCTACCTCGTCTGCCAAGAGCCACAGTCTGGCCACGGCTGGGGCATGCTGGGGCATTGCCAGGGGAAACTGCTGGCGAACTCGTTCCAAGAAACCCACAGCCTCCTGCTGATACGCCACAAGCCTGCGCACGCGCTCAATCCAGGAAGAGAGGCTTTCTGCCACGCTTCACCCCCAATCAGGTAAATGCATCCTGTGCCTAGTGTAGCAGAGGCCTTACAATGTAAGTAATAAAAGTATGCGTATCGCTATTGAAACCCACGGGTGTAAGCTGAACCAGGCCGACAGCGAGGCCCTGGCCCGCCGTCTGCAGGCGTTGGGACACCAGGTGGTATCGGGGTGTGAAGAGGCCCAGGTCTACATCCTGAACACCTGCACTGTAACCCAGACCGCTGACGCCAAGGCTCGTAAGGCCCTGCGGTCTGCCTATCGCCGCAACCCTAAAGGCCTTATCGTGGCCACAGGTTGCCTAGCCCAGCGCGACCCTCAGGGCTTACTCTCCATAAAGGGGGTCTCCTTGGTGCTGGGCAATGCCCAAAAGGAAGACATCGTAACACAGGTGTTGGCACTTACTGGGGGTGGCAACCCCTCTCCCGGTAGCACAGGGTGCACCAGCGAGCCACCTTACCTACTTGGGCGCACCCGCGCCTTTCTGAAGATACAGGAGGGGTGTAACCAGGTTTGCGCCTATTGCATTGTCCCCAAGGTGCGAGGGCGAGAGCGGAGCATCCCACTAGAGGCCCTGGTGCAGGCCGTGCAGGAGCGTGAGGCCGAAGGCTACAAAGAGGTGGTCCTCACAGGGACGCAACTTGGGGGTTACGGCTATGAATGGGGTGAAAATGGCCTGTTGGCGCTTCTACGGGCTTTGCTGGCCCGCACGCACATCCCCCGCATACGGGTATCTTCCCTTCAGCCCCAGGAGGTTACCCCACCCCTGTTGGAGATGTGGAGCGACCCGCGCCTTTGTCCCCACTTCCACATCCCTTTGCAGAGCGGGAGCGACGCCATTTTGCGCCGTATGCGCCGCCGCTACACTCGGCGGGAGTTCCTGGAAGCCGTGGAGCGCATCCGCTGTCGGCTCCCTGTCGCCGCTATAACAACTGACATTATCGTGGGCTTCCCTGGAGAGACGGAACAGGACTTCCAGGATACGGTGTCCTTATGCCGAGAGGTGGGTTTTGCCCGTGTGCACCTCTTTCCATACTCCCGTCGCCCCGGCACCTCAGCCTACCACTTTCCGGAGCAGGTGTCGCCGGAGGTGAAGCGCCAGCGCACGGCAATCCTTGGAGAGATAGCGCGGGAGCAAGCCCTTGCCTTTCGTAAGAAGAGCCTGGGCACTATACGCCCCGTTCTGTGGGAAGAGGGGAAGCCTTTCAATGGACAGACCCTTTGGTATGGACTTACCGACACCTACATACGAGTATGCGCCCTTCACCCTTCTCCCCTTGCAAATCGTATCACCCGTGCTAGCCTGGTGGCGATACAGGGAGAGGTAGTATGGGCACAGATAGATGGGCCTAGCCCTGGCGAGGAGGAGGCACTCCTGTAAAGGAAGCAGGCTCAAGGATACGGAGCACCGCCCGGCGGTAGACAGCCAAGGGCGCACACCCTACCAAGGGAGGGCCATTGTTGAAGGTCTGCAGAGGGATACCCTGCGCCCAGGAGCCGAAGCGCTGGACGCACTCCATAGCCTCCATAAGCACCTGCCGGCGAGGCTCGCCCGATTCCCAGCACTTCAGGAAAGGCGCCCGTTCCAGCCCCGTCTCGTCCACCAGGGAGAGCAATACCTCCCGGTCGCTGATGTCCCAGGCACGGGTGAAGAAGGCGTGGAAGAGGGCCAGGTCGTATTTTCGGAAAGCCTCCTCCCCCTGTTGGATAGCGCATTTGGCCGCCTCTAGGGCAGGCATGCTGTAGCGGGGGTAAGGCCTGTCCTGGGGCCATGGAGTGAAAGACAGGCCCTCTGCGGCGGCTTCCAGGCCGGCCTGTGCCCTGCCCCGCACCGAATGGGGGGAGATGGGGCGGGGGGGCGTCTGCTGAGGGATCAGCGGGTAGGCTCGCATGGAGATAGCGACTTGGTGAGGCCCAAACTCCTCCTGCACCTTGTAGAGCCGCACCGCGGCCACATAGCACCACGGTCAAAGATAGTCAGAGTAAACGGTAATGAGAACCCGAGGTGCTTTAGAGGACATAGTTCCTTCTCACAAACGGTAGGGGACTATGTGCAGCCTCCCGTTGATCCGTCGTGGCACGCCTGAAGGGCACGTCTCCCACCTGGGGAAGACCAGAACCCATCCCTGGCGTTCTGCCAGGGCGATTATCTCTTTCTTGCATCGGACCGTATCGTCAGGGAAGGAATCAAAAGCCGAAACCCAGGGTGTTTCAGCGTGCAAAGGGGTGGGCACCAGCGCGCCCAGGAAGGCTATCCTATTGGCCCCGGCTGTAACCACCACAACTTGATGCCCTGGGCAGTGCCCGTGAGTTACCTTTAGGTGTACCCCAGGGGCGATGTCTCTATCCCCATCTAGAAGTTCTAACCGCCCCGACTCCTCCAATGCCAGCAAGTCCTCTTTGCGGAATAACGAACTCACACGCTCGCTGGGCTGGAGGGCCTCCTGCCAGGAAGCCCTCTGAATTAGATAGCGAGCGTTGGGGAACGCCGGCATGAGCCTCCCTTGCGCATTGGAGCGGACGGCCCCTCCTGCACTGGTGAAGTGAGCGTGCGTCAGCACCACGGTGTCCACCGAGCGAGGGGTTACCCCCTTCTCGCGAAGCCTGCTCATTAGTTTGGACGTGCCATAGCGAAAGGCGCCCTTGCGAAAGTCATCGGGCCTGTTGCCGATACCTGTATCCACGAGGATGGTGGTATCCGCTGTGCGGATGAGCAGGCATAGAACCCCAAGACGGATACGGTTACGCTTGTCAATGCGGATATTTTTGCACCTGAACCACTCTTCTTTGGGAATCACCCCGAACAGGGAGCCGGCATCTACCTTGTAATGGGTGTCGCAGATTAGATCTACCGTAAGCCCTCCGATCCGCATGGAATCCCTCCTTGGAAGCGCCGGGGCCGAGAGCCCTGCGGACTACTTTTTATGCGTGGGAGCGGGGAAGAGGCGATACCGACTTTCTCCACGCCCTTTGCCATTGGGCATATGGTTCAGAAGGCGTTGCCTCCCCCGCTTCGCATACTTATTTGCCGTCTACCGTATACCACCCTTTTCCCCCTGTCAAGACAAACACCTGTTCACCCCATCTATAAGTTATCCGTCGCTTATTTTTCGCGTAATGAAGGAAACCCCCTCCTTAGGTGTGCGTTGGCGAGCGGTGCTCTACCCCTCCTGTGCCAGGAGGCCCGCCACCTCCCGAAAGGCGCGGATGGTGCGGGCGATGTCTTCCTCGGTGTGGGCGAGGGAGATATAGAACTTGCTTTGCCCTCTCAGTATGCCCCGTTGCCGCAGCAAGGTATTGAAGCGGTTTAGGCGCTGAAGGTTGGCCTTTCGGGTGGAGCGGTAGTCTACGATCGGATCGCTGGTGAAGAACACGTCAAAGAGGGGGTCTTCCCCTACCACCTGGGCAGGCACTTCCGCCTCTTGGAGAGCCGACTTCAGCCCTTCGCGCACCCTACGCCCGATAGAGAAGAGGCGCTGGTAAGCGCCAGGGCGACGCAGTTCTTGAAGGGTAGCCAGGCCCGCTACGGCGGCGATGGGGTTGCCACTCAGGGTGCTCACTAGTGGCACGAAGCCATCGGTGCCTTCCATCGCAGGGTCAAAGTGGCGCATAATTTCCTCTTTGCCCACCACCGCCGAAAGCGGGTAACCACCCCCCACAATCTTGCCCAGAGTGGCCAGGTCTGGCACCACACCGTAGTATTCCTGTGCCCCCCCGTAGGCGAAGCGGAAGCCCGTAACCACCTCATCAAAGATTAGGAGGATGCCATACCGCTGGGTGATCTCGCGTAGCCCTTGCAAGAAACCCGGTGCTGGCGGGATAACACGCTGGAAAGGCTCTACGATGACCGCCGCCAGGTCGTCGTGATGGCGGGCGATAATCTCCTCGGTGGTCTTCAGGTCGTTGTAGGGGGCTACGAGGACCAGGCTGGATAGGGCCTGTGGGACCCCCGCCGAGTTGAGTTCCCCTTCTGGAAAGGGGAGGCTTCTCTTGGGGGAAATGCTCACCGCCCCATAATCGCTGAGGCCGTGGAACCCCCCTTCAAACTTGAGCACCTTCTCACGCCGGCGGAAGGCCCTGGCCAGGCGCATAGCGAAGAAGTCCGCCTCGGTGCCGCTGGTAAGGAAGCGCACCTTCTCGGCACAAGGCACGGCACGGGTTATCTCCTCGGCCAGGAGCACCGCCGCCTCGTTGGTGGCAAAGAAGGTGCTACCCTGGGCTACGGCCTCTTGAACGGCTTTAACTACTGTCGGATGGGCATGCCCTAGAACCATGGGTCCCGATCCCAGAAGGTAGTCTATGTATTCGTTCCCCGAGGCATCCCATACCTTACTCCCTTGCCCGCGGCGAATAATAAGTGCCTCCTCCTTGGGCAGGTAAACATTGCCCAGGGTGCCCCCAGGTAACACCCGAAAGGCACGCTCTATCAGGTCGCTTTCCTGGGGAGAACGCTGGCGTGGCATAGCCCCTCCTTCGGTCAGGAACCCCTTTTATCCTAGCGCCCTGGGCCAAGGTGTCAAGGTCAGTGTGCACCCTTGCCACTGCAGCCTTCCCCCTCTTTCTAACCTTTTCCCAACACATTTCGCCTCCGTCCAAGGGGGCGGTGCGTGTTGGCTGAGGAACGCCCTTTTCCCCTCCCCGTATCCCGCTGTGGTATCGTATGGTAGGAAAAGGTCTCTCCGGTATGAGGGAGGTATGCATATCTTGGTTACAGGGGCCACAGGGTTCATCGGCCGGCACCTCTGTCCTGCCCTAGCACAGGATGGCCATAAGATTACGGCCCTTTCCCGAAATCCCCAAAGTGCATTGAGCCGGGTGCCTGGTCTAGCCCAAGCCATCCCCTGGGACCCCATAGGGCCGCCTCCTGCCCTGGGAGGCATCGGGGATATAGACGCCGTTGTCCATCTAGCGGGCGAGGGCATAGCAGGGCGCTGGACACCCTCCAAGAAGCGCGCCGTCAGGGAAAGCAGGGTCACGGGCACCCGCAACCTGGTGGCAGCCCTGAGGGCGTTGAAGGCCAAACCTGAGGTGTTGATATCTGCTAGTGCCACTGGCTACTACGGGAACGGGGGAGAGACAGTGCTAACAGAGGAGGCGCCGCCAGGGAATGATTTTTTGGCTAGGGTGTGTGTGGACTGGGAAAATGCAGCCCGCCAGGCTGAAGGGTTGGGCATTAGGGTAGTCTGCCTACGGGCTGGCATTGTGCTGGGCCCTGGCGGTGGGGCACTGGCTCCCTTACTGATGCTGGCCAGACTGGGCTTGGGAGGGCCTTTAGGCTCCGGTAGGCAATGGTGGTCTTGGCTGCATATGGACGACATGGTGGGGCTGGTGCGTTTCGCCTTGCAGAATCCGTTGCGGGGCCCCTTCAATGCCACTGCGCCACAGGCGGTCCGCCAGGGAGATCTGGCCCGGGTCCTGGGGCGTGTGGTAAGACGCCCAGCCTTCCTGCCTGTTCCGGGCTGGGTTATGCGCATAGCGGTGGGAGAAGTGGCCCAGGAACTCCTCTTCAGCCGGCGCGTCGCCCCCCAGCGGGCGCTGGATGCTGGCTACCGTTTCCTTTATCCTGAACTAGAGCCTGCCTTACGGAGTATCTTGGCGGCTGGATGACCCCCTGTATGGGCGAGTATAGACGCATATGCTACAATCGGCACCAGAGGAGGGCAAAACCCTATGCGCTTTGTGAAACTACACGGTGCCGGCAATGACTATGTTGTCGTGGATGCCCGGCAGTTAGAGATGGACTGGTCTGCCGTTGCCCGTGCCGTATGCCATCGCCACTTTGGGGTTGGGGCTGATGGCCTTATCCTCGTGCTTCCCGCCCAGCAGGCAGACCTGCGAATGCGCATGTTCAACCCCGATGGCTCCGAGGCGGAGATGTGTGGCAACGGCATCCGCTGCTTCGCCAAGTTTGCCCTTGAGAGGGGAATTGTTCCAGCAAGTAAGGAGACACTAGAAGTGGAAACCCTGGCCGGTTTGCGTGCTGTGAAGCCCATCTGGCGCAACGGCAGAGTGGTGCGGGCGCGGGTGGGTATGGGGAAGCCAGTTCTGTCTGCCCAGGCGGTTCCCGTTGACCTTGCTCACCGCCTGGTGCCCGTAGGCCAGCGGGCTGCAACCCTTCATGTGACAAGCCCCCACGGAACAGGCTACAGCGCCCCCCCGTCGGACATGGCCTTTGACTGGCCACTGGTGCTGGATGGGAAGGCTTTTACCTTCACAGCTGTCTCCATAGGTAACCCCCACGCTGTGGCTTTCCTGGAGGAGCCTGTGGATGAGTTCCCCTTGGCCCATTACGGCCCCCTGGCAGAGAGGCACCCCCTGTTCCCCCGCCGGGTGAACTTTGAGGTGGTCAATGTGATGGACAGGCACCATTTGAAGGTGCGGGTGTGGGAGAGAGGGGCGGGAGAGACCTTGGCGTGTGGCACGGGGGCCTGCGCTGTGGCCGTGGCCGCCCGCCTGCACGGCTATATAGAGGACAAAGTTGACATAAACTTACCTGGGGGCATACTGACAGTCCAGTGGGATGGGGTTGGGGAGGTGCTCCTGGAGGGGCCAGTAGAAGAGGTCTTTGAGGGGGAGTGGCTCCGCCCCCTGGGTGGGCAGTAGCCTATGCGCTTCTCCCAACGCCTGGACAACCTGCCCCCTTACCTCTTTGTGGAGATTTCTCGCAAAATCGCCGCCAAGCGTGCCCAGGGTGCCGATGTCATCTCTTTCGGCATTGGCGACCCAGACCTGCCTACCCCCACCCATATCGTGGAGGCCCTGGTCGGCGCTGCCCGGGTGCCCGTCAACCACCGCTACCCCGAGACCGACGGTCTCCCTTCCCTTCGCCGTGCCATCGCCCAGTGGTATGAAAGGCGTTTCGGCGTGAGCCTAGACCCCGATAAGGAGGTTCTACCCCTTATCGGTGCCAAGGAAGGCATTGGGCACGCAGCCCTTGCCTTCCTTGACCCTGGGGATGTGGCTTTGGTGCCCGACCCGGCCTACCCCGTTTACGCCGTAGGCACTATGTTCGCCGGCGCTACCCCATATTACTTGCCCCTGCGGGAGGAGAACGGCTTCCTGCCTGACTTACGCGGTATCCCTCCCGAGGTTTGCCGAAGGGCGAAGGTGCTGTGGCTCAACTACCCCAATAACCCCACTGGAGCCACCGCCGACCTAGCCTTTCTGGAAGAGGCAATAGCCTTTTGCAAGCGGTGGAACATACTCCTGCTATACGATAACTGCTATTCCGAGGTGGCCTACGACGGCTACTGTCCACCCAGCATCCTTCAGATGCCAGGGGCGCGGGACATAGCCCTGGAGTTCCACTCGCTATCTAAGACCTATAACATGACTGGCTGGCGCATTGGCATGGCCGTAGGAGCTGCCCCAGCCGTAAACGCCCTCTTCCAGATAAAGTCCAACCTGGACTCCGGCATCCCCCAGGCTGTCCAGGAGATGGGCATAGCGGCCCTTACCGGCCCCCAGGACTACCTGGCCCAGCGCAACGCCATCTATCAGAGGCGCCGCGACCGCTTGGTGCCGGTGTTGCGCCAGTTGGGGCTGGCCCTAACCCCCCCCAGGGCCAGCCTCTATCTGTGGGCGCGCATCCCCGGTGGATATACCTCCGGGGAATTCGCTAGCATGGTGTTGGAGGAGAAAGACATCGTGGTGACCCCCGGTAGGGGCTACGGAGTAGAAGGGGAGGGGTTTATCCGCCTCTCCCTGACCCTGTCAGACGACGACCTGGAACGGGCCGTCAAGCGTTTGCAGGGGTGGACCGTTCCCCCCAAGGGGCAACGCAGCAAGGGATAGCACAGGAGGTGGGTCTATCAAGAGCACCAGGCATCATTCTACATTGCCCCAGCAAGAGCGGGCAATCCTGGTTGGAGTGGAAGTTACAGGTGGCCATTCGGCCATATCCCTGGATGACTCGGTTGAGGAACTGGCCCAGTTGGCCCATACTGCCGGGGCTATAGTAGTGGGGCGCCTCACCCAGCGCCTGGAACGACCAAGCCCCTTCTATCTCGGGCGTGGGAAACTGCAGGAACTGAAGGCCCAACAGGAAGCCAGCGGTGCCAACCTTGTTATCGTTGACGATGAACTCTCCCCCAGTCAGCAGCGCAACCTTGAAGAGGCCCTAAAAGTCAAGGTTATAGACCGTAGCGCCCTTATTCTGGACATCTTCGCCAAACACGCACGCACGCGCGCCGGGCGCCTCCAGGTGGAACTGGCCCAGCATCAATATCTTCTACCCCGACTGGTGGGCCAGTGGGCACACCTGGAGCGCCTGGGGGGTGGCATCGGCACTCGCGGCCCCGGCGAAAGCCAGTTGGAGACTGACCGCCGCCTTATTCGCAAGCGTATCCAGCGCCTCCTGCGTTCCCTGGAGGCGGTGCGTGCCCAGCGTGCCTTTCAGCGCACCCGTCGCAGGACAGCCGGACTGCCTGTGGTCTCCCTGGTCGGCTACACCAATGCCGGCAAGAGCACCCTCTTCAATGCCCTCACCGACGCCAGCGTCCCGGTTGCAGATCGCCTCTTCTCCACTCTGGATCCTGTAACCCGTCGTATCTCCCTTCCCAACGGCACCATCGCCCTCCTTACCGATACGGTGGGCTTTATCCACAAACTGCCCCCTACCCTCGTGGCGGCCTTTCATGCCACCCTGGAGGAGCTGGAAGAGGCGACAGTGCTCCTTCATGTTATTGACATAACACACCGTAATGTCCGCCAGCAGGTCCAGGTGGTGGAGGAGACGCTGGAGAACCTTGGCCTGGGCGCTAAGCCCTGCGTGGCGGCCCTCAACAAGGTGGACCGCCTGCCCCCTGCCCTTCGGAGCGCTGGCTGGGCCACACAGCGCGCAGGGCTTTCCCCCGGTGAGAGGGCTGTCCTCGTATCGGCGACCCAGCGGTGGGGTCTGGGGGACCTCCTCCACGCGGTAGAGGACGCCATCTCCGAGGCACTGGATAGGCGGCTGGCTTACGCCGGGGGCGTGCGCTTCGTGGGCTAATATCCCTGCCTTCCCTGCACCATAAACCTGTCTCGGGCGATTCCCCTGCTTGCCCGCTGACGGGGTAGGGTGCTATTATCGCCACCGATGGAATATCCCAGGATTTCCCTGGGAACGGAGGATGATAGGATGGCTGTCGCTCCACGCCTCTACTACGACCTTTCCCCCGAGGGTCTGGCGATATTAGAGGCCTCGCAGGGGGATAAGGGCTACAAGCCCCTACTGGTGCTCTTGGTGGGGCCTGGCAATGTGCTAGAGGCCCCGCCCCAGCGCGCCGTGAGCGTGCGGTCTGGGGTGCTCAGCGTGGCGTGCGCCGATGGTTGGGTGGTTCTGCTGGATGTGGTGGAAAGCACAGCGCGGCGCAAAGGCCCTGGGGGCGAAGAGGTCTACGATGGGAGCCTAGAGGAGGGGAATCAGGGCAGGGGATGGATACCCGTAAGGTAGGAGCATTCTCCCGGCGTCAGTGGGCCATCGCCCCTGCATTGGTTTCTTCGCCCTATATTTGTTATGTAGAGACGCCCGACCTTGACATAAGGCAAGGCGGCTGTTTACATTGCGGTCGGCGCTGGCACAGGGCACCTATGCCCCAGCCGCCTTTTCCCAGACGTGCAGCCTAGCCACCCTGCTGTGCCATGCTATCTCCAGGGCGTTGGCCAGGGACGAAACTCGGGGGACGCCCTGCTATCTGGTCCATATGCATTCGGTCGTGGCGGTAGAGGGCCCGCAGAAACTGGAGCACGGTCATCTCTCCGAAGGTGCGGTGGATTCCCTTGCGCTGGAGGCTCTCGGGCGTCAGGTTGGCGCTAGCAATGCGGCGCAGGGTCTGGGCACGGGCAGTCTTCAGACGGGTCATCCAATACTTCAGTGGCATCTGGTCGGCGGTGTCTACTTCCCGCGTGAAGATTTGCCCCTCCTCTTGCGTTTGCCCCACCTGGGAGCCAGGTTTTTCCA
>JBKBKV010000020.1:0-28794 GCA_046294495.1 Dehalococcoidia bacterium | reverse complement strand
CCTGGGCGATCTGTTCCCGCAGGTCGGCCCCACGACGCGACTCTACGATATAGGTGCCTGCTTCCCCCTCACTCACGCGGCGCACCTCCGTTACCCCCCGCAGGCCTCGCAGGAGGGGCATCACCTCCTTGGCGGGGCCTCTTACTTCTAGTTCTATACGCTCCGTCCCCTTCAGACGCTCTGCTAGATTGGCAGGGGTATCTTCTGCCACCACGCGCCCTTCATGGATGATGACCACCCGGTTGCACACCATACTCACCTCGGGGAGGATGTGGGTGCTCAGAAGGATGGTGTGCTCCTTTCCCAACTCCCGAATGAGGTGGCGGGTCTCCACCACCTGAATGGGGTCTATGCCTATGGTAGGCTCATCCAGGATAAGCACCTCCGGCTCGTGGAGGATGGCCTGGGCCAGGCCCGTGCGCTGGCGATACCCCTTAGAGAGTTTACCAATGTGGGTGCTCCGATACTCGTGGATTTTCACGATATCAATGACCTCGTTGATACGCTGCTGCAAGCGCTTCCTGGGCATCCCCCGAATGGTGCCCATAAACTCCAGGTAGTCCTCTACCGTCATGTCGGTGTAGAGGGGCACTGTTTCTGGCAAGTATCCGATGCGCCGGCGCGCCTCCAGGGACTGGGTCTGTATGTCGTAGCCGGCGATGCGCACAGTGCCGCTCGTGGGGGGGAGATAGCCGGTGGCGATGCGCATGGTGGTGGTCTTGCCGGAGCCGTTGGGGCCCAGGAAACCCAGGATATCCCCCTTGCGCACCGTGAAGGAGACCCCCTCTATGGCTATAAAGTTGCCATAGTGTTTGGTGAGGTCTTGCACCTCTACCATAACCTGGTCGGAAGGACTGGACACCCTACCCTCCTCTCTTTAACCTACCCTAGGATGGCGTCAAGAGGGATGCGCACCCGCTTCAGGGGCCTTTGAAGCGGATGCGCACCGGATCTGCCTGCTCCCAGCCGAAGAGGTAAAGGTCTGCACTTTTGGGCACCTCAAAGAGCATCCACCCCTGCACCTGGTAGCCTTGGGGCAGGTCCAGTTTCCCCCACAGGAAAGGCACATATGCCCCCTCGGGCCGCACCGGCTCGTCCACTTCACGGCGTGCCTTGGTGTAGTCAACAGGTGCCCACCTGTTTCCCTTCGGGTCTTCCAGATAGGCCGACTTCTCATCCACCAACAGGCTCACCAGAGTAGACTTGTCGTTGCGGATAGTAACGAACACTGCAGCCAGAGTGTGATCGGGCCTGGAGGGGACGATAGCCCAGTGCTTGTCCTGGTGCTGGAAGCCCACCTCGCTCACTAGGCGGGGCTTCTTGGCGTTGATAACAAGGATACGCCCCCACCCCCACTTGCCCTGGTCCACCCGCTCCACGCACCCCTGAGCCACCAGCGTCAGGAGAAGCGCCACGGTCAAGAGGGTAATGCTATATCGCACAGTCGGCACCATATCTTCGGATGAACCCACTCCTCACGCCTCATAGCCCGGTGGGGGCCATACTGGGCAGGGAGCGTAAGCGCCGGACCAGGTCGGGGAGCACCCGGAGCACCCTCTCTATCTCCTCTTCACTGGTATCCCGCCCCATAGTGAAGCGCACGCTGGAACGGGCTATGTCGGGTGGGAGGCCCATGGCGGTGAGCACATGGGAAGGTTCCAGGGAGCCGGTAGAACAGGCGCTACCACTAGAAGCGTAGATGCCCTCCATATCCAGCCCCAGAAGGACAGGCTCCCCCTCCACGCCAGGAAAGCAGAAGTGGGCATTGTTGGGTAAGCGCCGTGTGGGGTGCCCGTTCAGAATAGCGCCAGGAACCAGCTCTAGAACCCGGGCGATGAAGTAGTCGCGCAGGCGCGAGAGGCGGGCGCTCACGGTTGGGCGTTCCTCCTCTGCCAGGGTCAAGGCGGTGGCCAGCCCTACGATGCCCGGCACATTCTCGGTGCCGGAGCGGCGCTCCTTCTCTTGGCCTCCCCCCATCAGCAGAGGCTCATAGGGGGTGTTGCGCCGTATATAGAGAACCCCAACCCCTTTGGGGCCGTGGAACTTGTGGGCAGAGATAGAAAGGAGGTCCACCCCCAGGGCGTTTACATCCAAGTCCAGAAAGCCCGGGGCCTGGACGGCATCGGTATGAAAGGGGATACTCCGCCCCAGGGCCTTGCCACGCTCGCGCACCACCCGGGCGATATCGGGGATAGGCTCCACTGTGCCTACCTCGTTGTTGGCATACATAATGCTCACCAGGATAGTGCGTTCGGTGATGGCACGCCCCACGGCGTCGGGGTCTACTATCCCGTAGCGGTCTACGGGGACCAGGGTGATCTGGAAGTCCAACTGCTCCAGTTGGTGGCAGGTGTGGAGGACGGCGTGGTGCTCAATGGCCGAGGTAACGATGTGGTTACCCGTGTGGCGAAGAGCAAGGGCCACGCCTTTTATGGCGGCGTTGTTGGACTCGGTGCCCCCGCTAGTGAAGACCACCTCGCTGGCACGGCACCCCAGGATGCTCGCCACCGTCTCCCGGGCGTCCTCCAGGGCCTTGCGGGCCTCCTGGCCCAGGGTATGAATGCTGGAGGGGTTCCCAAAGCGTTGGGAGAAGTAGGGGAGCATGGCCTCCAGCACCTCAGGGCGCACCGATGTGGTGGCTGCGTGGTCCAGGTAGATGGGGGAAAAGCGCTCCGTCATAGCCCCTCCTGCCCTACCTTCTATGATAACGCCTAGCGTGGCCCAAGGTTAGACCCTGTCCTTGCCAGTGGGGTGCACCAGGCCAGAGGTTTGGAGACTAGGTTCCCAACTCCTCCCGCACCCGAAGGAAGTGGAGGATGTGCTCGCGGGTAATCAGGCCAACCACTCGCCCATCCTGCACCACCGGCACCTGGTTCACACCCGCCTCGTCCAGCACCTCCAGCACCCGGTAGGCGTCCTCCTGGGGATGCACCGCCACCAGGCGTTCCATAGGTGCCATAGCCTCCCGAATGGCGGTGAAGGCCCACCGCTCCTTGGGCACCTGGCGCACCTGATGCACTGTAACCAGGCCGTAGGTGCGCTGGTCGTCGCTCACCAGTAGACACCGCACCCCCCGCCCCAGCAGGTATTCGTCTACCACACTCTGCACCGAAACCTCGGGGGCAACCCTAGGACATTCGGGGGCCATTAGGTCGCGGGCGGTGAAGCCCCGGAGCCCTTCCCGCAGACGCAGTTGCCTGTAACTGGATGCCGCTGCCCCTTGCAGGAACCAGCCGATTAGGGCTAGCCAGATGCCAGAAAGGAAAGCGGCTGGCACAAATAGCGCCTGCAGGATCCCCCCAAGGATGAAGACCACCCCTATCCCCTGCCCCACACCTGCGGCGATGGAAGTGGCCCGCTGGTAGTTGCGGGTAATCCCCCACAACACCGCTCGAAGCATCCTGCCCCCGTCCAGGGGGAAGCCGGGCACCAGGTTGAAAACGCCCAGGAGGAAGTTGGCAAAAGCCAGGTAAGAGGTGATGGCGAAGAGGTGCTTTTGCACCTGGGCGAAGAGGATAGCCAGGCCCAGGAAGATACCACCCAGGGCCAGGCTCACCAGAGGGCCAATAGCCGCCATGACCAGTTCCACCCCCGGGGTGGCCGCCTCGCGTGCAATCTGGGAGACACCCCCGAACACGAAGAGGGTAATGCCTTTCACAGGTATCCCCCGCCGCAGTGCCACGATGCTGTGGGCCAGTTCGTGGGCCAGCACCGAGCCGAAAAACAGGGCGGTGGTTACAACAGCCAGGGTCCATCGCTCTGCCCACGACCAATAGGGCAGGCGCACCCCGAACAACACCCGCACCCCGAACACCTGCGCCAGCGACGCTACCACAAGGAAAAAGATAATGAGCCAACTGATGTGAATCTCCACAGGGATACCGAAGATGCGTCCGATGCGCACGCCACCCATGGCCTGCTCCTTATCCCTCCTGGGCGCCAGACGGAGCCGCCAGCCCCATAAGTCTATACACCAGCGCCGCCGCCGTATATGCACAAGAGGATGGCCCCTCCCTGGGAGATAACTCTACCACATCAAAGGCCACAACCCGACGGGACTTGGCCACCCCCTCCAATATAACCAGCAAGTCCCTCCAGAATAGGCCCCCAGGCTCTGGCGTCCCCACGGCTGGCATCAGAGAGGGGTCCAGCACATCCAGGTCAATGCTAATATACACCTGTGGCCCGAGGCGGGCGAGCGCCCATGCCAGGGCATCTTCGGCGCGGGCCATAGGCCCCCAATGAAAAAGGGAGACGCCTTTAGAGCGAGCGAAATGGGCCTCCTCGGCGCTCATGGAACGCACCCCCACCTCTAGGATAGGAGCGACCTCCGCAATGCGCCGGGCGGTGCAGGCGTGGCTGTATGGGGTGCCCATGTAGGTATCCCGCAGGTCGGCGTGGGCGTCCAGGTAGAGCACCGAAAGGCCCTGGGCGTGGCGCATCGCCCCCAGCACACCCCCCAAGGCGATGGAGTGCTCTCCACCCAGGAGCACGGGCATCTTCCCCATTTCCAGGATAGCCCCCACCACCTGGGCCACCCGCTGGATGGTGGCGTGGGGGTCTCCCAGGTGGGGCTCCACCTCTGGAAGCGTGGCTATGCCCAGGGAACACGGCTCCCAACCCAGGGATGGGTCGTAGTCCTCCAGAAAGCGGGAGGCTGCGATAATCGCAGAGGGGCCTTCCCGCGCCCCAGCCTTGTAAGAGGTGGTGCTGTCGTAGGGGACAGGCACCACAACGAAGTGAGCGCGCTCCAGGGAGGCTTGCTCAGGTGGAAGGGCCAAGAAGTTCCAGGGGGACAAAGGGCCGGGAAGGGGCTGGGCCAAGGGGCCTCCTATGGAGTAGCCCGGGGGGCCAGGCGGGAGCGCTCCTGCTCCAGGACGCGCTGGGCTTCCTCTGGGCTGTAGTGCTCCAGCCCCCGCTCCAGGAGCCAGGACCTGGCCCTCCCCAGGGCGAAAGCCTCGGCTACTAGGGCCTGGGCCTTCTGGTGGTCAAAGGGCTTGCAGGAGAAGATGTCCACATGCACGAAGAGGCGTTCGGGGAAGGTGTGCACGCTAATATGGCTCTCTGCAATAATCACAAACCCCGAAAGGCCCCAGTCCTCCGGCACCGGCCCACGATAGGTGATAACAGCGGGGCGGGTAATCTTGGTCATCCCGATGGCCTCGGGGCAGGTGTCCAGGAAGCGATAGACCACCTCGGTGCTGGTGAGGCGGTCGGCATAGGCAGTGTAGCCATCAATGGCCAGATGCACCCCTTTCCCCTCCGTAAAGGTGTATAGGCATCTATTTCAGGATACCCCACCCCCTGCGGTGGGACAACCTCCCCAGCCATGGGGGCTTCACTCCGCAGGCCACGCCCTCACTCCAGGGGGTGGCCCTGAAGCCTGCGGTGCCTGCCAGCGGGCCCCTACGCCCTTTTTGCCGCCCCTGCGCCGTGTTCACCAGGATACGGGAGCCGTGGGTGTCCACCCATACCGGCGTTACCCGGGGCGAGCCATCCCCCATAAGGGTAGCCAGGTGGGAGAAAACGGCCCCTCCAAGAGGCTACGCGCACGCTCTGACATTTGGGCTAACATAAGCGCACCTCCACGCCAGCGTGGTGTATGCGATAATGCAGAGTAACCCCATACGCCATCGCTAGCAAGGAGAGACTAGGTGAGGCAGGAACAGCAAACCCATGCCCAGCAGATGGGGAGTGGGCGACGCGCGCACTCGGTGGTGCTTATTCTATGGCTGGGCGTTATCCTTGGGGTCTCCTCCTGGCCTAATCCCCAGCCACCCATTACCCCACCTTCCCTGCTGCGCCAGGTATTAGCACCCACTGCCCACTTCATCCTCTACGGTGTGCTGGGGGTGCTGGCCTCCTGGAACCTGCTCCGATGGGCACCTGGGCGAGTGCACACCTTGGTGGGCGTATTCCTGGTGGGCCTCTTCGGGTTTCTATGGGGAATGCTGGACGAATGGTATCAGGGATTTATCCCGGGGCGCGAATCCTCGCTGGGGGATGTGGCGGTAGATACCGCTGGGGCCTTGGCTGGGGGTATGGTAGCCCTTTGGCTCTGGCCACGCCTCTGGTGGGGGCGCCGCCCCGCTGGTCAGAAGGTCTCGGAAGGGGCCGGCCTCCCCTTAGACCAGGCATAGTGGGGCAAAGCCACGGAAAGGCTTGTGAAGCCCCGCGCGGTGCGGGCGCGATGCTCGCTCCGCCCAATAGCGTTCGGTGAAGTTGTTGTTGCGCGGGTGGCCTGCCCCCTATCTGAAACAGCACCGTGGCCTACAGTTAGCCGGTGTTGTGCTTCTTTGGGAAAGGGCTGACAGTGCACCCTTTTTACTCGGGGGTAAGCCGCAATTTTCCCCCTAGCGTCCTTGCCAGCCCTTCCAGAGTTGGCAGAAGGGTGTGCGCCGTGAGGTCAGTGGTGAGGGGGGTGATGCTCACCCGGTGGTGGCGCACCGCCCACACATCCGTTCCCTCCACGGTCTCCCATACGGGGCGGGAGCGGGCAATCCAATACCACTTGCGGCGGCCATCGTCGCCATGGCGCACCACCTCGGCGTAACTGCGTCGCCCCAGGCGAGTAACCTCCACGCCCTCCAGTTTCTCCAGGGGCAGGTTAGGCACATTCACATTCAGGAGGATGGGGCGGGGGATAGCCCCCTCCCCCACCTGTTGGGCCAGCAGACGCAGGAGCAGGACAGAAGGGGCAAAGATGAAGTTGTTCAGGGTGCATAGGGAGATAGCAATAGAGGGGATGCCACGGAACCACCCTTGCAACGCACCCCCAACCGTGCCCGACAGGAGCACATCCTCTCCCAGGTTAGACCCTTGATTGATGCCCGACACCACCAGGTCAGGCGGGCGCTCCCACAGCACCTCGGTGGCGATGATGACAGCGTCGGCAGGGGTGCCTTCCACCGTATATGCCTCTACACCGCCTACCTGTGCGGGGAAGGGGGTTACCCGCACAGGTATTTGGAGGGTGATAGAGCCGCCAACCCCGCTCTGCTCTCGGTCGGGGGCGCACACCAGCACCTGCCCCAAGGGGAGCAGGGCCTTGGCCGCCTCCCAGAGGCCAGAGGCGTGGATGCCATCGTCGTTGGTCAAGAGGATACGCATCACAATCTCCCGTTTGCAGTGGGTGCCTGCTGAGGGGTGTAGAAGCTTAGGAAGATATCTTCTAGCCGAGCCGGCTCGTAGACCATATCGGCAATGCCCACCTGGGCCAGGCGTGCCAGCAGGGGGGTAATATCCCCCTGCACCTTCAAGGAGAGGCGCCGGCCATCCCGCTGGGCGCTAACAACGCACGAAAGGTGGAGGTCCACCGGGGAGTCCTCCTTGAGGAGCACCTCCATGCTCCGTATGGCGCGGCGGCGCAGGGCGTCTATGGTTTCCACGGTTACCAGGCGGTTCTCCCGCACGATGGCAACCCGCTGACACGCCCGCTCCACCTGAGGCAGGATGTGGGATGAGAAGAGCACCGTGCGCCCCCGAGCCACAAACTCCTGGAGCAGGGCGAAGAAGGCGTTCTGCATAAGGGGGTCCAGTGCCTCGGTGGGTTCGTCCAGTAGGGCTACCAGGGGGTCGTGCTGAAAGGCCTGGACAAGGCACAGTTTCTGGCGCATGCCAGTGGAATACCCCCGCACGGAGCGGCGCAGAGCGGAGGCGGGAAGTTCCAGGCCATCTAGCCAGCGCCTGCGCAGGATAGGAGGCTTGCCCTGCAAACGCCCCAAGAGGTCCAGAGCCTCTTGCCCTGTCAGGTTGGGGGGGAAGGCTGGGGTATCTGGCAGGAAGCCCACCTCCCGGCGCACCCCTACTCCATGCCTCCACGCATCCTTCCCCAGGATAATAGCCTGCCCCCGGCTGGGCTTCAGGAAGCCCAGAAACAGGCGCAAGGTGGTCGTCTTGCCAGCGCCGTTGGGGCCGATGAAGCCGAAGACCTCCCCCTCCTGGACAGCCATATCCAGGTCTACGATGCCAGGCAAGCGCCCGTAGAACTTGGTGAGGCCCACGGCCTCCAGTATCGCCATACGCTTCGCTTCTCTACACAGCGGGCAGGTCGGGGAGCACCTGGCGGGCTGATGGGATTCCTGCCAGGGGTGTCGCCGCTAACACCGCCCGCACAATGGCCCTGGCCACCATCTGAGTCGCCGCAACCCCCAGACGGTCAGGGTCTACAGCATCGGGCTTCTCCCCAGTAGCCAGGGCGAAGAAGCAGTCCCCATCTCTCATGGTATGGCAGGGGCGCACCGCCAGAGCCAGGCCGTCCTGGGCGTGGACGGCTAGTTTGTTGACCTGCTCCTTGGTGAGTCGGGCGTTGGTGGCCACTACGCCGATGGTGGTGTTGGCCTGAGGGGATTGGGCAAAGGCCTCTCCACGCAAGATCAGGTCAACGGTGCTGTGGAAGCCTTCCCCGTCCTGGCGGCGTGGGCCGGCCAGAATGCGTCCGTTGAGGGGGTCTACCACATCCCCTACGGCGTTTACGGCCACCAGAGCACCCAGCACAATCCCCTGGCCCAGGTGGATGCTGGCCGTCCCCAGGCCGCCCTTGGTGGCGCGCCCCAAGCCCAGGGCCTTGCCCACGGTGGCGCCGGTGCCTGCCCCCACCGAGCCTTCAGCCACGGGGCCAGAGGCGGCTACCTGACACGCCAGGTAGCCCTCCTGTGCCCCGGGGCGGCTCTTCTTGGGGCCTCCCAGATTCAGGTCAAAGAGGATGGCCGCCGGCACGATGGGCACCAGCGCCGGCCCTATGCGGAAACCGATGCCCCGCTCCTCCAGCCAACGCATTACGCCGTCGGCTGTAGCAAGGCCGAAGGCGCTCCCCCCTGCCAGAACGACGGCGTGCACCCGCTGGATGAGGGCTGTAGGGCGAAGCAGATCGGTTTCCCGGCTCCCTGGGGCAGAGCCTCGCACCTCTACACCCCCCACAGCCCCCTTAGGGACAAGGACAACGGTGCACCCCGTGGCGTTCTGGAGGTCTGTCCAGTGGCCCACCAGGACGCCCGGCACATCGGTGAGGGCGTGGTAGGGCAAAAAGGGGTCGTGGCTCACCCCTCCACCATACCATAAAGGAGCGGGACCTTGTCCAGGCCATTGAAAAATGAGACCTCCCCAGTGGCTCTTGACAAAGGAGGGGGTTTGCGATAACCTTCACTAATGTCTTGGGGTGTGCGGGGAAGCTAAGGCAAGGAGCCGATATGGACCCCATCGCCCTCACACCAGAGCAATGGGCCCAGATCAAGGCCCTTTTGCATGTTTTGTGGCTGCTTCCCTTCTTCGCTGCGGGGCTGGCACTGCTCCTTATGCTGGCCTTTGCTGTTATCCCCTCCCTGGTGGGCACCCGCCATCTCCCTGGTGAGACCGTGCGAGTGCGGGGGCTTTTCCTCCTGGTGAGCCTGGCTGGGGTGGCTGGCATCGCCATTGTATTTGCCCGGGTCGCCCAGTTTGGGGACATTGTTCGGGCGATTTACCCCAAGTTCCTCTGGTAAAAGCGCAAGAGAGGTAACGCGTGCGCCTGGGAAAGCGAGCCTGGATCGCTATCCTGCTAGGGGGAGGGCTGGGAACGACCCTGTTAGGGCTAGCATTCCTGGTGCTGGTAGTGCCTCGGGTTGTGGCCCACTACTCCTGGAGTGTGGAGCGCCTCTTCCGTCAGGCCCCACAGCAGCCCGTCGCCTTCACCCACAAGACCCACGCCGGAGACGCCCAAATCCCCTGTCTCTTCTGCCACCGGGGAGCCGACCAGGAGGCCGCGGCCACCATCCCCTCCCTGGAGCAGTGCATGTTCTGCCACCGCTTCATCTTGGGCACCACCGAGGCGAAGCAGGTGGAGATACGGAAAGTCATTGACGCCTTCAGCAACGAACAGCCCGTTCAATGGGTGCGGGTCTTCCGCCTGCCTGACCATGTGCGCTTTGTCCACGAGGCGCACATCCGTGCCGGCTTCACCTGCTCTGACTGCCACGGGGCCGTGGAGGCTATGACGGAGATGCGACAGGTGCAGCGCTCCCTTAAGATGGGGGATTGTGTGGGGTGCCATCGTCAGAACAACGCCCCTACCGACTGCGCCATCTGCCACTATTAGTGGGGTGCCATGCGTATAACACGCCGAGACCTGCTGAAACTGGCCGGGGTTGGTGCCCTTGGGGCCATCGCCTTCAACGGGTGCCGCATCCCAGACCGGGAACTGCGGGTGGAAAGCCCCGTTGCCCTGCCTGAAGACCAGGTAACGGGACGGGAGAACTGGTATGCCACCCTCTGCCAGCAGTGCGGGGCCGGGTGCGGCGTTCTGGTGCGGGTGATAGAGGGGCGAGCCAAGAAGATAGAGGGTAACCCCGACCACCCGCTGAACACAGGCAAGGCCTGCGCCCGGGGCCAGGCTGCCGTGCAGGCCCTCTACCACCCCGACCGCCTGCAGGTCCCTCTCCTTTATGCCCAGCCTGTTGGCTGGGAAACGGCTATGGCCGAACTGGTGGGCCAGATACAGAAGAACCGCGGCAAGGTCTTCCTGGCCACCAATCCCCTTCGGGGGCATATCGCCGCTGTGGCACAGGCTTTCATCCAGGGTGTCGGCGGCACCCTTATGGCCTACGAACCCCTGGAGGATACTGTCCTCCGCACCGCAGTGAAGCGCCTCTTCGGGCAAGACGCCCTCCCCGACTACGACATAGCCCGCGCCCGCACCGTGTTCTCCTTTGGGGCGGGCTGGCTTGAGACTTGGGGCTCGCCAGTGCGGTGGTCCCGTGCCTACGGGGCCTTCCGGCAGGGGCGTGCTGGTCAGCGTGGGCTGTTTGTTCACGCCGAGCCTCGCTTCTCCTTGACCGCCGCCAACGCCGACCGCTGGCTCCCCGTGCGCCCCGGCACCGAGGGTATCCTGGCCCTGTCGGTAGCCTATGTGCTGATAGAGCGGGGGATGGCCTCCCCGGCCGCCGCTGCCCAACTGACCGGGGGGCAGGGATTGGGAGCCTTGCAAACCTACCAGCCGGAGCGGGTGTCCAACACGGTGGGCGTTGCGGCGGAGCGCATTAGAGAGGTGGCCGAGGTGTTCGGCACCCAGCGCCCCAGTCTGGCTATGGTGGGGGGGTCGGCCCTGGCCCACACCAACGGCCTCTTCAACGCCACAGCAGTTCTCTCCCTCAATGCCCTGGTGGACAGCGTCGGGCGAGAGGGGGGCGTCCGCTTCAACCCGCCCCCACCCCTGGGTCTGCCCCAAATCCCCCCTGCACCCCTGGCCCAGTGGCGCAAGGCCCTGGAAGGTATGGGAGCCGGACAGGTGGGCCTGCTGATTATGCGAGGGGCCAACCTGGTCTACGGCCTGCCCATACCCCCCAAAGAGTTTGAAGACCTCCTAAACGGGGTCCCATTCCGGGTCTTTATCGGCTCCGTTCCAGAGGACATGGCCAAGTTCGGGGACCTGGTGCTTCCGGAACTGGACACCCTGGAGGCGTGGGGCACCGATTGGCCGGAGCCTGGCCCAGGTTTCCAGACCCTTACCTTCCAACAGCCGGTGGTGCGCCCCTTCCGCCATGGGAAGTCGTTTGGGGACATTCTGCTGGAGGCCGGGGCTGCTGCAGGCCTTTCTTTGCCCTGGCAAAGTATGCAAGAGGCTGTGCAGGATGGGGCGCGGCGCCTCTTCGCCTTGGGGCGGGGGTCGGTGCGCGCCCAAGACGAGGCATCCTTCCTGACGGGGGTGCTCCAGCGTGGAGGGTGGTGGGACACCCAGGCCCAGGGGCAGGGGCAGGTGAGCGTAGAGCGTGCCCCAGCAACGCCCCCTCCTCCGCAATTCGCCGGGGAAGAGGGGGAGTTCCCCTTCCACCTGGTGCCTTTCACACCCCTGGGCCTCCACGACGGGCGAGGCGCCCATCTGCCCTGGCTCCAGGCCGTTCCTGACGGCACCACCACCGTGGCCTGGCAGACCTGGGTAGAGATCAACCCCGAAAAGGCAAGGGGACTGGGTATCGCCGAGGGGGACTGGGTGGAGGTGGTCTCGCCCCGGGGGAGCATCCGTGCACTAGCCTATCTGCACCCCGCCATACCGCCAGAGGTGGTGGCTATGCCTATGGGCTTCGGGCACTCCGGCATGGGGCAATGGGCCAACGGGCGCGGGGCCAATGTGTTCTCTATCCTATCCCCCCTTACCGAAGGGGAAACTGGGGCCTTCGCCTGGGCGGCCACCCGGGTGAGCCTGCGCCGCCTGGGCCAGCGCCAGCGTATCCCGAAGTTTGAAGGCACGGTGCTCCCCATGCAGTTAGAGGAGCGCCCCATTATCCTGATTAGCAAGGAGGCGTAGGTATGCCTAACGCCCACGCACCTTCCCCCCCTGCCGTGCCCCCAAAAGTATCCCCCGCCCCTGCGCCCAGGGAAGGGACGGCTGGCCCGCAACAGGCCCGTCCCCGCCACAAATGGGGGATGGTGGTGGACTTGGACCGGTGCACTGGGTGCCAGGCGTGTGTGGTGGCCTGCCAGGCAGAGAACAACATCCCCCTCAACACCGAGCAGAATTTCCTCCAGCGCCGTGTAATGGAGTGGATTCGCATAGAGCGCTACTGGGATGGCCACTATCCCGACATCCGCGCCCGCTACATCCCTATTATGTGTCAGCAGTGCGACAACGCCCCCTGTGAGCCGGTGTGTCCCGTGTATGCCACATACCATAACGATCAAGGGCTGAACGTGCAGGTCTACAACCGCTGTGTGGGCACCCGCTACTGCGCCAACAACTGCCCCTACCACGCCCGCTTCTTTAACTTCTGGCAACCCGTCTGGCCCGCCACGCTGGACAATCAGTTGAACCCCGATGTAACGGTGCGCTGGCGGGGCATTATGGAGAAGTGCACCTTCTGCATCCAGCGCATCCGCCGCGCCCAGAGGGAGGCTTTGCGAGAGGGGCGCGCCTTGCAAGATGGAGATGTGACGCCCGCCTGTGTCCAGGCCTGCCCCACCGATGCCCTGGTGTTTGGCGACCTCCTGGATCCCCAGAGCCGCGTCTCACAAATGGCTAAGAGCAAACGGGCCTATAAAGTTATCGCGGACCTGGGCACCGGCCCTAATGTCATTTATCTGAAGAAGGTAGACCCCTATGCACCCGCAACCGAGCACAGCCACTAATCACCACCCCGCCGAAGACTCCCCCACCTCGCCTCGCCAGGTGGCGGAGGAGGTGTTGGGGAAGGCGCAGGAGGCGTGGCCCCTGTGGAGGGGGGCCGTCCTTGCCCTGGGCGTGTTGTTCATCCTGGGGGTTATAGGCTTCATCTTGAAGGTGGCCCAGGGGACCCAGCATACCGCCTGGGGCTACTATGCGGCCCTGTTGGGCTTCCTCTACACGGTGGCTGGGGCGGCCCCCATCGCCTCGGTGGCTACCCGGCTGGCCAAGGCCCATTGGCGTCGCCCACTGGCGCGCGCTGCTGAAGCCTATGGCATCGTGGGGGTTTTTACCCTGCTCTTGTTTATCCCCTTGATATGGGTTATACCGCCTGGGGAGGGGCGCAACACCATCTGGATTGTGAGTGGGGTGCGCCAGGGATGGCCCCCAGGGGCACCAGTGGCCTACGACCTGCTGACCCTGGTAATGGTGGCCATTAGTGGGATAGCACTGCTGTGGATCGCCTCCATCCCCGACCTGGCGGCCCTGCGGGACCGGGGGCGTGGGGGTTGGACATCGCTCCTGGCCCTGGGGTGGCACGGGACGCTCCGCCAGTGGCAGGTGCACAAGGCAGCCCTGGGGGTGGCGGGAGGGTTCTACTTCATCGCCTATGTAGGGGGAAGTATCGTTGTGGCCAGCGACCTGGTGCTAGCCTTCGTCCCCGGCTGGAAAGACTCCATCTTCCCGGCATACCACGCCCTGTCGGGCCTGCAAGCGGGGCTGGCTGCGGTGGTGCTCACGGCCTTCCTCTTGCGCACCATAGGCGGGTATCGGCGCTACTTCCATGTGGACCAGTTCTGGGGAGCAGCCAAGTTACTCCTGGCCCTCTCCTTGTTGTGGGCCTACTTCCAGTGGTCGGCCTTCCTGACCTTCTGGTATGGGCGCACCCCCACAGAACAGAACCTGCAGCAACTCCTCTACTTTGGCCCCTATCGCCCCTTGTTTGTAACATCCCTCTTTCTAAACTGGCTGGTGCCCCTCTTCGCTTTCATCATCGGCCCCGTGCGCCGCAGCATATTGGGGCCAAGCCTGGTCTCCCTATCTATCCTTATAGGGGCATTCTTTGACCGCATCCGTCTATATGTGGGGGCGTGGTCGGTGCCAGACCCCACAGGCCACGCCTTGGAACATGTGCCGGCGGCCATGGCCCCTACAGGGGCCGACTATCTTATTTTGCTAGGGGGGCTGGCAGGGGCGCTTCTGCTATACCTGATGGCGGTGCGCTTTTTACTCCCCTTGTCGGTATGGGAGATGAAGGAACTGACTTACCTTAGGGTGGTGAAGCCCTTCCTGAAGACCCGCGCTGTGGTGCTGGCCAAACCGGATTAATAAAGAGGGCGCGATGCAGGAGCGTAAAGACCTTTCCGACCGCCAGATTAACCGGGACCTGCTGTGGCCGGTTTTGAGCACACCTCTGTGGTTCTGGCTGGCGGTGCTGGTGCTGGGGGGTATCCTGTCGGCTGGGGCTGGGGCGGCGGCGTGGTGGATGAACCGAGGCCCCGGGGTGGCTGGCTTGAACCGTCCAATTATGTGGGGCTTCCTTATCGTGAACTTTGTGTTCTGGGTAGGCATCAGCCACGCCGGGGTGATGCTTTCGGCCATCCTGCGCCTCACCCAGGCCGAATGGCGACGCCCCATGGTGCGGGCGGCGGAGGTGCTCACCGTTTTCTCCTTGGCAACGGCGGCCCTCTTCCCCTTGCTCCACTCCGGCCGTCCCTGGCGCACCCTCTACTGGGTCTTCCCCTACGACTTCGCTCGGGGCATATGGCCAAATGTGCGCTCCGCCCTGGTGTGGGACCCCAGTGCCATCTTCACCTACCTGACAGGGTCGTCCCTCTTCGTGCTGGTTACCTTGATTCCCGACCTGGCTGCCCTGCGGGACCGCACCACCGGCATCCCCCACAGGATTTACTCTATCCTTTCTTTGGGGTGGCGTGGCAACCCTCGCCAGTGGAAACTACAAGCGCTGGCGGGCATCCTGCTTTCGGCCCTCATCCTCCCGGTTTTCGTATCCGTCCACTCCATCGTGTCGTGGGACTTCGGAATGGCCGTGTCGGTGGAGGCTTGGCACACCACCGTTTTCGCTCCCTACTTCGTCATCGGGGCTGTCCACTCAGGAGTTTCGGCTGTGGCGACCATGATGGCGCTAATGCGCTGGCTCTTCCGCTGGGAGGACTATATCCGCACCGAGCATTTTGACGCTATGGGGCGTCTGCTCATCGTGGTGGCAACAGCCTGGTTCTTCTTCTTCACGCTGGAGTTCATCTTCGGCCTATACCTGCGGGAGCCCCAGGAGGTGGCCCTGCGCCAGTTGCAGGTCTTCCAGTGGCCTTATAGCATGCTGTTTATCCTTTTTATACTCACAGCCTATTTCATCCCTGTGCCCCTGTGGCTATTCCGCAAGGTGCGGCGCAATGTGGCTATGATGTTCTGGACATCCATCCTGGTGAACATTGGGATGTGGCTGGAGCGTTTCCTGATCATCGTGCCGGGGCTGGCGCGCAAGCAGGCTTTCACCTTTGAGTGGGCAGCCTATCGCCCCAGCCCCATTGAAATCATCCTGGTAACTGCCTCCTTCGCCCTGGTAGCCTTTGGGCTCCTGGTGTTTGGCAAGGTCTTCCCCCTGGTGCCTGTGAACGAGGCGAAGGAGGGGCAGGTGCTGAAGGCAGAGGTTCAGGTGGGCAAGCGCAAGGTGCCCGCCGTTGTGCGTGAACACTAGGGAGGTTGAGGGAGCATATGGCAGAGCGTGGCATTCTCGGTCTCTTCTCCGATGCGGAAGCGGCGGCCAACGCCGGGGCCGCCCTGCGAGAGGCTGGGCTGGAGTTTGAGGTGCTCTCCGGCTCACCCTACCCTGAGGGGGCCTTCGGCGAGCACACACCCCCCCATCGCCTGTATGTTTTCCCCTTCTTGGGGGCGCTGTGCGGCTTCTCGGTGGCGATCCTCCTGACAGCAGGCACCCAGTTGGCCTACCCTTTGGTAACAGGGGGCAAGCCGGTGCTGTCCATTCCGCCTATGGCTATCGTTACCTACGAGGGCACTATGCTGGGTGCCATCTTATTCACAGTGCTGGGAGTTATTTTTGAGTCGCGCCTGCCGCGCCCTATTATGGGCCTCTATGACAAGCGCATCACCGAGGGATGGATAGGCTTGCTGGTGGTAGGGGAGGAGGGGCAGTTGGGACCGGCCGAGCGCATCCTGCGCCAGAACGGGGCGGTAGAGATAAAGAGAGAGTAGCCCTACGATGAGTGGGAGATAAGGTATGCACCCAAGGGAAAGGTTGCCTAGGACGGGGAGAAGGGCGTTGCTGGCCCTGGCGGGGGCACTCTTGGTGGCCTTTCTCGCCTCCGCCTGCGCCCGCACGGGCAGTTACCCCCTGGACATCTTCTACGAGATGCACTACAGCCAGGCGACCCGTCCGGGCGAACCGGCGCGCCTCTCCCCCCCACCAGAGGCGGTGCCCCGCCTTGGCACGAAACCGTTACCGGTAACCATTGCTTTTGAGCAGGCCGACGCTCTACAGCCCACCATCCCCAACACGCCCCAGACCCGCAAAATAGGGGGAGCGCTCTTCGCCACTAACTGCGCTCCTTGCCACGGCGTGAACGGGGATGGCCAGGGCCTGGCGGCCGACCGCTTGGAGGCGGCCACTACCATCCGCCCGCCGGCCATGTCCAGCGAGCGGGTGAAGGGGCGCACCCAAGGGCAGATTTACCACGCCATTAGTAACGGGCGTGGACTTATGCCCCCTGTGGGCAAACTGCTCAACGAAGACCAACGCTGGGCCATCGTATTCTGCGTGCGGGCTATGGCCGAAACGGGCCAGCCCCCAGCGCAGGCTTGCCCGTAAGGCCTGTTTGGGGGTCAGCCCCTCCCAAGAGGGGGAGTCGTGTTCAACCTGAACGCCCTTCTGGCAAAGCGTGAGGAGGAGGGCAGGCCCATTCGGGTTGCCCTGGTGGGGGCAGGGCGGTTCGGGGGGCTGGTGCTGGCCCAGACCGCCCGTATGAAGGGTATGCGCATCGCCATGGTGTGTGATTTGGCCCCTCACAGGGCTTTGGCCGCCCTCCAGCGGGCTGGGTTCCCCCCTGAGGCGGTGTGCCTTACCTCTTCTGAAGGGACCGGGGCCGATGCCATATCCAGGGGCCAGACGGTGCTCACCGACGCTTTCTCCCTATGCCTCCTTCCTCAAGTAGAGGTGGTGGTGGAGGCCACAGGCTCCCCCGAGGCGGGCGCCCTCCACGCCTTCCAGGCCATCCAGCACGGCAAGCATGTGGTTATGGTGAATGTAGAGGCTGATGTCCTGGTTGGCCCCCTCCTGAAACGCCTGGCCGACCGAGCGGGGGTGGTGTATTCCTTGGCCTACAGCGACCAGCCCGCCCTTATCAAGGAGTTATACGATTGGGCTACCACCCTAGGCTTTGAGGTGGTGGCCGCAGGGGAGTGGAGGCGCTATACCCCGGAGATGCGTTATGGAACGCCTGAAGACGCCCTCCAGCGCTTCGGGTTCTCCTCTGAGCAGATCGCCCGGGGAGACTTAAACCCCCAGATGTTCAACTCCTTTCTGGACGGCTCCAAAGGTGCGGTGGAGGCGTGTGCCGTGGCCAATATGACGGGCCTTGTGCCCGATGTGCGGGGGACGCACTTGGCACCCGCCGGCGTCCCTGACCTACCGCGCCTCCTTTGCCCCAGGGAGGAGGGGGGCATTCTCTCCCGTAAGGGCGTGGTGGAACTGGTTACAAGCCTCTACCCCGACGGAAGGCCTGTCCCCCAGAGCCTTCCCCAGGGGGTCTTCATCGTTTTTACCCACCCCAATCCTTACACCCTTCAGGCCTTGCAGGAGTATGGCCTTCCTGTCTCTCCCAACGGCCGCTATATCGCCTTCTATCGCCCCTACCACCTGGTGGGGGCCGAGTGCCCTGTAAGCATTGCGTGGGCTGCCTTACGACGGGAGGCCACTGGTGAGCCCATTGGCCACTATGCGGAGGTTATCGCCTGCGCTAAGCGCCCGTTGGAGCCCGGTCAGGTGCTGGACGGGGAAGGGGGCTACACCGTCTACGGGGCAGTGGAGCGTGCCAGTGTGGCGCTCCGGGAGGGGCTTCTCCCCCTGGGGCTGGCCCGAGGTGCCCGCCTCAAGCGACCCCTGCCTGCTGACGCCCCTATCCCATGGGACGCTGTGGAGGTGCCCGAGGGCTTTGCCCTTCATCTGCGCCGCCTCCAGGACCGCCTCCTTGCGCCTGCCCCCGGCTAGCCGTCCCCCTTATATCTGCACCACCACCTCTTGCTGGACAAGCGTCTTGCGGGTATATACCTGGAAAGCCCAGGAGATGGCGGCCCCCCGTGGGAGAAGACAAGTAGGCGGGGCTTCAGGAGGCACCAGAAGGGTAAACGATAACTGTCGCTTTTCATACGCTCCCAGGGAGACGGGGGGGAAGGGTATACGCCTTATGATGAAGCCCCGCTGCATATGGGACACCCTCTCCCAGCGCACCAGTTCCAGGCGCAGGTCATCCAGCACAACGGTGTGGGACGCGCCCAGCGCTATGGCCCCTTCAATGCGTTGCCCGGCTGTTACATTCAGGGGGGCGTCCAAATACACCTGGATGCCCCCCTGGAGTGGGGTGGGGGAAGGGGGCTTGCTCCCAGTTGGTAGTGTGGCCCGCACCGTAAGGGGCATCTCGGCCCACTTGTCAGGGGCGTGGGGGATGTCCAGGGTGGCACGCAGGGTGTAGCGCATCTCCACCATCCTGCCGCGGGCCGAGGGGGGTGCATCGCTAGGTAGGGGGACCTCCAGCCGGTAAGAGGCTGTGCCAGGCCCAACGGTGCCCTCTATGGGGATTAAGTGCTGGGTATGCACCACTGTCTCCCCGGTCCACGTCCTGAGCCTCACAGGGCCAAATCCCCATTCCCCCGAGATGCGGCGGAAGCACCCCACCACCTCTACCCGCACCCCTCGCACCTCTAGGGGGTGGGGCAGGGCCGTGCTAACTATACAAGGGAAAGGTTGGCCAGGAGCAACAGGCTCCAAGGGGCCTTTTAGGGTAAGGGGTGGTGCATGCCTATAGGGATGTGCCACTTTCGCTACTCAACAACTACACTTGCGGGGCCCAGGTGCTCTTCCAAGAGGTGCTGAAGGCTTTCGGAGAAGGCTACACCCAGGGAGGGCAGTTCCACCTGCACCACTCTCCCACCGCTCACCAGGTGGAGGAAGACTTTATCGGGGCCAGGGTGCTCCAGCAGGAGTTTGAGGGCGTCCCGCAGGCGCGCCTCGTCGGCTTCGGCGTTATCGGTCTCCTGTAGGCGCAGGATAACTCGGCGCTGGGTTGGGGCCTCGGCACGGCTCCCGTTCCGTAGGGGCTTTCCGTTGGGCCCGTTGATTTTGCGAGGTGGCTCTGGAGTAGGCGTGGCGGGCGATGGCGCTTGGGCTTCTTCCCCAGATGGCGGCTCCCCCGGGAGACGGTAGGGGCGTGCTTCATCCACTGATACCGATACCTCCTCGTCTCGCTGGCGCAGACGCCCCACTACCCACAGCAGGTTCCCCTCCTTCCACAGGTAGCGGGTCGTCTCATACACAGAAGGCCACACCACCGCCTCCACCTGGCCGTCCAGTAGGGCAAGGGAGGCGGTGAGGAAAGGGCGCTTCTCTTTGGTGAAGGACTCCCGAACGCTGGCCACCTGCCCCACCAGCACCACCCTCTGCCCCACCAGTTCCGGGTCCAGTTGGGAACGGGAGAGCACCGCCTCGCTCCCTGCCAGGGCCTGGGCTATGGCGGGTAGGGGGTTGTGGGAGAGGGCTACACCCAGCAGTTCACGCTCCCACTGGGCCTTCTCCTGAGGCGAGGCAGAAGCGGGGGGCAGGTCAATGCTAGGTGGAGGCACTGCCACTTGCTGGCCGAAGAGGTCAAACATGGTCATCTGCCCCGCCTCACGACGACGGGCCTCCTGGTGGGAGAGGGCGAGGATGCGCTCCACCCCTGCCAGTAGAGAGCCTCGTTCCCCAAGGGCGTCCAGAGCACCCGCCTTGATCAGGCTCTCCAGGGTGCGTCGGTTCATTCCCCGCAGGTCGCACCGACGGCAGAGGTCGGCCAGGTCCCGGAAGGGGCCTTCCTTCCTACGCCCTTGCAAGATGGGCTGAACGGCGCTCTCCCCCACATTCTTCACCGCCGCCAGGCCGATACGGATAGCCTGGCGCCCATCGGGAGCCGTCTCTATGGTGAAGTGTGCATCGCTAGCGTTCACATCGGGCAGAAGCACAGGGATGCCCATGCGCTGGCACTCGTGGATGGCAGCGGCTGTCTTGTCCAGGTCGCCCAGGCGGGTGTTGAGGACGGCAGTCATGAACTCTACGGGGTAGTTGGCTTTGAAGTAGGCCGTCCAGTAAGCCACCAGTGCATAGGAGACGGCGTGGGCCTTGTTGAAGGCGTAGCCTGCGAACGGCTCAATCAGGCGGAAGACAGCCTCGGCCTCCTCGCGGGAGTAGCCTCGTTTTATGGCTCCTGCAATAAAGCGCTCCCGCTCCTTCTCCATAATCTCCGGCACCTTCTTTCCCATAGCCTTGCGCACCACATCGGCCTGGCCAAGGGTGTAGCCGGCGAAATGGCGGGCGATGAAAAGCACCTGCTCCTGGTAGACGATAACCCCATAGGTCTCTTCCAGGATGTCTTTGAGGTGTGGGTGAGGGTAGCGCACCGGCTCCAGGCCCTGTTTGGCCCTGATGTAGGTGGGGATATGCTCCATAGGGCCTGGCCTATAGAGGGCGATGAGGGCGGCTATCTCCCGCAGGGAGGTGGGCTTCAGTTCACGTATGCAACGGCGCATGCCAGCGCTTTCCAACTGGAAGAGGTCGGTAGTCTCCCCAGTAGCCAGCAGTGCGTAGGTCTTGGGGTCATCCAGTGGCAAGGCGTTGAGGTCAATTTCCTGGCCCCTCTGCTGGCGGACCAATTCCCTGGCTTTCTGGAGGATAGTGAGGTTGGCCAGACCCAGAAAATCCATCTTCAAGAGACCCAAACGGGCGATGGGTTCCATGCTGTATTGGGTCATGGCGATGCCGTTCTCCTGGCCCCGAACGGGGCGCTGGAGAGGGACATACTCGGTGAGAGGCTCACCGGTGATAACGACCCCGGCGGCGTGGGTGCTTACATGGTGCACCACCCCCTCCAGGCGTTTGGCCGTGTCCAGCAGGTCGCGAATCACCGAGTCCTGGTCGTAGAGCACCTGCAGTTCAGGCTGGGCCTGCAGGGCCTCGTCCAGGGTGCGGGCGCGAGGGGGGATCAAGCGGGCCACCCGGTCCACATCGGCATAGGTGAGACCCTTTACTCGTCCCACATCCCGCACGGCGGCCTTGGGCCCCATAGTGCCGAAGGTGATAATTTGGGCTACCTGTTCCCTGCCGTAACGGCGCACCACATACTCCAACACCTCGCTCCGGCGGTCGTCCTGGAAGTCCATATCAATGTCGGGCATCTCCTTGCGTTCCTCGTTCAGGAAACGCTCAAAGACCAGGCCATATTCCACGGGGTCTACATCGGTAACCCCCAGGCAATATAGCACCAGGCTGGCGGCGGCTGACCCTCGCACACCGAAGAGGATGCCCCTCTCCCGTGCGAAGCGGATGATATCCCACACCACCAGGAAGTAATCGGCGAAGCGGGTCTTGCGGATGACCCCCAGTTCGTAGTTCAAACGCTCCTGGTATGTATGGGGGGCGTTGGGCTTGCGTTGGGCAAGGCCCTCCCGGCACAGCCCCTCCAGGTAGGTTTGGGCCTCCGTGCCCCTGGGCCCAGGGAAGCGGGGCAGGTGCAGGGTGCCCAGGCCCAGGTCGGGGGGTTGGCACCTCTCGGCGATGCGCAAGGTGTTGGCGATGGCCTCCGGAGCGTAGGGGAAGAGAGCGGCCATCTCCTGAGGGCTTTTCAGGTAGAAAGAGTTGCCTTCCATCTTCAGGCGCCGGGGGTCATTAAGGGTCGTCCCCGTGTGGATGCAGACAAGGATGTCCTGGATGGTGGCCTCGTCGGGCGTGGTGTAGTGGGAATCGTTGGTGGCCACCAGGGGGATGTCCATCTCCCGGGACAACTGGACAAGGACGGGGTTTATTTTCTGCAAATCGGGGGCGCCGGGGTGTTCCTGGAGTTCCAGATAGTAGTCTTCCCCGAAGACCTCTTTATGCCAGGCTGCCACGCCCCGAGCGCCCTCTACGCCCCCTTCCAGGATAGCGCGGGCCAGTTCCCCGTTAAGACACCCCGACAGGCAAACCAGCCCCTCCGCATGCTGGGCCAGGAGGTCTCGGTCAACGCGGGGCTTGTAGTGGAAGCCCTCCAGGTGGGCTTTGGTAACCAGTTGCACCAGGTTCTTGTAGCCCTTGGTGTTCTTGGCCAGCAAAGTAAGGTGGAAGGGGCTTTTCTCCTCGGCCCCTCGGCTGTGGCGGGAGCCTTTGGCCACATACACCTCGCACCCGATAATAGGCTTGATGCCCCCAGACTGACACTCCAAGTAGAAGTCTATGGCCCCGTAGAGGTTGCCGTGGTCGGTAAGGGCCAGGGCGGGCATGCCCAACTCCACAGCCCTCCGCACCAGGTCCCGGATGCGGGAGAGGCCGTCCAGCATGCTATATTCCGTGTGGGTGTGCAGGTGGACGAACACGGCTTCCCTGGGCCTTTTCGTGTTGCGCTAGCCTTTGCGTCAGCCTTATTATAGGGGGGGGAGGGCTACTACGCCTATGGAAGGTGGCACCCAGAAGAGGCCTTTTGGGCTAACTCTATTCCCTAGGGGAAATGGGATAAACGCAAAGGAGGCCCTCTTGACACTGGATGGGGTGCCCTTTTTCGGTGGGAGCCTTCGTGTGGAGGCAGGGCCGTCCAACCGCATCGGGGCTCTTCATTTCCGCCTCTGGTGGCACGCACCGACGGGTGAGGCCGCCCACCCTCCTGTGATGGAAGGCCTACACCACCGTGGCCCCCACCCCGCCACCTGCTGGATAGAGGTCGTGGCTCTGCCCCAGGCAGTAGAAGCCGGGAGACTTCGCCTTATCCTGGAGGGAGAAGCCCAGGTAGGCCTCTTCCGCCTTCTGGGGGGGCTTCTACCCCCTGGGGGACACATCATGGTGGAATACGAGGCCCCTCACCGGGCTGACACCCGCCACGCCCTGGAGCAGGGCACACCCCCGGAGCAGACCCCCCTTGGGCGGGCACTGGTGAAGGCTGGCTTCACAGGGGGATTTCGGGACTGGTATTTCGCCGAAGGCGGGAGGGAAGGCCCACGCAAACTCCAGGCCTTCCTCCCCTTTACAGGGCGCTAGGTCTCCCGGCAAAGGGGGCCTCAAATAGGGAGAAAGCGTTCCAAGGCTATCCCTACGGCCATCAGCAGGCCAAACCGCCAGTGGAGAGTTGCTGTCCCACGCATGCCGGCAGAAAGGGCGGGCCGCCCCTCCTCTCGCCATAAGATAAGCCCACACCTCAGGGCCTGCGGCAGGGTGAGGAACACCAGAAGCAACAATGCACCCCGCTGGCTTGTGGCCACTAATGTAACTACAGTAGCGTAAGCGCCCAGGAGCATCAGCGTCCACGCCCACCGCCCAAAAGAACGCCCCCACAGGGTAACAGGTGTCTTCTTCCCGACGGCGATATCCTCCTCCAGGTCGCGCAGGTCGTTGGCTATAAGGATAGCCGTTACCAGGAAGGCCACAGGGAGGGAGAGCCACCAAACCTCGGTGGCAAGGGTGTAGGTGTGGACATAATAGGAAGCCACAACCATCCCCACACCCATAAAGAGGAAGACCAACGGCCAGCCTAATCCCAGGCTCCCCAAGGGCAGAGGGCCGCCGGCGTAGAGGAAGGCCACCAGCAGGCTTGCCAGACAGAAAGCCAGGAGAGGCCACCCGGTCCGCAGAACTAGATACACCCCTATGGCCGTGGCGATGCTGAAGCAGGCAACGGCCCCGGTTCGGACAGCCCCACTGGAGAGCAGGCCAAGGGCGATGACTTTGTAAGGGGCGAGGAGTTTTCGTTTTCCTTCCGGGCGGGCGTGGTCGGCGTATTCGTCTACAAGGTTGGTTCCTACCTGAACCAGAAGGGAGGCGATGAGCATCAGGAGGAACAGCAGGAGGTTGGCTTTCCCATCCTGAAAGGCCAAGGCCGTCGCCACCACGATGGGCACCACCGAGGCGGTAAGGCTAAAGGGGCGGGTGGCCCAATACCAGGCCCGCGCCTGGTGGCGTATAGTGCCCCATAGGGACGAGGGAGGCGCCACCTCATTGCCTGCCACGCACGCACCCCGTCCTAAGGGTTACCAGGGGTGCTTACGGAAGCGGGAGTAGTCGGGCGCCCGCTTCTCCAGGAAGGCCCTGGTGCCTTCTTTGCCCTCCTCGCTGGAATAGTAAAAGGCGGTAACGGCGTGGGCCAGGTTCTGTATGCCGTAGACATGGTCTGTGTCGGCATTGAAGGCGTGCTTCAGCACCCGCAGGGCGGTAGGCCCCCGCTGCAGCAGCTCCCTGGCCCAGGCCATCACCTCCCCCTCCAACTGCTCGGGGGGGACTACCTTGTTGACCAGGCCCATATCCAGGGCCTCCTGGGCGGTGTAGCGCTTGCAGAGATACCAGATCTCCCGCGCCTTCTTCTCCCCTACGATGCGGGCTAGATAGATGGCTCCGAAGCCTCCGTCAAAACTCCCATACTTGGGGCCTATCTGCCCAAAGACAGCCCGTGTAGAGGCGATGGTAAGGTCACACAGGACATGTAGCACATGCCCGCCCCCTATAGCGTAGCCATCTACCATAGCGATGACGGGCTTGGGAATTTCCCGAATGAGGCGATGGAGATGAGTTACCTGTAGGCGGGGTGTGCCATCGGTGTCTTTATAGCCCCCCTCCCCTCGCGTCTTCACATCGCCCCCCACGCAGAAGTTACCCCCGGCGCCGGTAAGCACAACCACTCCGATACGCTCGTCATACCAGGCGTCCAGGAAGGCCTCGCGCATCTCATCAATGGTCAAGGGTCGGAAGGCGTTGAGGACCTCGGGGCGATTTATGCGGATGAAGGCCACGCCTTCCCGCTTCTCGTAGAGGATGTCGGTAAACTGCCCAGCCACGCTTTTCCTCCGCATAGGGATACCTGAGACTACCCTGTTGTTCAGTATAGCGAAGGTTACCCAGATAGGCACAGCCAACGCACAGGCGCAGGCACAAATCCCCCCAAAACCGTGTGGAACACCTCTTCCCACCCCCTTGACAGGTGCTAGACAGTGGTATAATAAGGACTGAAACCCAGGAAAGGGATGGATAGCGACTCTTCGCCAAGTAGTCCCGTCCCGTTTGCCAGCGAAAGGGCCCGCCAACCTCACGGAGGGGTTGGGGGTTATTTTTTTGCCCATAGCGAGGCCCAGCGTGGAGAAAGGGGGTGATACTCGTGAAGGGTAAGCCCGAACCCAAGAAGAAGTAACACTACCCTCTGTAGGTAGGTAGATCTAAGGGGCGGGCCTCGCTGCCGAGGCCCGTTCCCTTTTAGCAAGGTGTCTTCATATCGTCAGGAAGGCAGCCTTTGCCCCGGCTACAAACTGGCGGAAGACAAGCCCCCGCTCCACAATCAGCGGGGAACTTCCCTTCCAAACCCCTTGACAAAGCCCTATTCCCTGTTACTCTAAATAGCAGATAGGTATCGGGAGAAGATGGACGACGCTTCGCACCCTCCCAGTTTTCTCCGTTGTGCCTACGGCACGGCCCGCCGACTGTTAGGAGTCGGGGGCCGTTTTTGGTGTCCGTAGGGGAGCCCACCACCGCACAGAAAGGGGGTGAAGCAGGTGAAGGGCAAGCCCGCTCCCAAGAAGAAGTAACCCAGACACCTAGTAGATACCTTGGGGGTGGCTCCGTTGCGGAGCCACCCCCTCATTGCTTTGTGTGCATATTGCCAAGATGCAACGGTTATCGTCGCCCTCATTGCTCGCTAGGGAACACCCTGCACCCGCAAGTTTGGGAACCCGTCTATAGGGAGAACCTCCCCCGTCGCCTCAAAGTGGGAGATGAGGTGGCGCAGGTCGCCGGGGATAGGCTTGCTCCGCCCGGAGGATCCATCCCACCCCGCATAGATAACTTCCACCCGACACAGCAAGGTCTCCTCGCCCATGCGGTAGATCTCCGACAGCATAGTTATGCTCTTCTCACCCAGGCGGGCCACACGGGTGTAGACCTCTAGCAGGTCGTCTAGCCTGGCGGGGGAGAAATACTCGGCGGTGGCCTTCACCACAATGGTATCAAAATACCCTTTCTGGGCCAGGCGGTAGATGCTGGTGCCCAGGTGGCGGTAGTATTCCTCTTGGGCCTGCTCGGTGAACTCAAAATAGCGCCCGTGGAACACATGCCCCATGGGGTCGCAATCGGCCCAGCGCACCCGCAGTGGGAAATGGAAACGAAAGTCGCTTTTCCCCATACTCCCTATGGCCGGCGCAGGGGCAGGGCCACCAGCGCCTTCCCCGTTACCAGGCGCTCCCCATCCGCCCGCTCCAGGAATACATCTGCCTCCACCAGCCCTCGGCTCCCCTCCGCGCGTGTATCTGTTACCATCCCCACCACCCGCAACGGCTGATGGTGGGGCACCGGCTGCCGAAAAATGACATCCAAGGAGGCCAGTTCACCCCCTTCCGCCCAGTCGGTCAGCAGGCGGGAGAGCACCGCCATGCTCATAATCCCCGGCACGATGGGGCCGGGGAGGCCCTCCCTACGAGCCACATCGGGGGATGTGAAGCGGCTCTCCCCAGGCTGGCCCCACAGGTTGCAGAAGGCCTTCACCGCCTCCAGGGTGAAGGTGTGTTCCACTGGCCCGATGGTCTCCCCCAGGTGCACATCCTCAAACACGCGCATCTACTCCCCCTTCAGGCGCGCCATAAAGGACTCTCGCACCCGTGCCACCTCCTCCCCACGCTGGTTGGTAAAGGTGGTCTCCCAGACTATAAAGGCCATAGTCCCCGTGCGCCCCGTCTTGGCGTAGACATCCTTCAGCCTGGTATTAGCGGTAAGGGTGTCCCCGGCGTAGATAGGGCGGAGAGGCTCCACCGCCTGCCCGGCGTGCATGCGCTGGCGCAGGGGTGCTGCGATGACCCCCGGACGCCCCAGGTGGCGGATGAACAGGTTGGGGTAGGTGGGGGGAGCCACCAGGGCGGGGTGCCCCTGCCGACGGGCGAACTCCTCGTCGGTGTAGAGGGGGTTGCTCTCCCCTACCGCACTGCAGAAGGCAAGGATGCCCTCCTTGCTGACGGTAAAGGTGCCGGCGGGGATGGGCTTCCCCAGCAGGGAGCGGTCGTATTCCAGTTGGGGAATGGCCATGGCACTCCTTTACTTTACTTGCTGGCGTTGTGCACCGGAGTGGGGGCAGTCTCTTCCAGGCGCAGGGGGCGGAACTCCCCCGCCCGCAGGGCCTCCACCAACTCCCCCTCGGTGCTAATGGGGGCAGGGAAGGCCGTTAGGCAGGTGGCGATGGTGGAGACGAAGTGGGCGTCGCTTCCGGCGATGCCCTTCAGGTTGCGCTCCCGCAGGAGCGCCTCCGCACGCTCGTTCTCACCACGGCGGGAACCTCCGTTGAGCACCTCAATAATCTCCAGGTTGGGCAACTCCGCACCTTGCGCCAGGAACTCCACCAGCCCAATGCCGTAGCGACCAGGGTGGGCGGGAATGGCTATTGCCCCCCTCCGCTGGGCCTCCTCCATCAGGCGGCGGGCGTCCATCCCCACATCGGTAAAGTCCACCGCCTGCAGGAGGGCCTCCGTTACCCCGTAGACCAGGAAATGCCCCCAGCGGGTGTCCACTTCGGCCCCCTTCAGCACCCTTACCCCGTAACGCTGGGCCAGGGGTGTGTAGTCCACCGAAGGGTCAAACTTCCTGTGCTCCGTCAGCACAATGCCGTCCACCCAGTAGCCCCGCTGGCGGAGCACCTGCACCCATCGCAGATATTGCTCCACCGTAGCGCGGGCGTCGTCCGAGGCGACGGAGTGGCAATGCATATCCAGCAGAAACACGGCATCCCCTCTTACGCACGACTGGGAATTAGTATAGCGCATGGCGGGGGGAACTCTACACCCCTAGCCACAGGCGGGCCGCTAGGCCCCTTAGGCGCCCCCTCCTGCCCCGTCGCCAGGGCCAATTTTTGGCCTTTTGTGGCCTGTTTTAGCCCTTGACGATAACGGTGTATATGTCTAGGATAAGGCTCTTGAGTAGGCGGTGGATAAGGCCGCCAGCCCCTGCGCTTTGACAAGAGCATCGCCCCCGCACGGGCGGCTGGGGAGACACCCCCCTTCTCCCACTGGGAGAAGGGGGATAAAGGGGGATGAGGTCTCCACGGGAACTTTTCCACCCCCAGGGGCGTTACACTGTTATGGACATGGGGGGCCTGCCAGCCCCCCACAGATGGCGTGGCCTTCAGGCTGCGCACGATGCGGAAGGAGGTGAATGGAACAAGGCACACCACGCACACCAAAGGGATACCCGGCCTTACACCAAAGGTCTCGGAAGCAGATAAGGAGGTGACATGACGAGAGCAGGAACTCTATGGCGCGTGCTGCTGGCACTGGCCCTGGCGTTGGCGCCCCTTGCTTCGCTACGCCCCGGGCCGGCCAGGGCTGATGTAAGCAATGTGGCCGTAACGGTAACGCCTAACACCGCTGGCGACCCTGCGATTTACACCATCAACTTTAAT
>JBKBKV010000019.1:3621-33930 GCA_046294495.1 Dehalococcoidia bacterium | reverse complement strand
AGGAGGGACGGTGAACTAGGCCCACGCTGGGAGGAGGATATGCCCAAGAGCGAAATCGTAATCCGATTGGGCGGCGAAGGGGGCGAGGGCGTTATCTCCACAGGGGACATCTTCACCTTAGCGTCAGCACGGACAGGTTACCACGTATTTACCTTCCGCACATACCCGGCGGAGATCAAAGGTGGACACGCCTGGTATCAGGTGCGAGTTGGCCCCAGGCCTGTGCTTTCTATGGGCGACCAGGTGGATGTCCTGGTTGCTTTCAATTTAGAGGCCTATGAAAAGCACAAGCACCTCCTAAATAAAGAAGAGGGGGTGCTGATCTACGACCCCGATGAGGTTACCCCCGAGCCACACCCCAAGACGGTGCTATACCCTATCCCTTTCAATCGCATCGCTCGTCAGGACTTGAACTTCGTCCGTGGCAAGAATGTGGTGGTAACGGGGGTGCTGGCGGGTCTCTTCGGCCTGGACCCGACCTCCCTTACCGAGTTCATCACCCAGCGCTATAAGCGACGGGCGGAACTGCTGGACCAGAACCTGAAGGCCCTGGAGGCTGGCGTTACCTACGCTATGAAGAACCTCACCAAGGCCGACCCCTATTATCTTACCCCTACCGAGCGTGTCGGCCGCCTGGTGATGAGCGGGAACGATGCTATTGTGGCCGGGGCCCTAACCGCCGGGTGCCGCTTCTACGCCGGCTACCCTATTACCCCAGCCAGTGAAATCCTGGAACTGATGGCCACCACCCTGCCACGCATAGGAGGGGTAAGCTTTCAGGCCGAGGATGAAATGGCCGCCATCGGCTCTGTGTTGGGCGCCTCCTTCGCCGGGGTGAAGGCGATGACCGCTACCTCCGGCCCGGGGCTCTCCCTTATGACCGAGTTTATGGGGTGGAGCGGGATGGCCGAGGTGCCTTGCGTGATTGTGGACGCCCAGCGTGCCGGCCCCAGCACGGGGATGCCCACCAAACTGGAGCAGGGAGACCTGAACCACGCCCTCTTCGGAGGACACGGCGAGTTCCCACGGGTGGTAGTGGCCCCCGGCTCGGTTGAGGACGCCTTCTGGCAGATTATCAACGCCTTCAATCTGGCCGAAAAATACCAGGTGCCCGTCATCTTCCTGTCCGACCAGTCCCTCTCCCACCGCACCGAGTCGCTCCTGAAGCCTGACCTGAACAAGGTTAAAGTGGTGGACCGCCAGAAGCCCACCGACGAGGACCTGGAGAACGGCTACCAACGCTTCGCCATCACCGATACGGGCATCTCCCCTATGGCTCTGCCTGGCACTCCCGGGGGTATGTATGTAGCCCCGGGCCTGGAGCACGACGAGAAGGGGCATGTGGACAACCCGCTGGCCTCCCACGAAAAGATGGTGCCCAAGCGCTTCCGCAAACTGGAGACCCTTCAGAAGGAGTTGGAAGCGCCCCCCCGCTACGGAGCACCCGACGCCCGTATCGGCGTTATCGGATGGGGGTCAACTGAGGGGGCGATCCGGGAGGCGGTGGAACGGTGTGTGGCCAAGGGGTTGAAGGTGGCGGCCATACACCCCAAGGTGCTCAATCCCCTCCCCGAGAAGCACTTGGAGCAGTTCATCCGTTCGGTAGATACGGTGATCGTGCCGGAAGTGAACTACACGGGGCAATTCGCCCGCTACTTGCAGAGCCTCTTCTGCATCCCTGTGGTGCGGATCAACAAGTGGGGGGGCTTGCCCTTCACCGCAGGGGAAATCCAGCGGAAGATAGAGGAGGTGGCCAATGGTCGTTAGCGCCCTTCCCCTCACGGCCAAAGACTATAAGAGCGAAGTGAAACCCACCTGGTGCCCGGGATGTGGCGATTTCGCCGTGCTCTCGGCCACCTTTAAAGCCCTGGCCGACCTGCAGGTGCGCCCTGAACAGGTGGTGGTGGTTTCGGGCATCGGGTGCTCCAGCCGCATCCCTTACTTCTGCAACACCTACGGCATCCACGGCCTGCACGGGCGTGCCCTGCCACTGGCCACAGGGGTCAAACTGGCCCGCCAAGACCTCACCGTCATCGCCATGGGTGGCGACGGAGACCTCTTCAGCATCGGCGCGGGGCATTTCCCCCACGCCGCACGGCGCAACCTGGATATCCTGCTGGTGTGTATGGACAACCAGACCTATGGGCTGACTAAGGCCCAGTATTCCCCTACTTCCTTTGTGGGCCACAAGAGCAAGTCTAGCCCTTACGGCACGGTGGAGTTGCCCATGAACCCCGTGCTCATGGCGCTGGCGGCAGGGGCTTCCTGGGTAGCGCGAGGGTATTCCGGCCGCCCCAAACAACTACAGGAACTTATCGTCCACGGGATCCGCCACCCCGGCTTCGCTTTCCTGCATGTGCAAAGCCCTTGCACCGAGTTCCACAACACCTACAACTACTACGATGCGCGGGTTCAAGACATCCCTAAAGAGCACGACACCAGCGACTATATGGGCGCCATTCGCTTGGCCATCCCCCAGGATAAGACTCTGCTAGGGGTGTTCTACAAGGCAGAGCGTCCAACTTACGAAGAGCGGGTTCGCGCCTTTGAACAAATAAAGGTGGAGTTCGACCCGGGAGAGTTCCTGTCCCGGTACGGATAGGTAGCCTTGCCGGTTAGGCTCTGTGGGGAGCCACCTTTAGGTTGCTGGGGCAAAACTTGCCGGCCAGCGAACCAGCCCTGGCTATGCCTCCCCGTCACAGCAGCTGTAAGACCTTTGCTAAAGTTCCGCCGTAAGGCGACAACCAGTCCGGCCGTGAGTTGGCAGGAAAAGATAACCACCAAGTGTCACGGCCTTTTCTGCCACCGTGTTGCTGTGTCAAGCCTTCAAGTTGCAGTTGTCCGGTGAAATGTGGTGCAAGGACGCTTTTTGGTATCACCCAAGCCGCAGCACCAAATGGAGCAAGCCCCAAAAGGAACAACTGGGAGTAATCCTGGTCACGAATCTGCTGGAACTTGAAGACCCCGCTGGCCCACAATGTTGAGAATTTTTTCTCTGTCCGTTTTCCATTGATGATGCGATCCGCCTGCGCGTCTCCACTCGGAGCAACGGCTAATTCCTTGGAGAGTTTTCTCACGAAATGGCGCTGGGTCAAAGCCCACAAATTCTACACCCGGATAGCCACTGAACCTCTTTGCCATGATTTCCAACGCCTCGGGATTGTTGTCCCCCAAAATGAAACGCCTGCCGAGCAGAAGACAGGCCTCACCTGTTGTGCCGCTACCGGTAAAAAAGTCAAGCACAGGGTCGCCAGGGTTAGAGGACGCTTCCACGATCCGTTTCAGAATAGCTAAAGACTTCTGGGTTGGATAGCCCGTATTCTCTTTCCTCTGCGTCCCTACTATGGTGTGCCACCAAACATCCGTTGGCAGCTTGCCCTAGACGCTTTCTCTGGGCCCCCTAGCCCAGGTGCCGTGTAGGATATGCGTTCGATTGCATCTGTATTGAAAACATAATCATCAGGGTTCTTCACATATACCAGGATGTTGTCGTGCTTTGGTGGCCATTTAGTCCGCGGTCTGCCTCATAATCGTAGGCCCAGAGCACTTCGTTCAGAAAGCACTCGCGCCCAAAAATGGCGTCCAGAAGCACCTTGCAGTAGTGGACTTCGCGGTAGTCAATGTGAAAGTAGAGCGTGCCATTGTTCGCTAGGACCCTATAAGCCTGCTGCAGCCGAGGCTCCAGGAAATCCAAGTAGTCGTCGAAGATATCTATGTAGGACCTCCAGGGATGGTCTGGTAGCGCCTTCCTGCGAATCCTATTCGGTCTCCGCTCTCCGAAGGGACGGCCTTTATCTGCGTTCTTGTCTGAGCCTTGCCTGTGTTGAAGGGGGGGTCAATGAGGTAAGGAAGGGGGGTCTTTTCAAAGCCCCCCTTCCTTGCTTATGGACGATAGATCTCCGTGTTGGGGAAGGCGGCTGCTTCGTAGAACCACAAGCTTTGGGTGGAAAAGAGGGGGGCAAGGCGTTGCCCTTTAAGAGGCCCCTCTACCGCTACCCCGAACACATTCCAAAGGGAGCCGGTCTCCTTGTCGCGGAAGCGTCCGGGGGTGGCACCCTCAAATGTTAGGCGTTTGCCGTCTACCCGGTTTTGGTAGACGCCGGCCGTCCCTACCCGCCGTCCCTCAGCAACAGATGGGGAGTCCAATACTGAACGAGTGTCGGGCTTGTAGAAAACCACCACCTCTCCGTCGCCCAGGGTGAGCACTGGTCTTTGGGAGAGGACTTCAAAGGGCACAGCCACCCGCCGCTTTCCCAAGGTAAAGGCCACCACCCGCTCCATGGCTGGCAGGCGGTTGTCCACATCTCCCGCAAATAGGAAGGGGCGTGGAGCGGTGTCGTAGTAGTCGTAGGGATTTGTCCCATAGATGCCGACGGACTCGTAGCGGGGGAAGGAGCCGGTGGAAAGCACCTTCCCCTGGGGGAACGATTGTAGAAAGTCTTTCCAGGAGACTATAGTGGCTGGGATCAGGTCAAGGCGTGTCCCTGCCAGGTCCCCCACGATGGCCTCAAAGGTGCCCTGTTGCCACCAGGACTCTGTCTCGTGGTCCCACATTATCAGATTGCTCTGGCGAAGCATGCCGCTGACGCCAAATTTAAGGGTGCGTCCGTTCACGCGTCGACCAAAGACCATGGCCGTGTTGCAGAGTGGTCAGTAGGTAACGGCTACAGGCTCTCCCCCTACCTCGTCGTTGACGATCTCGTGGTAAATGAGGATGCGCAAGGGGTAGGCACGGGCGTCGCCCTTTATCTCCAGGGCTAGCACAGGTTCGTCTGCCTCTAAATAGGCGTTGGCCTGCTCCGGGGTGTCAAAATGGGGGTTGTATATGGGGGGTATTTGGTCGCGCAAAAGCCCAAAGAAGCCTACCTCCTGCAGGGGGACGGTCCGCTTTTGCATGTTGGTAGCCCAGCCGAGGGAACGCAGGCGGGTCGCTTTCTCTTCATCGGCGGAGGTGTTTGCAGGGGTAGGCGAGGGCTCCGGAGTAGGGGTGGCCTGGGGCGCCATGGAAGGGGCTATTGGCGTAGGCGACGATGGTGGTAGAGGCTTGGGAGTAGGGGTAGGGATGCTTCGGCACGCCCATAGAAGCAACACAAGGGGCACAAACAGTAGAAACACCTTCATAAGCATTGCGCCTCCCTTCGCTCTAGAGTATAATGTATTTTACGGGAGATCGGTGCACAGCCGTGCCAACCTGTAAGCGAGCAGGAGGTAGTAGCCGTGACATCGCCCTCTTCCTCCCTTGAGGTATGGGAGGCCCTCAGGGCGGCCAAACGGATTTTTGAGAAAAACAAAAACCTTACCCTGATAAGCCACGCCGAGGGGAGGGTGTGGGCCAACAAGGTCTACTTCGCTGAGGATGGGGGGTATCTCTATGGCGTTATTGAGCGCCCCACCCAGGGGCGGGGCCACCACTACCAGAACATCGTGCAGAACCCTAATGTGTTCTTCATCATAGACAGGGGGGTGCCGGACCTCTTCCTGCAGGGGGAGGGAGTCGTAGAAATCCTAGGGCCTGTGGAAGAGCGCCCCGAACGCCATATCCTTTTCCGGAAGGTGCCCCAGGCGGTGGTCTTCGCCAAGTTCTTCCCCCTTCTGGTCTTTCGCATTCGCCCCACCCGCCTCTACATCTCGGACTACCGCATAGAGTGGAAGCCCCGTGTGCAGGTGGAAGTAACCGATGAGGCCCTCCAGGCTTTCCAGGGGCCTTTGCGGACGCCTGCTCGCCCATGGAGGGTCTACTGGCAGGCGGTGCGCCCCTTCTCCTTCACCGTTACCGTTTTCTCTGTGCTCCTGGGGTCGTTCCTCGCCCCTTCCCTGGCTTGGCCGCTTCTGCTACTGACCCTTTTGGGGGGCTTGCTGGCCCACGCAGGGGTGAATGTCTTGAGCGACTATGTGGACTACCGCAAAGGGGTAGACAACTGGGCCACTCTGGGGTCCAGCCGTGTTCTACCTGACCGGCTGATGGCTTCTGGGCAGCACCTGCTCTTCGGTGTAGTGTTATTGCTACTGGCGGTTGGCGTCGGTTTGGCTCTAATGGCTATGCGGGGCTTGCCCGTCCTCTACCTGGCGCTGGCAGGGGGCTTCCTGGGAGTTTTCTACACTGCTCCACCGATAGGGCTAAAATACCGTGCCCTGGGCGACCTAGCGGTCTTCCTGGCTTTCAACCCCCTTATGGCACTAGGGGCCTACTATGTTCAGGCCCAGGGTTTCTCGTGGGCGCCGGTGCTCCTCTCCTTTCCCCTGGGATTCCTTACTATCGCCATCTTGCACGGCAACAACTTCCGGGATATGCGGGACGATAAGCAGGCAGGCTTCACCACTGTGGCAGGCCTTTTGGGGTTCCGTAGCGCCGGGTTTTACTACCTGGCATTGGTGGTGGCCACTTATGGGGCCATAGCCATTGCTATGGGGGTAGGGTTGCTCCCTTGGTGGGGGGTGCTGACCTTCCTTACCATTCCCTTGGCTTGGCGGAATGTGAGGGCCGCCTTCCAGCCGCGCCGCGTAGCCTTCACCTTCCTGGACCTGGTTACGGCGCAACTCCACCTTTACTTTGGGATAGCCCTGGTAACCAGCGTGGCCCTGGGGCGGTGGGCCGGGTAAGAGTTCTTACCATCAAGGCTGCAGGAAAGGTTCCAGAAACTGGCGCAAGAGCAAACGACCTCGGTGGAGGCGCGCTTTAAAAGCCGTGATGCTGGCTCCTACCACCCGCGCCGCCTCTTCGTTGGAAAGGCCTTGCACATCCCGAAGCACCACCGCCACACGCAGGTCTGGGGGCAGACGAGCAAGCCCCTCTTGGATACGGCGGCGAAGTTCTGACTGCTCGGCGGCGCGCTGGGGGGCGCCCCGCCAGGCAGGGATATACTTGCCCTCGTGGATGCTATCGGTGAGCCAGTGCTCGTGCTTGCGTTTCCGCAGGCGTTGGAGGCAGGCGTTTACAGCGATGCGGTAAAGCCAGGTGCTCACCTGTGCCTGGCCCCGGAGAGCCTCCCACGCCCTCAGGGCGGAAAGGAAGGTCTCCTGGGTAGCATCTTCGGCCTCGGTGGCGTCCCCCAGGATACGAAGGCATATCTGGTAAACGAAGTCCAGATACCGTTCAGCCACCTCCTCAAAGTTGAGAGGGGTGGGGGCGTAATGGGCCACAGTGCACCTTTCCCCTCGGGTTACATCAATTAAGGTAGAGACCATAGGAGGGGTAAAGTAATAGGGTTTGGCCGGTGGTGGAGCCGTCTGCTGGGCCGGGTGGGCTGTTCGCAGGTGCGTGCCATGGCCTCGGACTACCTGGACGGCTCCCTATCGCTGAACAAGTCCCAGCGCATTCAAGCCCATTTGGCGTGGTGCAGGCCGTGCCAAGCCTTCCTGGCCTCGTTGGAGGCGACTGTTCTCCTGCTCCGAGGGCTACCGAAAGAGAAGGCGCCTGAACACCTGCGCCAGCGCGTGGGCGCTCGGGGCAGTGACTAGTTAGCGCCGGGGTTGGGCACCTGTGGGGTCTGGGAGGCATACTTGGAGGGGCACTTCACGATGACCTGCTCGGCAGCGAACACCCCGTCAGGTTGCAAACGCCCCTCCAGAACGATGTCCGAGTAGGGGTTGAAGAAGAGGTCCGGGAGCACCCCGGTGTAGGTGGCAGGTAAACGCCCCCCACCCTTGGAATCAACAAGCACAAAGCGGGCTTCGGTGGTGCCCGGCACACGCTGGAAGGAGCCTGCCAACAGTTTGCCGCTGACCCGCAGGTCCCTGGCGCGGGCGGCTTGCCCCATAGCCAGCACCTCGCCCACCGTATAGTAGTAAACGGTGGACGAGCGGAAAGCCGTCCACCCGAAGTAGCCCAGCGACGCCACCAGGAGCACCCCCACCAGGAGGAGTTTTGCCCCCCCTTGCCCCAGCCAGCCCCTTTTAGGAGAAAGCGGATCCTGCATCGTCTCCAGTATACCTCCCCAGCCTGGGAAGGGGCAACGCCCTACCGGCCGGCACTGGTATGCACAATGAGGGCCGCCAGGTAGCCCGCCCCGAACCCGTTGTCAATGTTCACTACTGCCACGCCCGGGGCACAGGAGTTAAGCATAGCCAGCAGGGCCGCTAGCCCTCGGAAACTGGCCCCATACCCTACGCTGGTGGGCACAGCAATGACAGGGGCCTGCACCAGCCCCCCTACAACGCTGGGAAGGGCCCCTTCCATCCCCGCAACCACGACGACGGCCTTTGCCCGATGCAAGGAAGGGAGCACATCCAGCAGACGGTGCAGCCCCGCCACGCCTACATCGTAGAAGCGCTCTACCTGGCAGTCCATCATGGACGCGGTCAGAGCGGCCTCTTCGGCTACGGGCACATCGGAGGTGCCAGCGCAGAGCACCACTACACCGGGGAGCAGGGAAATATGCTGACGCCTATCCATTGTGATGGCCCGCGCTGTATCGTGCCATTGAGCATCGGGCAAGATAGCCTGCACCGCCTGGAAGTGGGCTGGGGTGGCTCGCGTGACTAGGAGGCGCTGACTCCCTTCGACAAGCCGCTGGGCAATGGCCGCTACCTGCTGGGGGGTTTTCCCCTCGCCGAAGATGACCTCCGGAAAGCCCTTGCGCAGAGGACGGTGCAGGTCTGGACGGGCGAAGCCCAGGTCTTCATAGGGAAGACGGCGCAATGCCTGGAGGGCCTCCTCTACAGGGAGGGACCCCCGCTGGACATCCTCTAGGAGTTGGCGTAGGCGCTCTCGGTCTATTATTCCCCTCCATCCTCCGGTGAGTGAGCGGCGGCAGGCGTTTCAGATAAGGCCTTGGGCGCCTTGCGCAGGCCCGAGCCCCCACGCTGGAAAAGAGGCACCAGCCAGATAGGGGCTACCAGGGTTGTAACCACCGTCATAAGCACCGCCACGCTGAACATCTCGTTAGAGACCACTCCCCTTGTGAGGCCCACGCCCGCCACAATAAGGGCCACCTCCCCACGGGGGAGCATCCCCACCCCAATTCGCAATGCGCCCCGTTCCGTAAACCCCAACCCCAGAGCCGGCAGGCCGCATCCGACTACCTTCCCCACAAAGGCGGCCGCCGTGATGAGAAGCCCAAAGCCGATAGCACCCCCCAATGCGCGAATGTCAACCAGGGTGCCCATAACCACGAAGAAGACAGGCACCAGCAGGTGATACGCCCCCATAAGGGTGGGGGTAATGCGATGGGCCAACGGAGCGCGAGATAGCGCCAGCCCTACCGAGTAGGCCCCAATGATCATGGCCAGCCCCACCGACTCCGCCAGGAATGCCCCCAGCAATCCCAGAGCCACCGCCAGAGCGGCAGCCGCCCCCTCCAGTTTGAAGCCCTCCAGGAAGCGCCCCACCCTCATAGCGACCAGGATGCCGATGCCCGTGAGGGCCAGCCAGAAACCAATGGCCTTCCCTCCCACCAGGGCCACTTGGGAGACGGAGATGCTCCCCCTATCGGCTATCCCTACCACGATAGTCAGCACTAATATGCCGAGCACATCGTCTATCACCGCGGCTGCCATCACCGTAACCCCCTCCGGGGTGTTCAGACGGTGCAGGTCCGCCAGGACACGGGCGGTAATCCCTACCGATGTGGCGGTGAGGACGGCGCCCATAAAGAGGGCGTGAGGGTCGGCAAAGCCCTGGGGCGCAAAGCCCATCCCTACGGTAATCCCCGCCCCCAGCAGAAAGGGAAGCACCACACCCCCAAGGGCCACCAGGCTTGCAGGGCCGGCGTAGCGTAGGAACTGGGCCAGGTTAGTCTCCAAGCCAGCCATAAAGAGCAAGAGCACCGCCGCGATTTGGGCGAACGCGTAGACCTCGGTGGGCACGGCTACAGTGTCATTGGCCTGCAAGGCTTCGGGGAAAAGGGGACCAAAAGGACCAAAACGCATACCCCCTAGCAAGTGGGGTCCGATGAGCACCCCTGCCAGCAGCTCCCCCAATACAGGAGGGACTTTCAACCAGCGCTCGCATATCTCCCCAGCCAGTTTGGCGGCGATAAGGATGACGCTCAACTGGAGGGCCACACGGGTTATCAGTTCGGTAAGGTCGTGCTCCATCAGCCTCTTATTCTCCGCACAAGTAATACCAATTGTAACAATCCCCATTTGGTGTGCCAACTAAGGCTATCCAGTTACCGTTGGGCCTGGGGCTGCCAGAAAAGGCGCGACCCCCTTCCCCAAGGCTTGGGCCGCCCCCTGCCTCACTTGTATTCAACGAGTGCAACGGGTTGACGGCCGGCCTGCGCCCCCATTAGGATGAGCATGGGCTGTCCCAGTAGCTCAGCGGATAGAGCGGCCGCCTTCTAAGCGGCGGGTCGGGGGTTCGAGTCCCTCCTGGGACGCTTTGCCATCCTGGCTGGTAGCCCCCTTTGTTTGCCCACAGAGCGGTAGGCTTTTCCCTTGCGCTCCAGACACGCCACGCCTAATATAGGAGTGATGGCATTGCGCCCACCTGGGCGCCGGAGGTCTGTAGGCGATGAACCCGATGGTCCTCATCCTTTTCTTGAACCTGCTCCTGGGCACAGTTGGGCTGGCCTTTATCTTCCGCAGCCTGGTGGAAAACTGGTCGGCGGGTGTGGTGGTGCGCCGCACCGGCCACCTTACCCCAGGGCGGCGAGTAAAAATCGTTACACCCACCCAGGTGATCAAGGGGGACATCCTCTCCGTTGGGCCGGTGCGCACCGCCCTCTGGGAAGTAGGGGATGGGGAGCATTTGCCCAGCATCCGCACCGGGCGCATTATCAAGTTGCCCAACACCTTCCTCATCAACAACCCCATCGTGGTCTACGGCAACACCATCGTGGACGAGGTCATCGCCCAGGTCAAAATACCGTGCTCCAATGTCACCGGGGTCGTTGAGGACATGCGCCAGGCCATCCTGGAGAAGGGGCACCAGGTAGTGAGTGTGGGCCTCTATCAAAAAGAGGATTGGTTCGTGGTGCATGGGGTCTTTGAGGTGGAGACGCCTCACCTGGCCGATGAACGGGCGATGGTCCTCCAGGCCTTCTGGGAACGGCGCCTCAAAGGGGCCAGGCGTGAGGAGGCGCCACAAATATCCCTTTAGCGCCCTAGGGCATCCAGAATGGCGGACATATGGAGGATGGCCTTCTCGTAGTCCTCCAAGCGGATGTTCTCGTTGGGGGCGTGGATACGGTTCTCAGGGTAACCAGCCCCAGCGGCCATCACCACAGGAAGCCCCTGCTCCACAAAGTAGCACATAGGCCCACTGCCAGGCATGCTTGGCACCAACACCGCCGGACGGCTGTAAGCCTCCCGGGCTGCATCGGCCACCAGGCGCACCCAGGGGCTATCTAGAGGCGTGCGGGCGGGGGCGCTGCCCCCTGGATGCTCAATAACCTCAATATCCCCAAACCCGTGGGCACGCAGGTGCTCTTGTAGCAGTGCTACCACCTCAGCAGGACGCTGGTCAGGCACCAGGCGGAAGTCCACCTTGGCCCGCGCCTCGGCCGGCACAATGGTCTTGGTGCCTGGCCCTGTATAGCCACCCACGATGCCACAGATGGAGCACGAAGGCTCAAAGTAAAGACGGCGGCGGAAGGCGTATCCCCTTACCCCCTTCACAAACCGCTTCACCCCCAGGCTCTCCGCCAGGCGCTGGTCCTCCTCAGGAAGGAGACGAAGGGCTTCTCGCTCCTGGCGCGTGGGACGGCGCACCCGGTCGTAGAACCCGCGGATGCGCACCCGTTCCCCGCGTCCCTTAATAGTGGACAAGGCCCACGCCAGACGCCAAGCCGGGTTAGGCACAACTGCCCCATAAGAGGAGTGCACATCCCTGTTGGCCCCCCGAGCCACCAGTTCCACATAGGCGATGCCTTTCAGCCCGAGGGTTACGGTGGGCGCACCCGCCCAGTTGACCCCTCCCCCCTCCCAGATACACCCCTCGGCCTGGAGGAGGTCGGCGTGCTGGGCCACCCACTGCCCGAGATGGGGGCTTCCTATCTCCTCCTCTCCTTCCAGCACCCAGCGAACGGTGCAGGGCAGGGCGCCGTAGACCGCCCGCCACGCTTTAACGGCATTCACCCGCGCCGCGAAACAACCCTTATCGTCTGAAACCCCTCGCCCGAAGGCTTTCCCGTCCCGCACGGTAAAGGTAAAGGGAGGGGTCTCCCACAACTCCAGAGGCTCGGGGGGTTGAACATCATAGTGGTCGTATATAAGAACGGCCCTGGGAGAACGACCCCCTTGCTCCGCATAGACAACTGGCGCTCCTGGCGTGGGGAAGAGGCGAACGCTGAAGCCCGCCTCTTCCAGCAAGGCCTTCACTAGGTGCGCACACTCTTCCAGGCCCAGGTGTTGGGCGCTCACGCTGGGCTGATTGCAGAGGCGCTCCAGGTCATGCAGGGCCTGCTCCCTGTGTGCCTGCACATACTCCCGTATGCGTTCGTCCATCTTACTCCTTCGCTGGGGAATAACCACTCCCGGCCGAGACAAAAACGGCGTGAAGGGCCACTCCCCCTTGATGCCCTGTAGAGCGCCCTAAGCCGAGGGTGTAGGTGTGCCCCGGAAAGCGTCTTTATCGGGGGGACGCAGGTAAGACCCGGTCTTGGCTCCAAACACCGATACCAGGCGGCGCGACTGGGTTTTCCCACACCGGGGACAAGGGGCAGGGGCATCCGCCTCGGCGTAGGAACGGCGAAGTTCAAAGATATGCTGGCAAGACAGGCACTGATATTCATAGATGGGCATACGATACACCCCCTTTCCATTTTTACCCAGGCACAGGGATCGTCTAATCATATGGATAGCCCAACCTTCCCAACCTGTCAAGGACAAGGGGGCTGGCGCACCAGAAAGATAGCCTGGGGAAAAGCCGAGGCCCCGCTATCGCGGGGCCTCGGTGGGAGGCGGCGCGCCGCAATGGGGCTAGCGATAGCCGTTGGTGGGGCGGCGCTGCCGGCCAGGCGCATAGGCAGCGGCTGGCGTGCGCTCTCGCAGGAAGGGTGGCAGATCCAGATCTGGTAGTTTACCACCCGTCACCATGCTCTCAAACTCGTCCATCTTTTGGGATACCACCCCTTCCCCGGGGAAGCCTGTAGCAATAACGGTGATCTTCACCTCGTCTTCCATCTTAGAGTCCTGCACCATGCCGAAGAAGATGGCGGCTTCGGGGTCGGCGTTCTGGCTGATGTGTTCGGCCGCCTGGTGCACCTCCGCCAGAGTAAGGTTGTCGCCCCCTGTAATGTTGAAGAGGATGCCCTTAGCCCCGTCCATGGTGTAATCCAGCAAGGGGCAGGATGCGGCGGCGCGCGCCGCCTCCTCAGCGCGGCGCTCTCCTTTGGCACGGCCGATGCCTAGCCAGGCGGGGCCGTTTCCTGTCAGCACTGCTTTCACATCAGCGAAGTCCAGGTTTATTTCGCCGGGGATGGTAACCAGTTCGGCGATGGCCTGAACACCCTGACGAAGCACCTCGTCCGCCATTCGGAAGGCATTGTTCATCGTGAGTTTCTGGTCCGAGACGACCATCCTCAGCCTATCATTGGGGATGGCAATGAGGGCATCCACCTTGTCCTTCAGGCGATGGATGCCGTCCTCGGCTATGCGCCGGCGCTTGGCCCCTTCAAAGGAAAATGGGCGGGTAATCACGGCAACAGTGAGCGCGCCCAGTTCCTTGCAAACTTCGGCCACGATGGGCAAGGCACCCGTGCCCGTGCCTCCTCCCATGCCGGCCGCCAGGAACACCATATCTGCACCCCTAATGGCCTCTGCCAAGTCGTCCCTGCTCTCCTCGGCGGCTTGTCGGCCCAGGTCAGGGTTGCCTCCTACACCCATACCTCGGGTCAGTTTTTCACCGATGGCAATACGATTAGGCACCTCCGAACGCGAGAGGGCTTGCACATCGGTGTTTACCACATAGTATTCCACGCCAGGTATAGGCTCTCTGAACATACGGCTCACGGCGTTAGAGCCGCCTCCCCCGATGCCTACAACCTTGATGCAAGGGGTGCCCGGAGAATCCGCTTGGAAGTTCTGCTGTAGTATGCCCATGAAGACCTCCTCCTAATCTATGCCCTGCCTTTCACAGGGCAACCCGTCTGGCTCGCTCTCGGAGCCAGTTCACGACCGAAACCACAGGCTTTCCCTTATCCCCGTTCTGCACCCCGCGCACAAGGCGATGGGAGATAGCCTGGCGGGTTCCCCACAACAGGGCACCAACTGCCGCTGCGTAGGCCGGGCCCTGGAGCCCGGGGGGAAGCCCTTCTACACCCCGAGGCGACGCGACCCGCACTGGGGTGTCCAGTCCCTCTCGGAAGAGGGCGTCCAGCCCTTGCAGACCCGCCGCCCCTCCCGTCAACACAACCCCTGCTGGGGGAACAGCCCGCAGGGCAAAAGTTTGCTTGGCAATGTAGTAAACGAGGCGCAGAACCTCTAGTGCTCGTTCCCGCAGGCGGCGGGTTATCTCGCGCCGCTCAATCTGACTGGCGTTCCGCCCCCCAAATACAGCCACCGGCACAGTTTCGGGCCCACCCGCATCGGGGAGGACGCTTCCCCAACGCAGTTTGGCGTCTTCCGCCACATCCCAAGGCATGTTGAAAGCCACCGCCAGGTCGTTAGTGAAATGCCAGCCCCCCACGGGGAGCACCGCCAGGTTCCAAAGGCTGCCGTGCTGGAAGTAGGCTACGGTGGTGCTTCCCCCTCCCAGGTCTACCAAAAGCACTCCTACCTCCCGCTCGTCCCGGCTCAGGACGGCTTCACCCGAGGCAATCCCTTTGGCCACCAGATAGCGGACCTTACAACGGCTGTGCTCTACAGCCTGCACCAGGGCACGGATAGGGGTAGACGCCCCCGTGATGCACAGGGTCTCTACCCCCACCCGCATAGCGTGCATCCCCAGGGGGTTGCGGATACCGTCCAGACCGTCCAGGGAATAGTTCTTGGGCACCAGGTGCAGGAGTTCCCGGTCAGGAGGGAGTTCCCGAGGGTAAGCCGCGTCTACGGCACGCTCTAGGGTCTCCTGGCTTATGGGAAGGGCGTAGTGGGTGGAGTGAACGGTGCCCCAGCGGGTCGTAGCCTCTATGTGGCTCCCACCCACTGTGGCTGTTACCCACCCGATATCCACGCCAGCGCTACGGGAGGCCTCTTCCAGGGCATCCCGCACCGCCATCTCCGCATCGGCGATGTGGACAATGACCCCTTTCTGGACGCCACGGGAGGGGACAACAGCACTGCCTACGATCTCTAGGACACCGTTGTGGTGCAGCCTGCCAACAAGGGCGCAGATGGTGCTCGTGCCAATATCTAGAGCGGCATAGCAGTTTTCGGCTTGCATCTATGCTCCTTTCCCTTGCGTGGGCGGAGCGCCCAAGGCCTGGCCTGGGCCAGGCGTCTTCACCCTTTTCCTCTATCAGGGACACCAGAGGCTGTAGCCGAGGGGAGAAGAGAGCCACCACAGCCTGCTGGTTGCGGCCGTTCCACCAGGCTACAGCCCCTGGCCCCTGACCATCTACGAGAGGGCATCCTACCCTCCCCAATGCGCTACAACGCCGCGCCGGCCACCGCCTACAAGCGTTCGGCGATACGCAGGCGGGCGCTTCGTGCCCTACGATTGGTGCGTATCTCCTCCTGTGAGGGGGTTAGAGGCTTCTTTGTCAGCACACGGAGCGTTTCTTGGCGCCCCTCCCGGCGGAGCACCTGCTTTACCACCCGGTCTTCCCCCGAGTGGTAAGCGATGACCGCCAGCCTTCCCCCCCTCTTCAGGAGAGGGACCGCCTGAGTAAGGCCGGCCTCCAGGGCCTCCAGTTCCCTGTTCACCGCGATACGCAGGGCCTGGAAGACCCGTGTGGCCGGGTGCCGGTAGCCCCTCCTTCCCACAACGCCCACCACTACCTCCACCAAGTGGAGGGTGGAGGTGATGGGGCGTGCCCGCACCACCGCCCGGGCTATGGCCCGGGAGCGAGGCTCGTCGCCATACTGGGCGAAGATGCGCTCCAGGTGCTTCTCGGGCCAGGTGTTCAGGATAGTGGCCGCCGTGAGAGGCCCCTCGGGGTCAAACCGCATATCTAGAGGCTCCTCCCGCTGAAAAGAGAAACCCCGTCCCGACCCCTCCAGCAATCGGCTGGACAGCCCCAGGTCAAAGAGGATGCCGTCCACCTCCTGCCAGCCGTGCTGAGGGGCTACCTCGCCCAGGCGAGCGAAACTAGCCCTCACCAGCACCGCCCGCTCCCCAAATGGTGCCAGGCGCTGGCGGGCCACCCCAAGGCTGTCGGGGTCTACCTCCAGCCCCAATAGGCGTCCATCGGGAGCACTGGCCTCCAGGATGGCCTGGGAATGGCCACCCTCCCCCAGGGTGCAGTCAATATACACGCCCCCAGGGCGCACCAGAAGCCACCCCACTACCTCATGCACCAGCACAGGGCGGTGGTAGTAGGTGGGCGTCGGGCGGCTACCGGCCATATTCAGTTGTTACGGCGCCTACTGTAGCACGGCACCGCGCAGAGATAGCAATAGTCCAAAGCGTTGTTTCAGACATTTTCTGGCCTTAAAACTAGCCTAAATTATGGGGGCATTGCTGGCTTTTCCAGAGGGTGCGCAAAGGTGTGCTATGATGGGGATAGGCCCTTGGAGGCCGTTGGAGCAGGGCAGTGCGTGTAGCCATTCTCACATCCAGCGACGCCGGGGCGCAGGGCCTCCGGGAGGATACCAGCGGCCAGCGCATACGCCAGTGGGTGGAGCGCCAGGGCTGGCAGGTGGTGCACTACACCATCGTCCCCGACGAGCGCCCTGTTATTGTGGCCCATCTGCGCCAGTGGGCGCAAGAGGCCGACCTTATCCTCACCACCGGTGGCACTGGGCTCGGGCCCCGTGATGTTACCCCTGAAGCCACACTAGAAGTGGCGGAGCGCCTGGTCCCCGGCCTTGCTGAGGCTATGCGGGTTGAGACCGCGCGCAAAACCCCCCTAGCCTACCTGAGCCGAGGTGTAGCGGGCATTCGCGGACGGTGCCTTATCGTGAACTTGCCGGGCAGCCCCCGCGCCGTAACAGAATGCCTGGAAGTGCTCCAGCCCCTGCTCCCCCACGCCCTGGAAATACTCCAGGGGAGCGCCACAAGCCACCCCCACCCGCCAGCATAGCCCCTATGATCTTTCACATCCTTACCCTTTTCCCCGGCATGTTTCAGGGCCCCCTCACCGAGAGCATCTTGGAACGCGCTCGGACCGCCGGCCTCCTGGAGGTGCGCCTAGTGAACTTCCGCGACTTCGCCACCGATCGCCACAAGACGGTGGACGACTACCCCTACGGGGGTGGAGCGGGGATGGTGTTGAAGCCCGAGCCCCTTTTCGCGGCTGTGGAAGCGGTTCAAGAGGAGATTCGCCGCCGTCGGGGCCAGGAGGGAGTGCAAGACACACCCGTTATCTTGCTTACCCCGGCAGGCCGCCTCTTTGCCCAACAAGACGCCCAGCGCCTGGCCCAGAAGCAGGAGGTCATCCTTATCTGCGGGCACTACGAGGGGGTAGACGAGCGGGTTGCGGAGCACCTGGCCACCGAGCAACTCTCCATCGGCGACTTTGTGCTCACCGGGGGGGAACTGCCAGCCATGTGCATCGTGGACGCCGTGGCTCGCGTGCTCCCTGGCGTCTTGCACAGCCCCACATCCGCAGCCGAGGAGAGTTTCGCCAGTGGCCTGCTAGAGTATCCCCACTACACCCGCCCACCACACTTCCGCGGGTGGAAAGTGCCCGATATACTACTTTCGGGCAACCACCAGGCCATAGCCCGCTGGCGCAGGGAACAGTCCCTCCTGCGAACCCTTCTGCGACGCCCCGACCTCTTGCAACGGGCCACCCTTACCGAAGATGACCGGCGCTTCCTGGAAGAGGCCAAACGCCGCCTGGGCCTCTAAATTGACAACTGTCGCCATCTTCCTTTACCATCCAGAAAGTAATCTCCCAGGAGGTGGCATGGAGCGCCGTGTCGCCATCGTGGGGGTTGGTGCTACCCCCTTCCACCCCCTCTCCCCTGACCTCTCCTACCGGGAACTGGTTTACGAAGCAGCGGTGCGCGCCTACCAGGACGCCGGCATAGACCCCCGTGAGGATGTGGACAGTTTCATTAGTGTGGCCGAGGACTACGACGAGGGCACCGCTATCTTCGACGAATACACCCCCGACCAAGTGGGGGCGGCCCTACGCCCTATGCACACTATCTCTGCTGACGGCCTTTATGGCGTCGCCGCCGCCTTTATGCTCATCCAGACGGGCCAGTGCGAAGTTGTCGTGGTAGAGGGGCATAGCAAGGCCTCCAATATCCTTACCCCCTCTTATATCACCGCCCTAGCCATGGACCCCATCTACAACCGCCCCCTGCGCTTCCATCCCACCTGCATTGCGGGTATGGAGATGGCCCGCTACCTTCAGGAAACAGGCACTACCCCAACCCAGTGTTGCGCAGTGGCTGTGAAAAACCGACGCAACGCCCTTTTGAACCCACTGGCAGCCTACGGCGCCAACTTGTCCCTGGAAGAAGCCCAGGCATCACCCATAGCCTTCGCCCCCCTGCGGGAGGTGGAGATGTCTCGCTCCGCTGACGGGGCCGTTGTATTGGTGCTGGCCTCGGAGGAGGCTGCCCGCCACCTGATGGGACACCCCATCTGGGTCCACGGCGTGGGGTGGTGCTCCGACAGCCCCACCCTGGAAACCCGTGAGTGGGGCGACGCTGTGTATGCTCACCTGGCGGCCCAGATGGCTTACCGCCAGGCGGGCATCCGCAACCCGGCCCGCCAACTGCACCTGGCCGAGGTAGATGATACCTACGCCTACAAGGAGCTGATGCACATTGAGGCCCTGGGCCTGTGCCGCCGAGGAGAGGCGGGGCGCCTGGTAGAGGAGGGAGCCACCGAGCGGGACGGCCATATGCCTGTGAATGTGTCAGGCGGGAGCCTCGGGATGGGCCATCTGGGAGAGGCCACGGGCCTGGCACGCCTCGCCCAGGCGGTTCTCCAGTTGCGGGGACGGGGTGAGACACGCCAGGTGAAGGGCGCCAAGACGGCAATTGTGCAGAGTTGGCGAGGGGTGCCCAGCGCCAGCGGCGCAGTGGTAATCCTGAGCGCATAGGAGGTGAGAATGCCCCTCCGTCGCGTCGCAGTCGTGGGAGCAGGGATGACTCGCTTCATGCGCCGGGCCTTGGAGACCCCCAAGGAACTGGCCTATTTCGCCTCCAAAATGGCCCTGGACTCCTGCGAATTGACCTTGAAAGATATTGACGGCGTCGTCCTCGGCTCCGCACCTGACGCTTTTGATGGCGTCCATCGCAAGGGTGAATACCTTATTGACGGGGCCGGCGCCTTCCACAAGCCGGTGATGCGGGGGTATGTAGGGGGAGGCACTGGCGTATGGGCCGTTATCCAGGGCTGGTATCATGTGGCCTCGGGCCTCTTTGACACCCTCCTGGTAGTGTGCGAAGAGAAGATGTCCTCCTGCTATCCCCATCCCCAGGGAGCCTTCAACGCCATCTTCGACCATACACTGGAGCGCCCCCTGGGCACCAACCTCCTATGGATCTTCGCCCTGGAGATGCACCGCTACATGGCCACATACGGCATAACTGAGCGCGACATCGCCCTGGTCTCGGTGAAGAACAAGCGCAACGGCCTTGATCACCCCTGCTCCCATGTAGCCGCCGCTATCACTGTGGACGATGTCCTCAACTCAGAGGTGATGGCCTGGCCGGTGAAGCGCCTGGATGTTAGCCCCACCAGCGATGGGGCGGTGGCCATTGTGATGGCCTGCGAGGAGAAGGCTCGCCGTATCACTGATAGGCCCGTGTGGGTAGAAGGCATCGGCTGGTGCCTGGACACTTCTTACTGGACCAACCGCGACCTGGCCTACCCCGTCTATGTAGAGAAGGCCGCCCGCATGGCCTACCGGATGGCAGGCATCACGGACCCCCGCAAGCAGATTGATATTGTAGAGCCATACGACCCCTTTGACTATAAGGAACTGCACCACCTGGAGGGTTTGGGCTTCGCCAGGCGAGGGGAGGCCCCCGAACTTATCGCCAGCGGGGTGGCCAATCGGGACGGCGACCTGCCTATCACCCCCTCTGGGGGCCTGCTGGGCGTGGGCAACCCCATCGCCGCCGCCGGGCTGATGAAGGTGGCGGAAATTTTCTGGCAACTGCGGGGCGAGGCAGGCAAGCGCCAGGTGCCGGGCAAGCCTCGCCGGGGCCTCGCCCAGGCCTGGGGAGACCTGATGCAAGTGGGCACCGTGGTGGTGCTGGGGATATAACCGTGGAGGTGTCTATGCCCCTAAAGTGGACAATAGAAGAGTTCAAAGGCACACCCCTCCGCGAGAGCGACATCCCCGAAGGGCGTGTCCTCTCCCTGCGATGGGACGCCAATGCCCGCTATGCCTGGGATGCTGGCATCGCCATCGGGCGCTTCCTCCGGGGCCTCAAAGAGGGACGCATCCTGGGCTCGCGGTGCGAAACCTGCCGGCGCACCGTGGTGCCCCCACGCATAGTCTGCGAGTGGTGCTTCCGCCCCATGACCCACTGGGTGCCCCTTCAGGACACTGGCACGGTGCAGACCGTGTCTATTTGTTATGTTAACTGGGATGCCTCCCGGCGGCGGGAGCCCGAGTTCCCTGCCGTCATCGCCTTGGATGGCGCATCGCCGGGGTGTAGCATCCTGCACATCCTGGGGGAGGTAACGCCCCAAAACTTGCGTATCGGTATGCGCGTGCAGGCAGTCTGGAAGCCTCCTGAGGAACGCACCGGTGCCATAACAGACATCCGCTTCTTCAAGCCTATCTAGGGGGATAAGCATGCTCCCGCTGGAGAAACCCTGGCAAGTGGGCCAAACCACAGCCTGGCATGGAGAAATCCCCACCTACAACATCTACACCTTCGGCATCGCCGGGGAGCGCTTCTTCCGCGAACTGAAAGAGCACGGGCGCTTCCTGGGGACACGGTGCCCTGCCTGTGCCTTGACTTATATGCCCCCGCGTATCTACTGTGAGCGATGCTTCGCCTCCCTGGAGGAGTGGGTGGAGGTGCCGGGGCGTGGGACAGTCTTTACCTTCACACTGGCCTATTACGATCTGGACGGCCACCGCATGGAACGCCCCGACATCCTGGCCCTGGTGCGCCTGGAGGGAGCGCACGGGGGTATCCTCCATCGTCTGGGGGAGGTGCATCCTTCACAGGTATCCATCGGCATGCAGGTGGAGGCGGTGCTCAAACCGCCACAGGAGCGCCAGGGCTCCATCCTGGACATCCTTTACTTCCGTCCCGCCTAGGCCTGCCCCAGTAGGCCCTTGTAGAGGGCCAAGTAAGCCCGGGCCGACCGTTCCCAGGAGAAGTCGGCGGCCATCCCGTTTCGCATCACCGCCCGCCAGACTCGGGGACGGTGGTAGAGGCTCACAGCCCGCCCCAGGGCCTCCAGCATGGCCGAAGTGGTATAAGGCCCGAACAGGAAGCCTGTCCCTCGCCCTGTTTGGGGGTCAAACTCCTGAACGGTGTCCTTCAGGCCCCCGGTGGCGCGGGCCACCGGGACCGCCCCGTAGCGCAGGGCATACATCTGGTTCAGGCCAGATGGCTCGTAGCGGGAAGGCATTAGAAGGATGTCTGAGCCGGCGATGACTTTGTGGGCCAATGCCTCATCAAAGGCCAGGCTCACACCCACTCGTCGCGGGTAACGGCCTGTAGCCTCCCGGAAGAAGGTTTCATAGCGCTCTTCCCCCTCGCCTAGAAGAACGAACTGCACCCCCAGGCTCACAACCCCCTCAAGCCCCCTCACCACCAGGTCAAGGCCCTTCTGCTCTGCCAGACGAGAGACCATCCCCACCACAGGCCTTTGGGCCTCCTCGGCCAGCCCAAAGGCCCGTTGGAGGTCGGCCTTGCAGAGCCTCTTGCGCACCAGGCTCCGAGGGCCGTAGCGGCAAGCAAGAAAGCCATCCCTTTGGGGATTCCACACTTCATAGTCCACACCGTTCAGGATGCCCACCAGGTCTCGCGCACGCTCCTGGAGCACCCCCTCCAGCCCGAAGCCATATTCCGGGGTTTGTATCTCTTCAGCGTAGGTGGGGCTCACAGTGGTTATAGCGTCGGCAAAGACCAATGCCCCCTTCATAAAGTTGATTTTCCCGTAAAACTCCAGATAGCGAGGGGTGAAAAACTCCCCGGGCAACTCCAGCAGGTGCCAGTCCAGCGCCCAGAAGACGCCCTGATACCCCAGGTTGTGCGCAGTAAACACCGCCTTCACATCGGCCAGTTCAGGGTAGCGCCAGGGCTGGGCCTTGAGGAAGGCGATGGCTAGGGCTGTCTGCCAGTCATGGCAATGAAGGACATGTGGAGGCTCCCTGCGCAAGGCCTCCAGTAAGGCGCGGCAGAAGAACACAAAACGCTCGGCGTTGTCCAGATAGTCCTGACCAGGCGTGCCGTAGAGGTGCTCCCGGTCAAAGTAGCGGTCTGCCCGCACCAAATAGACGGGGAGCGCACCGTCCAACAAGGTGTGCAGGAGGCCTCCTACCTCACTCCTACCCGACAAGGAAACGGAAAGGGGCACACCTGTGTCCTCTATGGGGAAGCCCCCTTGGAGCGCACAGCGGTAGGCAGGCATATACAGAGAAACCTGCACCCCCAGGCGCGCCAGGGCCTTAGGAAGCGTGCCCAGCACATCCCCCAGCCCTCCCGTCTTGGCAAGAGGGGAGGCTTCGGGCGTGGCCATGGCCACCCGTAGAGCAGGGGTCATACGCAAAGCATCCCATCGGGGTGCAGCAGGACTACGAGAAGGATGTATTCCGTAGTGTGGAAAGCGATAAGAGGGTTCTGGTGCACACCTTGCCTTTTCCCTTGCACTTGTAACCTACCTATTTTACCATTATTATAAAGGCGCTCACAAGGGTGCCTGCCAAGGAGGGAGCGGATGGACAAGGTGGTGGCGCTCATTCTGGCAGGCGGTCAGGGACAACGCCTCAGCATCCTGGCCGAGGAGCGGGCCAAGCCGGCCGTCCCCTTCGCCGGCAAGTATCGCATTATCGACTTCACCCTCAGCAACTGTGTCAACTCTGGCATTTACAAGGTAGGCGTGCTTACCCAGTACCGGCCCCACTCCCTCCTGGAGCACATCGGCGTTGGCCGGCCCTGGGACCTGGACCGCGAGCACGCCGGCCTATCTATTCTCCAGCCCTACACGGGGCGCCACTTCGCCGACTGGTATCAGGGCACTGCCGATGCCATCTACAAGAACCTCTCTTTCGTGGACGAGGTGCGCGCCGATACTGTGCTCATCTTGGCCGGCGACCATGTCTATAAGATGGACTACAACCAGTTGATAGCCTTTCACCGAGCCAAAAAGGCCCAAGTTACCGTGGGCGTTATAGAAGTTCCCTGGGAGGAGGCGCACCGCTTCGGCACTCTAGTCCTGAACGGGGAGGGACAGGTGGTGGCCTTTGAGGAGAAGCCCGCCCACCCGAAAAGCAACTTGGGGTCCATGGGCATATATGTCTTCACTCGCTCCGCCCTTCGCCAGGTGCTGGAGGCCGACGCCCGCCGCCCTGGCTCCACACACGACTTCGGGAAGGATATTTTACCGGCCATTATAGGCGAATACCGCGTATTCGGCTACCTTTTCAACGGATACTGGCGGGATGTGGGGACAGTGAAGGCCTACTGGGAAGCCAATATGGAGTTCCTGGGGGAGCCGCCGCCTCTGGACCTGCACAACGGGGAGGCACCCATCCGCACCCGCCCACAGGACCGCCCCCCCACCTGGGTTGGACCTACCGCCTCCCTAGAGAAGGCCCTCGTTTGTCACGGCTCCCGCATCAAGGGCACAGTTCGCCGCTCGGTGCTCTCCCAAGCAGTGGTCGTTGAAGAAGGAGCAGTGGTAGAGGACTCCATCCTATTTGACGATGTGGTGGTGCAGAAAGGGGCCAAAGTGCGCCACGCCATCGTGGACAAAGAGGTGCTCATAGGCGAAGGAGCTACCGTCGGCTACACCGATGACAACACCCCCAACCAGGACGAACCCGATACCCTTTTCAGTGGCATTACCCTGGTGGGGAAGCGTGCTGTAGTTCCCCCATATGTCCACATCGGGCGCAACTGCAAGGTGATGCCCGGTGCCTCCCCCGAGGACTTCCCTACTGATGGCCTCGTCGGCAGCGGAAGCACGGTGTCCCGAAAAGCAACCCCATCCCCTCGGGAGCATTCCTCTGTCGCATAGGCAGGGAGGTGCCCGGTGGATGGACAGCACTGGCTGGCACCTTCTCCCCAGACTGGCTCGCCTATACGGCGTCCAAACGGCATATACCGATGCGGCCCAGCAACGCCGCGAAGCCTCCCCAACGAGCCTCCTGGCCGTCTTGCAGGCCTTGGGCGCTCCTTTGGCAAGCCTTAAAGATGTTCCCTCGGCCCTCCGCCAGCGCCGCCAGGAGTTGTGGCGACAGATGGCAGACCCTGTGATCGTGGCCTGGAACGGCACACCCTTGCCTTTGAAGGTCCGCCTGCCGGCATCGGCCGCTTCCGCTACACTAGTAGCCCACCTGCAGGATGAGCGGGGCGAGGTGCGCCGCTGGGAGTGGCCCGCCCAGGCCCTGCTTACAACCAGCGCCGCCCAGGTAGAGGGCGTTCGCTACATAGTGAAGCATCTGCCCTCGCCGGGGAGCCTACCCTGGGGCTACCACCGCCTCGTCCTGGAGTTGCCTGGGCAGGCTGTAGAATCCCTGATCATCTCCGCGCCTCTAAAGGCATTCACCCCACCTCCCGGTGAAGAGCGCCCCGCCTGGGGGGTTTTCCTCCCCCTCTACGCCTTGCATACCCGTAGGGGCTGGGGAAGCGGCGACTACGCCGCTTTGGCCGCCCTCGCCCAGTGGGTAGCCGACCTGGGAGGAAGCGTCGTTGCCACCCTGCCCCTGCTGGCGACCTTCCTGGAGGAGCCTTGCCACCCCAGCCCCTATGCCCCCGTCAGCCGCCTCCTCTGGAACGAGTTCTACATAGACATCGCCTCTATCCCCGAACTGCAGCACTGCCCCGAAGCCCAATCCCTCCTGGCTTCACCCTCATTCCTGCGCCAGATAGACGCCTTCTCCGCTTCACCCCTGGTGGACTATCGTGCCCTGATGGGGGCCAAGCGCCAGGTGTTGGAGACCCTCGCCCGCTGGTTCCAGGCGCATCGGCAGGGTATCCCTCAGCGCGCCACCGCTTTCCACCGCTTCTTGGAAACCCACCCCTGGGTAGACACCTACGCCCGATTCCGCGCCGTATACGAAAAACTGCGCACCCCCTGGCAACAATGGCCCTCGCCCTTGCGCACCGGCCAGATAGTGGAAGGGGATTATGACCCTTGCCGTGCCTTCTACTATCAGTATGTCCAATGGCTGGCCCATCAGCAGATGGATAGCGTGGCTCAAGCGGCGCGCCAGCGCGGCATTCGTCTCCTGCTGGACTTCCCCCTGGGTGTCCATCCCGATGGTCTTGACACCTGGAAGGAGAGGGACCTGTTCGTAGAAGGGGCCTCAACGGGCGCCCCGCCAGACGCCTTCTTTAGCAAAGGGCAGAACTGGGGGTTCCCCCCCTTGCATCCCCAACGACTGCGCCAGCAAGGCTACCGCTACTACATTGCCAGCCTACGCCACCTGCTCAGCTGCGCAGGCATCCTGCGTGTAGACCATGTAATGGGCCTGCACCGCCTTTTCTGGATTCCAAAAGGCATGGAGGCCAAAGAGGGCGTCTATGTGCGCTATCCTGCCGAGGAGTTCTATGCTATCCTGGCGTTAGAATCCCAGCGGCACCGGGTCGTGGTAGTTGGGGAGGACTTGGGCACCGTGCCACCGGAGGTGCGCCCGGCCATGGCCTGTCATGCCCTTTACCGATCCTTCGTGCTCCAGTTCCAACTGGCTCCCTCGCCCCACCAGCCACTCGCCCCTATGCCTCTGCAAGTCGTCGCCTCTCTGAACACCCACGATATGCCCCCCTTCGCCGCCTTCTGGCACGGTGACGACATAGAGGACCGCCACGCCCTGGGTCTGCTAGACGCGGCTGGCGTTGCACGGGAAAAGGCTTGGCGCCAAACCCTCAAGAAAGCCCTGGTTACCTTTCTCCAGCGGGAAGGGTGGCTCACAGGGAACCCCAACGACCCGCAACGGGTGCTGGAGGCCTGCCTGGCCCTTCTGGCCCACAGCCCAGCCGCCTTCCTTATCGTGAACCTAGAAGACCTATGGTTGGAACGCCAGCCTCAGAATGTCCCGGGCACCACCGTAGAGCGTCCCAACTGGCGCAGAAAGGCCCGTTACTCCTTAGAGGAGTTCATCCACTTGCCCCCGGTAGTGGGGACGCTCCGCCAGATAGCCCTAGCCCGCCCCAGGACATAGCACCCTTATGAGCAATCAGGATCTCCGCCCTGTCATTGCCTATTTTTGCATGGAGATGGCCCTCACCCCCACCATCCCCACCTACAGCGGAGGGTTAGGGGTTTTGGCCGGCGATACTTTGCGGGCCGCCGCTGATATGGGTATCCCTATGCTGGGCATCTCCCTGGTGCATCGCAAGGGCTACTTCCGCCAACACCTCGGCCCCCTGGGGGGCCAGCACGAGACCCCTTCCTCCTGGTCGCCAGAGGAAATCCTGGAGCCGGTGCCCCAACAGGTTACCCTTACCCTTTCGGGGAGGGCAGTGCAGGTTAGGGCGTGGCTTTATCGGGTGCAAGGCATAGACGGCGGCAGTGTGCCTGTGTATCTCTTGGACACAGACATCCCGGAGAACCATCCCGTTGACAGGGCCATCACCGACTGCCTTTATGGCGGAGGACGGCGCTACCGCCTGCTCCAGGAGGCGGTTCTGGGGCTGGGAGGTGTTGCCCTACTGCGCGCCCTCGGGTGCCAGGTGAACATCTACCATATGAACGAGGGGCACACGGCGTTAGTAGCACTGGCCCTTCTGGAAGAGCGCCTGGCAACCCAGGGGCGTTCCACCGCCACCCCGGCAGACATTGAGGCTGTCCGACGCCGGTGCGTTTTTACCACGCACACCCCTGTGCCTGCCGGCCACGACCGCTTCCCCCGGCCCGTGGTCAGGGCTGTTCTGGGGGAAAGATACACAGCCGTATTGAGGGCCCTTGACTGTCTGGAGAGTAACACATTAGATATGACCCGCCTGGCCATATCCCTGGCTGGCTGGCTCAACGCCGTCTCCGCCCGCCACCGGGAGGTAGCCCAGGCCATGTTCCCCCACACCCGCCTCCACGCTATCACCAACGGTGTCCACGCCACTACCTGGGTCTCTCCCCCCTTCCACTCCCTCTACGACCGCTATCTCAAGGGCTGGCAGAGGGATAACTTCCTACTGCGCTATGCCAATGCCATCCCCCTGGAAGACATTTGGCAGGCCCACTTGGAAGCCAAGCACGCCCTCCTGGGGGAGGTAGAGCAGCGCACTGGGCGACGAATCGATCCCTCCGTGTTCACCATCGGCTTCGCCCGCCGGGCCACAGGCTACAAGCGCATGGACTTCCTCTTTTCCGACTTGGCACGCTTGCGCCAGATTGTGGAGCGGGTGGGGCGTATGCAAGTGATTTTTGGGGGCAAGGCCCACCCCAAAGATGCCGAAGGCAAAGCCCTCATTCGCAAGGTCTTCCAGGCCGCTGCCGCGCTTGGAGACAGCCTCCCGGTAGTATATCTGGAAGAGTATGATATGGCGCTGGCAGCCAAGATATGCGCCGGGGTAGACCTGTGGCTCAATACCCCCCGCAAACCCCTGGAGGCCTGCGGCACCAGTGGGATGAAAGCCGCACTCAACGGCGTCCCTAGCCTCAGTATCCTGGACGGCTGGTGGTTGGAGGGCCACATAGAAGGCGTTACCGGCTGGGCCATCGGCGGGCGAAAGCCGGAGAGCAACCCCGCGCAGGAGGCCCACGCCCTCTACGATAAACTGGAGCGTGTCATTCTCCCTATGTTCTACCATCAGCCCAGGGCCTACACCCAGGTGATGCGGTGTGCCATCGCCCACAATGGCTCATACTTCACCGCCCAACGCATGCTCCACCAATACCTCCTCACTGCCTACACCCCCGAGGGCCAGACATGAGCACCCCATCCGTGCGCTACGATGTCAGCCTCCTTTCAGACCTGGACCTGTTCCTTTTCAATGAGGGCACCCACTACCGTATCTACACCAAATTGGGGGCGCACCCGCTGTCTGTGGGCCGAGAGAGGGGCATATACTTCGCTGTGTGGGCGCCCAATGCGGAGCAGGTGTCGGTTATAGGCGATTTCAACGGCTGGGAGAAGGGATGCCACCCCTTGCGCCCTAGGGGGCACTCGGGCATTTGGGAGGGGTTCATCCCTGGCGTGCCCACAGGGAGCCTATACAAGTTCCACATCTGCTCTCGCAACGGCTTCCAGGCCGACAAGGCCGACCCCCTCGCCTTTTTCTGCGAGACACCCCCTAAAACCGCCTCTATAGTCTGGGACCTGGACTACCCGTGGGGAGACAGGGAATGGATGGCCCATCGCCGCCAGCGCAACGCCCTGGACACTCCCGTGTCCATCTACGAAGTGCACCTGGGCTCCTGGATGCGGGGCGAAGGGGGGCGTTTCCTCACCTACCGGGAGGTAGCCCCCCTTCTAGCCCATTATGTCAAGGAGATGGGCTTCACCCATGTGGAGTTCCTGCCGGTTATGGAGCACCCCTTCTATGGCTCCTGGGGCTACGAAATCACCGGCTACTTTGCCCCCTCCAGCCGCTACGGCACCCCTCAGGACTTCATGTTCCTTGTTGACCACATGCACCAGAACGGCATCGGCGTAATCCTGGACTGGGTGCCATCCCACTTTCCCAGCGATGCCCACGCCCTGGCCTTTTTTGACGGCACCCAACTCTACGAGCACGCAGACCCCCGCAAGGGCCTCCATCCCGAGTGGCACAGCCTCATCTTCAACTACGGGCGTTACGAGGTGCGCAGTCTCCTCATCAGCAGCGCCCTCTTCTGGCTGGACAAATACCACGCCGACGGCCTGCGCATAGACGCCGTGGCCTCCATGCTTTACCTGGACTACTCCCGCAAGCCGGGGGAGTGGCTGCCCAACGAGTATGGGGGGCGGGAGAACCTGGAGGCCATCGCCTTCCTGCGCCGCCTCAACGAAGAGGTCTACCGCAACTACCCTGATGTGCACACCATCGCCGAGGAGTCCACCGCCTGGCCCATGGTCTCTCGTCCCACCTACCTGGGGGGGTTGGGCTTCGGCCTCAAGTGGGACATGGGCTGGATGCACGATACCCTGGACTACTTCCGCCACGACCCCATCTTCCGCAAATACCACCACGACCGTTTGACCTTCCGTTCACAGTATGCCTTTTCGGAGAACTATGTCCTCCCCCTCTCCCACGATGAAGTGGTGTATGGTAAAGGCTCCCTCCTGGGTAAGATGCCTGGGGACCCGTGGCAGAAGTTCGCCAACCTTCGCCTGCTCCTGGGATACATGTATGCCCAGGCGGGCAAGAAACTCCTCTTCATGGGGGGTGAGTTCGGCCAGGAACGAGAGTGGGAGCATGAGGGGAGCCTGGAGTGGCACCTGCTGGCTTCGCCTATGCACAGAGGGGTGCAACGGTGGGTGCGCGACTTGAACCGCCTCTATCGCCAGGAACCTGCCCTTCACCAGCAAGACTGCGCCCCTGGCGGCTTTGAGTGGATAGACTGCGCCGATGCCCAACAGAGCGTTATCTCCTTCCTGCGCCGGGGGCACGCCCCCCATACCCCCATTGTTGTGGTATGTAACTTCACGCCAGTGCCTCGCTTCGGTTACCGGGTGGGCGTGCCATACCCGGGCTTCTGGCGCGAACTACTAAACAGCGACGCCCAGGAATACGGTGGCAGTGGCGTGGGCAACCTGGGGGGCGTAGAAGCCACGCCAATTCCCTTTCACAACCGCCCCTATTCCCTTGAACTGACCCTGCCCCCCTTGGCTATCCTTTTCCTCAAAAACCACGCCTTACAGGAGGCCCGAGAGACAACTCCTTAGGCGTCTGGGGCTGAAGCGATGGAACGGTATGTATGTATCCACTGCCACTTCTATCAACCCCCCAGGGAGAACCCCTGGCTGGAGGCGATTGAACTCCAGGATTCGGCGTTCCCTTACCACGACTGGAACCAGCGCATTACCGCTGAATGCTATGCCCCCAACAGCGCCTCTCGCATCCTTGACCAGGCTGGGCGCATCACCGCTATCGTCAACAACTACGCAAAGATAAGCTTCAACTTTGGCCCAACCCTTCTGGCCTGGATGGAGCGCCACGCCCCGGAGACCTACCAGGCCATCCTGCAAGCCGACAAACAAAGCCAACAGACCTTCTCTGGGCACGGCTCGGCCGCTGCACAGG
>JBKBKV010000019.1:0-3521 GCA_046294495.1 Dehalococcoidia bacterium | reverse complement strand
TGCCTGAAGGCATGTGGCTCCCCGAGACGGCGGTAGACACCCAGACGCTGGAGATCCTGGCGGAACTGGGCATCCGCTTCACTATTCTGGCCCCCCACCAGGCACGGCGCTTCCGCCACGGCGCTGGCCCCTGGCAGGAGTGCAACGGGGGAATAGACCCCACCACTCCCTATACAGTGCACCTCCCCTCCGGGCGCACCATCACCGTCTTCTTCTACGACGGCCCCATTGCCCATGCCGTGGCCTTTCAGGACCTTCTGAAGAGCGGAGAGGCTTTCGCCCACCGCCTCTCGAGCACCTTCCGAGATGGGCGACCCTGGCCCCAGATTGTCCACATCGCCACCGATGGCGAGACCTATGGCCACCACCGCCCCCACGGGGATATGGCCCTGGCCTACGCCTTGCACGCTATTGAGAGCAGGGGGCTGGCCCGCCTAACTGTCTACGGGGAATACCTAACCAAGCACCCCCCGGCCAGCCAGGCGGAAATCGTTGAAAACACCTCGTGGAGTTGCGCCCACGGTGTAGAGCGCTGGCGCAAAGGGTGTGGGTGCAACACGGGACGCCACCCCGAGTGGAGCCAGGAGTGGCGCGCCCCCCTCCGCGAGAGCATGGACTGGCTTCGGGACACTCTCATCCCCCTCTACGAAGAGGCGGCCAGCCACCTGGTGAAAGACCCCTGGGAGGCACGCAACGACTATATCTCGCTGGTGATAGACCGCTCCCCCCAGGCGCGCCAGGAGTTCCTGAGTCGGCACGCCACCCACCCCCTGTCGGAAGAGGAGCAAGTTACCCTGCTGAAACTGCTGGAACTCCAGCGCCACGCCATGCTGATGTATACCAGTTGTGGTTGGTTCTTCGACGACATCTCGGGCCTGGAAACCGTGCAGGTGCTCCAGTATGCTGCCCGCGCCCTTCAACTGGGGGAGGAGCTGTTCCGGAGGCCCCTGGAGCCGGACTTCCTGCGCATCCTGGAGCGGGCCAAGAGCAACCTGGCAGAGCATAAGGACGGACGCCACATCTACGACAAGTTTGTCCGCCCCGCCATGGTGGACTTGAAGCGAGTGGCGGCCCACTACGCTGTCAGCGCCCTCTTCCAGCCCTATCCTGTCCAGGCAACTGTTTACTCTTACACCGTGGAGCAAGAGGACTATGAGACCCTGAATGTGGGTGAAAACCGCCTCGCCGTAGGGAGAGTAAAGGTTACTTCTCAGATAACCCTGGAGTCGTCCCGCCTTTGCTCAGCTGTCTTACACTTCGGGGGCCACAACCTGGTCGGGGGGGTGAGCGACTTCCCCGGACACGAGGCACACCGCTTGCTGGCAGAAGCCTTGAAAAGCGCCTTCCTCCGCGCAGACATCCCCAGCGCCCTTTCCATCCTGGAGAAGAACTACGGGGCTGCAACCTACTCCCTGCGCTCCCTCTTCCGGGACGAACAGCGAAGGATCCTCAATCTAATTCTCCAATCCACCGTAGAGGAAGCGGAAACTGCTTACCGGCAACTTTACCAGCGCCACCACCCGTTGATGCGCTTCCTGTCCGGGTTAGGCTATCCCCTGCCCCGCGCCCTGCGTCGGGCGGCCGAGGTAGCCATCAACGCCGACCTGCGCAGGGCCCTTAACGGCAACGGCTTGGACCTGGGGCGTATCACATCCCTAGTGCAGGAGGCCCAGGACTGGCAGGTGGGCCTGGACAGGGACTTGCTCTCCCTGCTCCTGCGCCAGGCCCTGGAGCGCCTTATGGCTCGCCTGGCCGACACCCCGGATGACATCCCCCTCCTGAAAGACATGCGGGACGCCGTGGAGGTGGCTCGCTCCTTGCCCTTCGCCCCAGACCTGTGGAACCTCCAGAACACCTACTACACCCTCCTGAAGACCGTTTATCCCGACTTCCAACATCGTGCCCAGCAAGGGGATGGGGAGGCAAAGGTATGGGTAGACCTTTTCAAGGCGTTGGGGGAACTGCTCTCTGTGCGAGTAGCGTAGGGGGGCGGTAGACCACCTATTTTGGGGCGTTTTACAATAAGTGCCGACGACGCCCGCAATGAGGAGGGGCCATGCCTGCAGACAAGGTCGTGCTCAACTTCATCAACGGCCAATGGCGCGCTGCCGAGGCCAACCACTCCGTGGAAGTTACTAACCCGGCCACCAATGAGTTGCTCGCCCACACACCCCTTTCCGGTCCCTATCAGGTAGATGCGGCGGTGCAAGCGGCCATCACCGCCTTCCCTCAATGGGCACGCACCCCTGCGGTGGAGCGGGTGCAATACCTCTTCCGCCTCAAGGCTCTTCTTGAGGCACATCTGGACGAGTTGGCGCGCCTAATCGTGAAGGAGAACGGCAAGACCCTGGCAGAGGCCAAAGGGGAGGTGCGGCGTGGAATAGAGAATGTGGAGGTTGCCTGTGGGATCCCCATCCTGATGCAAGGATATAACTCCGAGGACATAGTCCAGGGCATAGACGAGGCGGTGCTTCGCCAGCCTTTGGGGGTTGTCGCCGCTATCACCCCCTTCAACTTCCCCGCTATGATTCCCCTATGGTTCCTGCCCTACGCCATCGCCTGCGGCAACACCTTCATTCTCAAGCCTTCGGAGAAGGTGCCTCTCACCGCCCAGCGCCTTTTCCAGTTACTGGAAGCAACTGGCCTGCCCCCGGGCGTGGTGAACCTGGTGAACGGCGCCAAAGAGACGGTGGACGCCCTCCTTGACCATCCCCAAGTGCGGGCCATCAGCATGGTGGGCTCAACCCCTGTGGCCCGCTACATCTATGCGCGGGCTGCAGCCAACGGCAAGCGTGTGCAATGCCAGGCGGGGGCCAAGAACCATGTGGTCATTATGCCCGACGCCGATATGGACCTGGCCGCGAGAGCCATGGCCGAGAGCGCTTTCGGGTGCGCCGGCCAGCGGTGTCTGGCTGCTTCGGTTGCGGTAACGGTGGGCGAGGCCCACGCCCCATTCCGGGAAGCCATCACCCAGAGGGCCCTATCCCTACGGGTGGGGTATGGACTGGATGAAGGAGTAGAGATGGGGCCTGTTATCACCCGCCAAAGCAAAGCGCGCATTGAGGGGCTTATCGCTCAGGGGCTAGAGGAGGGGGGAAAGGCTGTGGTGGATGGACGCAACCCCCACATCCCCGGCTACGAGCAGGGGAACTTCATCCGCCCCACCATTCTGGAGGATGTCCCCCTGTCCAGCTCCCTTATGCACACCGAGATTTTCGGCCCTGTGCTCACCCTGATGCACACCCAAACCCTAGACGAGGCAATCCAGGTCATCGCTGCCAATCCCTATGGCAATGCCGCCAGCATCTTTACCCGTAGTGGGGGCGCTGCACGCCAGTTTCGGAGCCAGGTGCCTGTAGGGAATGTAGGGATAAACATAGGGGTGCCGGCGCCGGTGGCCTTCTTCCCCTTCAGCGGATGGAAAGAGAGTTTCTTCGGCGTGCTTAACGGGCAAGGACGCGACGCGGTGGGCTTCTACACAGAGCAGAAGGTAGTGATAGAGCGGTGGCGGTAGGGGAGTA